>NZWP01000020.1 GCA_002701645.1 Fidelibacterota bacterium | reverse complement strand
CCGCACCAATAATTACAATTCTCATTACTTGATTTACAATCTATAAAGAATTCGTAGAAAAACAACCCAAATTCGGTTATTTCTTACGTACTATTTTTGCTCCAATCTTTGCTAATTTCTCTTCAATTTTATCATACCCTCTATCAATATGATACACTCGACTAATACTAGTAGAACCTTCTGCGCATAAAGCAGCAATAATTAATGCTGCAGAAGCTCTGATATCTGTAGACATAACATCTGCACCAATTAAGCTTCTATTACCCTTAATAGTTGCACAACCTTCTTCTAAATGAATATCGCATCCTAATCTATTTAGCTCTAAAATATGAGTAAAACGATCAAAATAAATGTTTTCTTTTATTGTTGAATTTCCTGAAGCTAAACTCATCAAAAGCATCCACTGTGCTTGCAGATCGGTTGGAAAACCTGGATATTCATGAGTTTCCATATTACAAGCTTTAATATTTAGTCCGTTTGAAGTGACAACTATAGAGTCTTTACCTTCTACGATATCAATATTAGATTTTCGCAATAAACCGATTACGCTTTCCATATGTTTTGGTTCTACATTTTTTAATGTCACTTTTCCGCCTGTTGCGGCAACAGCTATTAAAAAAGTACCTGCTTCAATTCTATCTGGAATCACATCAATACTATCTACTCCACCTAATTTTTCTACGCCTTGAATATTTAATATGTTAGTTCCAATTCCTGATATCTTTGCTCCCATTTCATTTAACAACAAACATAATTGTTGAATCTCAGGCTCTGCTGCTGCATTATGAATTTCTGTATCGCCTTCAGCCAAAACGGCTGCCATCAATACATTTCCAGTCGCTCCAACAGAAATCTTTGGAAATACAATTTTATTACCAATCATTTTTTTTGATTTTGCAATAACATATCCTGCTTCTAAGCTTATATCTATGCCTAATTTTTTCATACCTTCAATATGAAAATCAACAGGTCTGGGACCCCAAGCACACCCTCCGGGTAATGACACTTTTGCTTCTCCAAACTTAGCAATTAATGGTCCAAGCACATAAAAAGATGCTCTCATTGTTTTTACAAGTTTATATGGAGCATAAGGAATATTTAAATTTTGTGGATTAATAGTAATACTAGAGACATCAAAGCTAACTTCTCCACCCATTTCTTTTATTAAATTGCCCATTGTCATTGAATCAGATAGCTTTGGTACATTATTAATCGTTAAAGCTCGGTCATTGAGAATTGATGCTGCCATTAAAGGCAATACTGCATTTTTTGCTCCACTAACAGTGATATCTCCAAAGAGCTGGTTTTTTCCTTCTATTTCAAAATAATCCATAACTACTTATCTATTACACAAAAAGCTACTGCATAGTTCCCGTCATGAGAGATAGAAATATTAATATCTTGATCAACTTCAGTTAAAACATAAGGCTTTCCGCTTTTACTATTTAAAATTTCTATAGACTTAAAAGATTGATTAGCTGACTCATCGCAAGAAGATAAAGCTTTCTTAATTGCCTCTTTAGCTGCAAATCTTCCAGAGAAATATTGTGATTTGTCTCCTTTCTCTTCTGATTCAGCTATTTCTTTCTGAGAAAATATTTTATTTAGAAATCTTATCCCCTTATCAGAACTTAAGATAGATTTAATACGATTAATTGCAACAATATCAACGCCAAGATTAAGCATTGTTAATCTCATCTATAATATTGACAACTTCAGATATATCTTCAATATCCCAGTTAGCACCAGAATTTTTTACGCCAAAAGAATCTCCATATTTTGCAAAAATAGTTTTTATACCCATACTATTTGCTCCCACCATATCTCTTTCAGGCCAATCTCCCACCATTAACACTTCATCTTTAGATAAATCTAATTTCTCAAGCGCCAGCTTAAATGGAGCTGGAGAAGGTTTTTTTTCTCCTGAATCATCGAATGTAATTACAGTATCAAAAGAGTGATGGAGATTTAAATAGTAAATTCTCATCCAAGCTTCTCTGCTAGGAGCATCTGAAACAATAGCTAGTTTGATACCACTTTTCAGTAAATGATTTAATGTTTTCTGAACATTTGGATAGGCTTTTAAATTAGCTTCTTTTGCTCTTCTGTAAGCAACAATTCCAGCAGCTAAATATTTATTATCTACATACCCAATTTTATTTTTTAAGAATTTATCGAAAACTACCTGATTTTCCCATCCGTCCGCTTCGTATATATCCATTATCTCTTTATACGATCCGTCTATATCCAAATCTAAACCAGCTTCTTTCATAGAAGAAATAGCGCTCATCACTGCTTCCTTCTTCATTTTTACAAAATCAAGAAGAGTGTTATCTAAATCAAAAATAACTGCCTTAATCATCCCTCATACTTCTCAGGATTTCTAACGCGGTCAATTTCATATTCTGCCATTTTTCTCCAATCTCTATCATTTCTTGCTTTTTCAAAATGATTAATGGATGTATTTTTACTTCCTTTACCGCCACAATACTCAGCAATACCTAATTCAAACCAACCGCCACCAAAATTCTTTTTTAAATCTATAGCTTCTAATGCAGCTTCCTTAGCAGCTTCACAGTCATTCAATTTATTGTGAGCTTCAGCTAAGTGAAACCAAGACAAGAATTCTTTAGGTTGCAGGTCTACAGCTTTAGTCAAAGACTCTGCTGATCTATTATAATCCTCTAATTTAGCATATGTAATTCCCATGGCATGGTATGCTGCCCCATAGTTAGGTTTAATATTAATCGCTGTTTTAAAACTTAAAATTGCATTTTCATATTTTTCTAAATCAATAAAGATTTCACCTAAGCTTTTATGAGCCTTATAATATTTTTTATTAAGCCTCACTGTTTCTTCAAAAGACTCTTTAGCATTATTTATATCACCATTTTCTTTATATGCTAATCCTAGATTATACCAACCTTTATCAAATGTTTTTTTAATACCTAAAGCGCTTTGATAATTTTGAATTGCTAGAGATAAATTACCCATTTTCTTTTGTAAGACTCCCATTTGGAAATATGCTTGATATAGTCTGCTATTAATACCTAATACTTGCTCATATTTCGATAAAGCAGACTCAAGATTTCCATTTTTATAATCCTTATTTGCGCTATTATATAACTTCTTAGCAACATTGGATATAGATGTCTTAGATTTTTTATAATTAGGATCAATAGACAGTGATTGCTTATAATATTTTACAGCTGAAGTAAAATCTTTTTTTCCTTCATAAGCTTTTGCTGTTCCATAGTATGCCTCAACAGCCTTCGGCACGCTAGCTATCACATCAGAAAATCCTGTGATAGCATCATCAAATCGTCCATCTTGAACTGACCTGTTAGCATTGATCATTTTATTTCTTAGTCCATTTAAACGATCAAATTCTTTTCTAAAAGTATCGTTTGTTTTATCTAAATCAATAGCTGCTTTAACTTTTTCTCCAGCAAGCTCTAAGTTACCTTCAGATAAAGCTTTTTGAGATTCTTCATAAAGAGAGAGAGCTGATGTTTGAGCAAAGATAGTTGTTGATAATAATAAGATAAAAATAATATTTTTCATTATACCGCCTTTAAAGTATTCACTTTTTAATTATCACGTAATCTATAAATCTTTTAAAAAAATACTAAATGTTATTTTTGTGCCGAAGGCGGGACTTGAACCCACACAGAGTTTCCTCCACTAACCCCTCAAGCTAGCGTGTCTACCAATTCCACCACTTCGGCTATCTTAATTTGTAGCTTCTTCTGGCAGAAGATCTTCAGAGGGTAAAGAGTATTCATTTGGAACAGCTAATTCTACTTCTCTAGATTCAGCATCTTTTTGAATAATAGACTCTGTAGAGGATGTAGATTCTCCGCTAAGAAAACCAATCGCTAACGCTAGACCAATAAATGTTATTCCAAGCCCTGTAGTTAGCTTGGTAATGAAATCATTTGCACCAGAAGATCCTAACATGGAATTAGCAACACCACCCATCATAGAATTTAAACCTCCTTGACCTGATTGCATTAATATTACCCCAATAAGCAATAAACTTACTAATGTATGTACTACTATTAAAAATTGAACCATAATACCTCTAATTTATTTTTTTTATAATTTGAATAAAGCTGTCAAATTTAGCACTTGCACCACCAATAAGAAAGCCATCAATTAAATCTATTTCAAGTAATTTTTCAACATTATCTTCATTAACAGATCCTCCATAAAATAAATATGGTTGATTTTTACTATTAATCACCCCAGACAAGACCAATTCAATCTCTTTATTTGAAGGAACATTTCCAGTACCTATAGACCAGACTGGTTCGTACGCTATTGCATAAGGAAGTGGATTAAAAAGAGGAGTTTCTTCTGGAAGTTGTTTATAAATCGTAGGTAATGTGTCGCCCAAATCTCTTTGTTCTTGTGTCTCACCTACACATAAAATTGGATAAATATCGCGAGCATGTAAAATATGAAATTTCTCTAAAATCGATTTATTATCTTCTTTATGAAGCATTCTTCTTTCTGAGTGACCAACGATACATGAATCAAGACCTACTCCCGACGAGTGACATCTTGATGATATTTCAGAGTCCGATTTTATCCGATAATCATAATCTTGCAGACCTAATGTAACATTCTTAATCTCTAAAGCATCTTTTACTGCAGGAAGGTGTTCAGCCTGAGGAAATAAAATAATGTCGACATATTTATTATAAAATAAATCTTCATATTTGTTTAGTTTTTTAACAAAATCAATTGATTCTTTCTCATTTAAATACTTTTTCCAGTTTGCTGCTATTGTTATTTTTTTCATTATTTTTTTAACATTTCTATTGCTGGAAGTTTATTTCCAGATAATAATTCTAAACAAGATCCTCCTCCAGTAGAAGCATGAGAGAATTCTTCAATTATTCCTTTTTTATAATTTCTAATAGCCGCAATAGTATCTCCTCCTCCAACAATAGAAGTACAATTATGATCTACAATTACATCGATTATCTTATTAGTGCCTATAGCAAAATCCTTATTTTCTGCTACACCAACAGTACCATTCCAAAAAACTGTTTTTGATTTTTTGATAATGTCTGTAAACAAATTAATACTTAACTCTCCTATGTCTTCACAAATCATTGTTTTCTTTATCTTATCACTACTTGCATAATGTAATTTTCCACTTCCAAATTTATTTAACTCTCCATTAAAATCTACAGGAAGAATAATATTTGTTTTACTCTTAGATGCCATTAACATAAGCTTTTTTGCTGTATCTATCTCATCTTTTTGGACTAGAGATTTTCCCATATTATACTTATTTGCAGTCAAAAAAGTATTTGCCATTGCACCTCCAATAAGAATGTTATCTGCAATGTTAAAAAAATGCTTAATCACATTAATTTTAGTATCAATTTTTGCTCCACCAATAATTAATGATACTGGACCTTCTACGTTAGAAACGCCATCAGAAAGAAATTGCATTTCTTTCTCCATCAATAATCCCATTCCTTTTGTTGTAAAACAATTAGTAATCCCTGCATTGGATGCATGTTCGCGATGAGCAGTACCAAACGCATCGTTTAAGTAAATAGATCCATGCTGAGCTAATTTAGAAGAAAATAATGGATCATTGCTTGTTTCTCCGTCATGAAATCGTAAATTTTCTAATAAATGAATCTCTCCACTTTTTAAATTTCTTGATACGTCTATAGCATCTTCTGATATACAATCATGAGAAAACTTTATGGGCATTTCTAATAATTGGGCAAGCTTTTCTCCTGCGGGCATCAATGAAAGGTCAGAATCAGCTTTTCCTTTTGGTCTTCCTCGATGAGACATGAGAACAATCTTAGCACCTTGATCAAGACAATATTGGATTGTCGGCAATGACTTAAGTATCCTATAATCGTCTGAAACTACGTCATTTTCAACGGGTACATTAAAATCAACCCTAATGAGTACGCATTGACTACTATTATTAGACTGAAAATCTATTGATGTAATTTTGCGCAACATAACTGCCTAAATAATACTAAAAAATTTAGACAATACCTTGGTCAATCATAGAATCTGCAACTCTTACAAATCCGCCAATATTAGCACCATCTACATAGTTGATAAAGTCGCCTTTAGAGCCATACTTAACACATGTAGTATGAATACGCTCCATGATTTCTTTTAACAGTCCATCAACCTTATCTCTCTTAAGCGGAATTCGTGTACTATTTTGACTCATTTCAATACCAGAAATAGCTACACCGCCAGCATTCGCAGCTTTACCGGGACCGTATAAGATTTTTTTGGCAACAAAATGACGTACAGCATTTGTAGTTGACGGCATATTCGCACCTTCAGCAATCACGAAACATCCATTTTTTAATAACTCTTTAGCGTCACCAAGATTTAATTCATTTTGAGTTGCACATGGAAGTGCAATATCACATTTTATTGACCATGGACGTTTTCCTTCAAAGTATTCAACCTTATATTTTTTGGCATATTCAGATATTCTAGCTGATCTTTTACCTTTAAGTTCCTTGACATATTCTAATTTTTCCTGAGTAATACCATCTGGATCATAAATAAATCCACTAGAGTCAGATAAAGTACATGGCTTTGCTCCTAGCTCAATTAATTTTTCACAAGCAAATTGTGCCACATTTCCAGAACCGGATACTGTAACCGTTTTTCCCTCTAAGGAATCATCTCTCGTTTTAAGCATTTCAGCAACAAAATAAACTAGTCCGTAACCTGTGGCTTCAGGACGAATTACACTTCCACCCCAATTCGTTCCTTTTCCAGTTAATACGCCAGTAAATGCATTTCTTATTTTTTTGTATTGACCAAACAGATATCCGATTTCTCTACCTCCAACACCAATATCACCGGCTGGAATATCAGTACGTCTACCTATATGTCGATAAAGCTCATTCATAAAAGCATAACAAAAATTCATAATTTCTTTATCAGATTTTCCTTTTGGATCAAAGTCTGATCCTCCTTTACCTCCTCCGAGGTTTAACCCTGTAAGACTATTCTTGAATACCTGCTCAAAAGCAAGGAATTTTAAAATTCCCAAATTAACACTCGGATGAAATCTCAATCCACCTTTATAAGGCCCAATCGCAGAATTGAATTGAATTCTATAGCCTAAATTTACATGAACCTCATTGTTGTCATCCATCCATGGAACTCTAAAAATAATGGTTCTATCTGGAACGACAATCCTATCAAGAATATTGAACTTACCATATTCTGAATTTGCATTTGCTGTGTCCCATATAGAATGAATCACTTCTTCTACAGCTTGATGAAATTCTTTTTGGTCATCATATCTACCTATTACCGATTCTAAAAATTCTTCTTTTGTTTTATATTTCATGAGTCAGTCAACCTCTATGTTATATTGTCCATGCTTAAAATTACACAATAAGATAAAAAATGAAACGTTTTTCTTGTAAAAATAATTTAGACATTTAGGATGAAGTAATATAACTTTAAACCTTCAATGGCGGAGTAGCTCAGTTGGTTAGAGCAGCGGAATCATAATCCGAAGGTCGGGAGTTCAAATCTCTCCTCCGCTACAAATTACTATCTCACATTCTCTCACATATTTAATCTCATTTTTTGTCAATACTGACTGAAAATAATCATTAGCATACTGCTTATCATATAGCTTATCATGTTGAACTCCTTGCTTAGGAGATTTATTCTTTGTAGATGATCCTGAAATACTCATGGCTATCTTATTTATATCTTTTTTTGAATAATCTATATTTAGCCAATCAAATAATGAAACGATTGAACCGTTAGGATTAACAGATAAATCATGCTGATTAAAAAAATAGATTTTATCATTATTCAATATTTTTTGTTTAAACGCTGTATAAAGATAGAAAAACTGTACCGCTCCAACTACAAAAGGTGAAATGTCATTATTATTAAATTGGTTGGGATTCTTAATATCTACACCAATACGCTCAAGACCTTTTAATAATTGACTATATTCGCTAAATGTCCAAGACATCCTTTTAAAACTTCCCGCCAATGGAAGTAATGGCCTTTCGCACATTATAACCTTATAATTTTTAGATAGATGTTTGGATGCAAACACCAAAAATGGATCTTTAATGATTAATTCTCTTTCAGGATTAATATACTTTGCTTTTTTAAAAGAAATAGATGATTCGTTTCCAAAGGTGTATTTTATCAATCTTTTAAATAAGGAATCGTTCTTCTTTATTCCCAACTTAAACCTTCCATTTAAATCTAATAAGCTAGCTAAAATTCCATCGAAATCATTCTCCATAATATTAGATCCTGGAATAAGATAGTTAATATCTATCGATTTCAAACCCTGAGAGCTGTTAAATGGCTCATAAAGCACGTTATAAGGGGCTTTTTGAGATATAAGCTTACCAACTATAGTGGTAGCTGTTCTAGGCATACCAGAAACTATTATTGGATTCTTAGAATATTTATTATTTTTAAACATGAATATGATTCAATATAATGCAAAAGAAAAAAAATACCAAAAATCAATTCGATTCATTAAATCTTTAAATCAAAAAGATAAAATCAATAATATCTTGAAATACCTATATAATGAATTTGAAGATTGGATTTTTTGTGGGTTCTACATAAAGGAAGGAAATCAACTAGAAATCTCAAATTATTATTCGGATAATATACCTTGCAGTCCAATTGAAATAAATGGTATATGTGGACAATCTATAATGGACAACAATACTTTGATTGTAAATGATGTAAGTAAGTTTAAAAATCATATCATATGTGATGAAAATAGTATGTCTGAAATTGCTATACCTTTTATTAAAGATAATAAGAAGTACGTTCTTGATATAGATTCAAAGAATCTCAATGATTTTGATCAGATAGATGAAAAATATTTAAAAGAAATAATAGAAAGAATAGAAAGAATTTAAGCGTCTTCTTTTGGCGCTTCTTCAGACTCTACAGGAACTACTTCATCAACCTTAAACTGAGCCTTATCAACAAATTCAATTAAGGAAATTTTAGCTGCATCGTTTGTTCTTGTACCAAGCTTAATAATGCGAGTATAGCCGCCAGGTCTATCTGAATAAACTGGAGCAATAACATTGAATAAAGTTTTTACAGCATCTAAGTTGTGAATTTTCTTCATCACTTCTCTTCTATTGTGTACACTTTTTTCTTTTGCCTTAGTAATCATTGGCTCAATAAACTTTCTTAACTCTAGAGCTTTTTGATGCGTAGTTTTAATACGTTTATGCTCAATTAGTGAGCTTGCCATATTAGACATCATTGCTTTTCTATGAGCAGTAGACTTACCAAACTTTCTAGCTGATACTCTTTTTCTCATTTACACTTCATCCTCTACATAAGGACTAGTATCCATTCCGAATTTTAGACCCATGGCTTCAAGTTTTTCAATCAACTCGTTGAGCGATTTACGACCAAAGTTTTTATACTCAAGCATCTCTGCTTCATCTTTGTCTACTAATTCACCAATTAGAGTAATTCCAGCAGCTTCTAAACAGTTGTGACTTCTTACTGATAGTTCCATTTCATCAATTGAAGATTCAAGAAGCTTACGAATCTGTAAAATTTCCTCACTAACAGGTTTATCAATTTCTAATACAGAAGGATTGCTGATAGAGTGAATAATATTATAATGTTCAGCAAGAACAGAAGAACAGTAACTAACTGCATCAATAGGGCTGATAGATCCATCTGTTTTAACATCCAAAGCTAACATCTCTAAATCTTCTTTTGCTCCAGGTAATGGAGAAACATTAAATGCTACTTGAGTAACAGGATTAAAAATACTATCAATCGGTATCATTCCAACAGGTGAATTATTTAGCTTATTTTCTTCGCTAGATTTATAACCTTTACCAATTCCTAATCTTAGTTCTATCTCAAAAGTAGTTCCCTTAGAAATATCTGTAATATAATGTTTAGGATTTAGAATAGTGAAATTATCACTTACAGCTTGAATATCAGCTGCTGTAAATGTTTTTTGACCTTTAATTTTTATGAAAATAGGCTCTACAGAGCTTTCGAATAAATGAAATCTTACTCCCTTTAAATTCATAATTACATCTGCGATGTCTTCTTTTATGCCATCAAGAGTTGAAAATTCATGTAAAGCACCTTCAATCTTAACATTCGTGATAGCTGCTCCAGGTACTGCAGTCAATAAAGCTCTTCTTAAGGAGTTACCAACAGTTATACCGTACCCTCTTTCAAGTGGTTTAATAAGAAAATTACTCGCATTTTCTTCAGTTATTTTATGTGAAATCTTAAATTTTAAATCATTGCTCATTTTTCTTCCTTTATCTTGAATAGTATTCAACCACTAATTGTTCGTTCATGGTTAAGTCAATTTCATCTCTCTCAGGATAATTAACAAATGTTCCTTCCATTTTGGCTTTATCAACAGAAAGCCAAGAAACGTTTAAATCACCTTTAACCATTTTAATAGAATTTAATATAATATCTAATTTTTTACTTTTTTCTCTTACTTGCACAACGTCACCAGGTTTTAAGCGATAAGATGCAATATTAACCTTAGCACCGTTTACCATAAAATGTGCATGACTAACAAGTTGTCTTGCCGCTGATCTTGTAGGTCCAAACCCAAGCTTATATACTACATTATCCAATCTAGATTCAAGCAAGACCAATAAATTAAATCCAGTTTCACCTTTCATCTGTGAAGCTTTCTTAAAGTAGGTTCTAAATTGTTTCTCTAATGTACCATATGTAAACTTAATTTTTTGTTTTTCTTGTAATTGCACAGCATAAGTTGAAGGACGTCTACCGGTTTTCCCATGCTGACCAGGTCGATGTCCTTTTTTTGATAATAGTCTATCAAATTTAGGGTTACCAAAAATATTAACTCCAAGCTTTCTAACTAACTTACCTTTGGGTGTATTTAATTTTGCCATACTTTTAAACTCTTCTTTGTTTTTTAGGTCGACATCCATTATGAGGTAATGGTGTCACATCTGCTATTGATTTTACTTGCAAGCCAGCGCTGGATAATGCTCTGATAGCCGATTCTCTACCTGCGCCAGGACCCTTAACTCTTACTGCTACACTAGCCATACCCATACTTACTACCTCGCTAGCTACTTTTTCTGAAGCTATGGTAGCTGCATATGCTGTATTTTTTCTAGAACCTTTAAACCCTGCTTTACCTGCAGTAGCCCATGCAATAACATTTCCATTTTCATCGGTTATAGTGATATTCGTATTATTGAACGTCGCCTTTATGTGAACGATGCCATTTGGATTTATCTTTTTCTTATTCTTTCTTGATCTAGTTTGTGTTGCCATATATTATACTGCTGCTTTCTTACCAAGTGATATTGTTTGTTTTTTTCCGCTTCTTTTTGTTCTAGAGTTAGTCTTTGTTCTCTGACCTCTTACTGGAAGAGATTTTCTGTGTCTTATTCCTCTATAACTACCAATATCTTGTAGTCTTTTAATATTTCTTAAATTTTCACTTCTTAATTCACCTTCAATCAATAATTTTAAATCTACAATAACTTTTCTAATTGCATCTTCATCTTTAGAGCTTAAATCCGTAACTCTTACATCTGGATTGACTTTTGCTAATTCACATACTTTCATTGCAGTATTAAGCCCAATACCATGGACATAACGCAATGAATATGCAACTTTCTTATCTTTTGGTATATCAATACCTGCTATTCTAGCCATTATCCTTGCCTTTGCTTAAACCTAGGGTTCTTCTTATTAATAACGTAAATACGTCCTTTTCTACGTACAATAACGCAGTCACGTGTTCTTTTCTTTACTGATGCTTTAACTTTCATAATTATTGCCTAAAAGTAATTCTTCCTCTGCTTAAATCATATGGAGATAATTGTAAGTCAACTTTATCTCCTGGTAGCATTTTAATATAATGCATACGCATCTTTCCACTTACATGAGCAAGTACTTCATGCTCTTTACCGCCTAAGTTAATAGCTACTCTAAACCTAGCGCCTGGTAAAGCCTCTTTAATTACTCCCTCTACTTCTATTGATTCTTGTTTTGTCATTATGTTAAAATTCTGGGTTGCAACTTAGTAATAAGAATTGAATGTTCAAAGTGTGCACTTGGTTGCCCGTCTTGCGTCCTAATTGTCCATCCATCTGAGTCAGTTTTAATATATCTTGATCCTAAGTTTACCATTGGTTCAATTGCTAAACACATGCCTTCTTTCAATTCAACGTCATGACTAGCACTTCTAGGGGTAGAAAAATTTGGAACTTGTGGTTCAAGATGTAATTGAGTACCAATTCCATGGCCCACTAATTCTCTTACTATTGAACAACCTTTTGATTCAACATGCTTTTGTATTGCATCGCTAATATCAAAAACGCGATTTCCTACTACTGCTTTGCTAATCCCTATTTCTAATGCTTCTTTTGTAATATCTAATAATGATTGTTTTTCTTCGGAAATTTTTCCAACAGCTAACGTTCTTGCTGAATCACTGTAATAATCATTCTTTAAAACTCCACAGTCTATACCAACAATTTGACCTTCCTCTAAAACCACATCTTTTGGTATACCATGAACTACTTCATCATCAATTGATACAGTTAATGTTGAAGGAAAATTGTTATACCCTTTAAATGCAGGTTTAGCATCTCTAGATAAGATATATTCTTCTGCCAACCTATCTAACTCTATTACAGATTGACCTGGTTTAACATGATTTTCAATCATATTGAGCGTATCAGATAAAATCTGACAACTCTCAGTCATTTGAGAAACTTGATTAGTGTTATTTAAGTCAACCACTATCTTCTTCCTCTAACTTTACCTTTTGATAGGAAGCCATCGTAATGCCTAGATAATAAGTGTGTTTCTACCTGGCTTAGAGTGTCTAATCCAACACCAACAATAATTAATAAGCTAGTTCCTCCAAAAAATGAAGCATAACTATAATCTAAACCAACTAATTGTTGTAAGAAGTATGGCATCAAAGCAATAAATCCAAGGAAACATGCACCTGGAAGTGTCACTCTAGTAAGAATATTCTCTATAAATTGTGCTGTCTTTTTTCCTGGCTTTACTCCGGGAATAAACCCTCCCTGCTGCTTCAAAGTAGAAGCTACCTGATTCGGATCAAATTGTAATGCAGTATAAAAATAAGTAAAGAATACAATCAATAATGCAAAACATACATTTGAAAACCAATGATCCATTGCAAACCAAGACATAAAATTAGATTGAGTTGCATCTTGACCTGCGAATGTAGCGATAGTACCAGGAATTAATAATATAGATTGCGCAAATATAATAGGTATAACTCCTGCTGTATTAATCTTTAAAGGGAGGTAAGTAGATTGTCCACCATACACTTTTCTTCCAATAATTCTTCTAGCATATTGAACGGGTACTTTTCTCAAACCCTGTTGTATAAGTATAATTAGCATAACTAGGAAAAAGAATAAGATTGCAAGAGAAAGTTCTGAAAGAATACCTCTTACGCCCTGTTGAAAATACGAAATTTCAGATAAAACAACATTAGGAAATGCTGCTAAAATTCCAACCATAATGATAAGAGATATGCCGTTACCTATACCATGTTCTGTAATCTTTTCACCAAGCCATAACAGTAGCATTGTACCTGTTGTAATAGAGATTACTGCAGTAAATCTGAAAACAAATCCTGGATTTAATACAATACCATAACTCTCTAATAAAAAAGCAATACCAATAGACTGAACAAGTGCTAAAATTACTGTACCATATCTGATAATTTGATTAATTTTAGCTCTTCCACTTTCTCCTTCTTGTGCTAAGCGTTGAAAGTATGGGAGAGTCGTTTGAAGTATTTGTACAACAATTGAAACTGAAATATATGGCATAATTCCTAACCCAAATACAGCAGCTTGACCAAATGCTCCTCCTGTAAACATATTAAATAAACCAAAAAAAGTATCATTTAAAGATTCCATAGTTTGACGAAGAGCTTCGGGGTCAATACCGGGAATAGGCACTTGAGCTCCAAGCCTAACAATCATCAAGATTCCTAGAGTAAATAATATTTTACTTCTCAATTCAGGAATAACAAAAATATTTCTTAGTTTTTCAATCATTGAACAGTAACCTTTCCACCTGCTGCTTCAATTTTTTTAACTGCGGATGCACTAAATGCTGATGCAGTAACATTATAAGCTTTATCAATATCACCATTTCCAAGAATTTTTACAGCAACAAAACTTGAAGAGATTAATCCTTTTGCTAGTAGAACCTCAGAATCAATATTCTTTGCTTTAATCTTAGCAATTTGAGAAAGATTTACAATTTCATATGATTTTGCAAAATTAAAATTATTAAATCCTCTAGTTGGAACTCTTCTATGAAGAGGTACTTGACCTCCTTCAAACCAATATCTGTTTTTAAAACCACTTCTTTGACCTGCTCCTTTATGACCTCTTCCGGCAGTTCCGCCTAAGCCAGAACCAGGTCCTCTACCAACTCTTTTAGAGGGTTTTGTAGCTTTAATAGGTTTTACTAATTTCATTTTACTTCCTCAACCTTAACTAAATAATCTATTTTCTTTATCATTCCATTTATTGCGTCATTTAGATCTAAAACAACTGATTTATTCATTTTTCTAAGACCTAACGCATCAAGAGTAGCCTTGGCTTTTTTTGAATAGCCAATTCTACTTTTTATTTGTGTAATTTTAATTTGTTTTTTAGTCATTTTTTTAAATCTCAAATAATGTTTTTGGTGTTTTTCCTCTCTTCTTAGCAACAACTCTAATATCCTGCAAACTTGTTAAAGCATTCATCACAGCCTTAGCAACATTCATAGGATTGTTTGATCCTAATACTTTTGAGTAAATATTATTAATACCAACTTGTTCCATAATCAATCTTACTGCAGAACCAGCTATAATACCTGTTCCAAACGGAGCTGGTTTTAATAGCACTCTACTGGCACCATGTTTGCCTATAATTTCATGAGGAATAGTATAATTATAAACAGGGACCTTGACTAAATTTTGCTTTGCATCATCTTTAGCTTTATTAATAGACACAATTACTTCATTGGCTTTTCCTGAACCAATACCAACATGTGCTTTACCATCACCAATAACAACTATAGTCGAAAAGCTGAATCTCTTTCCACGAGAATTAACCTTCGCAACTCTGTTAATTCTTATAACGGATTCTTCTTTTAAATCAAGTTCTGAATAATTAATCATGCTCATTTATTCTCCAATATTAAAATTCTAGTCCACCTTTTCTAGAAGCTTCTGCAAAAGATTTTACTCTTCCATGGTATCTGAAGCCATTTCTATCAAAGTATACTTTTTTAACTTTTTTTGCTTTCGCTCTCTCAGATAATGATTTTCCAACGAGAGAAGCTAATTCGCTTTTATTAACTTTTTCTTTTATATAAGCCTTTTCTTTTGAAGAAGCAGCTACTAAAGTCGTTTGATTAAAATCATCAATAATCTGTGCCTCTATATGTCTAGCACTCTTATAAACACATAATCTATATTCGCCTTCAACTGGAAAAGATTTTTTTGATCTTTTTCTTCTTCTTAAATATTGCTCTTTTTTTAATTTTAGACCTCTCATCTATTCGCCACCTCCAACAGTTTTACCCTGTTTCGAACGAACATATTCATCTTTATATCTAATTCCTTTTCCTTTATAAGGTTCAGGCTTTCTTAAAGATCTTATTTTTGCTGCTACTTGACCTACAGCTTGTTTATCTATGCCCTTAATTTCTAATTCACCTTTTTGAGCAACTGCTTCAACACCTTCAGGCAAATCAAAAATAATATCATGGGAAAAACCTAATTGTAAAATCACTCTATTGTTTTGAGATTTAGCATTATAACCAATACCTATAATCTCTAAATGTTTAGAGAAGCCATTTGTAACTCCTTCGATAGCATTAAAAACTAACTGCCTAATAGTACCATGCATAGCTCTTGAAACTTTATCTTCTGCTTTTCTTGAAACGGATAAACTATTATCTTTGATTTTTATTGTTACTTCTTCGCAAATATCAACCGACAACTTGCCCTTAGGGCCTTCCACCAATAAATGTTGAGTATTGTTCTCTACTTTTACACCTTCTGGTATTGTAATTACGCTATTTCCTATTCTTGACATATTACCAAACGTTGCAAAGCAACTCTCCTCCAACTTTTAATTTTCTTGCTACTTTATTACTTATTACACCTTTTGAAGATGATATAACACTAATCCCTAAACCATTCAATACTCTAGGAATTTCATCCGAAGCTACATAAACTCTTTTTCCAGGTTTACTAATTTTTTCAATTGTTGTAATTGCTGGCGACTCATTGTGATATCTTAAAAAAATTCTAATATCCTCTTTCTTGTCTTCCTTGTTTACAAAAACAACATTATCAATATATCCCTCTTCTTTTAATACAACTGATATTCTTTTTTTCAATAATGAAGAAGGTATATCTATCCATCTTTTTTTAGATGAATAACCATTTCTTATTCTTGTACAAAAATCTGCTATTGGATCTGTCATTGACATAAAATATTCTCCTTACCAACTGGCCTTAGTTACACCAGGTAATTCACCTTTTAATGCTAATTCTCTAAAAGTTATTCTTGATAAACCAAATTTTCTCATATACCCTTTTGGTCTTCCAGACACAGCGCATCTGTTTGTTAAACGAATACTGCTTGAACTTCTAGGCAGCTTCTGAAGCTTCTCTATAGCTTTCATTTTTTCATCTTCTGGAGTATTAGGATTTTTAATCAATCCTCTTAACTCTTTTCTTAGAGTATAATATTTTTTCACTTTTTTCATTAAGTGAGCTTCTCTTACAACTTTAGATTTTTTAGCCATTTTCTTCCTTGTCTAAGTTATTATCTGTTAAAGCTTTCTTGTCTCTAATTGGCAATCCCATAGATCTTAATAATTCATAAGATATTTCATCGCTATCAGCTGATGTGGTAATAATAACATCCATCCCCGTAACAGAATCAACTTTATCGTAGTCAATTTCTGCAAATACAATTTGCTCTTTGATTCCAAAACTATAGTTACCTTGTCCATCAAATGACTTATCAGATAATCCTCTAAAATCTCTTGTTCTTGGAAGAGCTACCGCACATAATCTCTCTAAAAATTCATACATATAATCTTTACGCAAAGTCACTTTACATCCAACGGGAAATCCTTTTCTAATCTTAAAATTAGAAACATCTTTCTTTGCTTTGGTAATCACTGGCTTTTGACCGGTAATCAACATCAATTCATCAAGAGCCGCCTGTAGAGCTTTCTTATTTTCTTTTGCGTTACCTAAGCCAATATTTAATGTAATTTTTTTAATCTTAGGTACTTGCATAACAGTAGTTAAATTGAAAGTCTTCATTAAGTGAGGCCTAACTTCATCTAAATATTTTTTCTTATAATTTGGTGTTGCCATAAATCTTAACCTAATTCCTTACCAGATCTTTTTGAAACTCTTACTTTTGATTTATCTTCCAGTACTTTGAATCCGATTCTAGAAGCCTTATCGCTTTCTAAAGCCATTAAATTTGAAACATGCAAAGATCTTTCTCTCTCTGTGAATCCGCCTTTTGGATTTTCTTGAGAAGGTTTTAAAGTTCTTTTTGTTAAAGCAACACCTTCAACAATAGCTCTTTGAGTTTCTGGTATCACTTTAAGCACTTTACCTGAAAGGCCCTTAAAATTTCCAGCTACTACTTTTACCATCATATTTTTTTTAATTTTCATTATAAAACCTCCGGCGCCATTGAAATAATTTTCATATAACCACCTTCTCTTAATTCTCTTGCTACAGGACCAAATATTCTAGTTCCTTTTGGTTCATTTTGAGCATTTAAAATAACTGCAGCATTATCATCAAATCTGATATAAGATCCATCTTTTCTTCTTACTTCTTTTTTCACTCTAACTACTACAGCTCGAGCAACCTCTCCTTTTTGAACCATACCACCAGGAGTAGAAGATTTAACAGCCACAACGATAAGATCACCAACACTAGCATATCTCTTCTTTGATCCACCTAGAACTTTAAAACATTGTACTGTTTTTGCTCCAGAATTGTCAGCTACCTTTAATCTTGTTTCTGCTTGTACCACTATTTATTTCCGTTCTTAATTAATTTAGATGTACGCCATCTTTTCAATTTACTAAAAGGCTTAGTTGCTAACAGTTCTACCATATCACCTTTTTTGAAAGTATTATTTTCATCATGTGCATAATATTTTTTTGATCTCTTCATGTACTTCTTGTAAAGTTTATGTTTTACAAGTCTATCTACACTAACTACCACAGTTTTATCCATAGCGTCAGAAACAACAGTACCTACTAATTTTTGAGTATTTCTATCCATCAATATTTCCCTTATCTAAGGTTTTTTCTCTTAATATCGTATTAATTTTAGCATTTTCTTTCCTTAGGTCAGATAACACTTTATAATCTTCTAATTGTTGAATTGACTTCTGAAAGCGATATTTCTGCAAGCTTTCTTTGTTATCAACTAATCGTGATAATAAATCTTTATCAGATAATTTTCTTAGATCATTAACTTTCATCTAATCCTCTTTTTGCAACTAATTTTGTTTTAATTGCTAATTTATTACCAGCAATTCTAAATGCTTCTTGAGCTACTTCTCTAGGAATACCCTCTACTTCAAATAAAATTCTACCAGGTTTCACATTTGCTACCCAATATTCTGGAGATCCTTTTCCTTTACCCATTCTTGTTTCTAATGGTTTTGCTGTAATTGGCTTATCTGGAAAAATTCTAATCCACATTCTACCTAATTTTCTTACTCGTCTAGATATTGAAATTCTAGTAGCTTCAATTTGTCTAGCTGTAACCCATCCTGATTCCATTGCTTTTAATCCATAACTACCAAAATTGACTTCTGTACCACCCTTGGCCATACCTTTTCGATTTCCTCTATGAACTTTTCTATATTTAATTTTTTTAGGTTCTAACATTATTTCTTAGCCTTTGTAAATCCATTACAGATCCATACCTTAATTCCTATGATACCATATGTTGTATGAGCCTCTACTAATGCATAGTCAATATCTGCTCTAAGAGTATGTAATGGAACTCTTCCATTCATAAATCTTTCAGATCTAGAAATCTCTACTCCACCTAATCTTCCAGCAACATTAATTCTAATACCTTCTGCTCCCATTCTCATGGTAGACTGCATAGTTTTGTTAAGCACTCTTCTATAAGCCATTTTCTTCACTAATTGAGTAGCAATATTTTGACCTACTAATTCAGCATTTAATTCAGGTCTTTTTACCTCATTTATATTTAAATGAATATCATTAGTGTTACATAGCTTTGAAACTTCTTTTTTCAGTCTAGTAACTTCTTCTCCACCCCTACCAATAACAATACCAGGTCTAGCTGTATGAATACTAACAGTAATTGCTTGCGAAGTTCTCTCAATATTAATGGATGCAACTGAAGCATCTTGCAATCTTTTCTTTAGATATTTTCTTAATTTAATATCTTGTGCAAGATCAGCCGCATAAGCATTTTTCTTTGGAAACCAATTTGAACTCCAGTTCTTATTGAGCTCTAATCTTAAACCTTTTGGATGTGTCTTTTGTCCCATTAATTATCCTATAACTATTTTTAAATGACTTGTTCTTTTTTTAATTCTATTTGCTCTTCCTTGAGCTCTTGCTCTAAATCTTTTTTGTGCAGGACCTTCATCTACGGTAATAGTTTTTACTTTAACCTCATTCATATCCTTGTCAAAATTCTCTGTGTTTCCGGCATTAGCAATAGCAGAAGATAGTGTTTTTTCAATAATCTGAGCACCTTTCTCATCCATATGTCTTAAAGATGATAATGCTTTATTTACATTTAAACCACGAACACAGTTAGCTACTTTTCTTAGCTTCTTTGGTGAATGCTTTACATTATTAGATCTTGAAGTGATATCCATAATTATTTTTTCTTTCTATCTCCTGAATGTATTCTAAATGTTCTTGTAGGAGAAAATTCTCCTAATTTATGACCAACCATATTCTCTGTAATAAAAATAGGTATAAATTTATTTCCAT
>NZWP01000019.1 GCA_002701645.1 Fidelibacterota bacterium | reverse complement strand
TTTGTAGCCTCTTCGCTCATCTTCACATCATCAATTTTTTTAGTCAATTCATCTAATTCTACAGTCTGATTATCTTCTCCTAGTTCTTTTTGGATAGTTTTCATCTGCTCTCTTAGATAATACTCTCGTTGAGTCTTAGAGATTTCATCTTGAACTTCTGTTTGAATTTCTTCTCCCAGCTTAATGCGCTGTATTTCTTTTTGTAATAAATTAATTGCAATTTCAACACGCTTTTTAATATCTAACTCTTCTAGCACTTCTTGTTTTTCTGAATTCGATATAGATAAAAGAGATGTTGCTCTATCAGCAAGCCTAGAAGGACGATCAATATTTGATAACATTCCTGCATGCTCTTCATTTAGATTTGGAGAAATTTTTATTAATTCAGTAAATGAATTTTTTAAACTTTTAGCCAATGCTTCAACCTGCACATCTGGAGCAGTAATTGATTCTGGAATTCTTTCTACGTCAGCAATAAAATAGTCATCGCCTTCTTCATATTTTAGAATCTTTACTCTATCTACCCCTTGTACAATAGCAGACTTACTATTATCTGGCATATCAAAAGTCTTTAATACCAATGCCAATGTACCATAAGAATATAAATCTTGTTCTTTTGGATCTTCTACTGAGCCATCTTGCTGTGCAACTACTACCAAATATTTATTATCTGGATCTAGATCTTCAATCAGCTTTAGCGACTTTTTTCTTCCTACATAAATAGGAATAACTTGTTGGGGGAATAATACCGTATTCTTTAACGGCATTACTGGATATTGTTTTTCTATTGTGTCCATATTTTTTCCTACTAGTATTGATGCAAAAAGTATGCCTTATATCAAATATAACCTAAAACTATAAAAATTCATCAATAATCTGCCAAAATGGCAATGAAGTCTGCTAATTTAGTTCAATTGAGTATAAAAACTCTTCAAAGAATGCAGAATTTACTTTTATCAACTCATCATTCCCTACAGCCTTAATAAAATATAAGCTATTAGGAAATTCAACTACGCCTCCCAAGAGGCCATAATTAGATTTAACAACTACTGGGGCTGTATTATTCCCCATTCTAGGTATCTCGTAGGTGCCATACATCTCAATGGATGTAACATATTTACTATCCAAGCTATCTCTTGTAATAATGATATTAGTGCTATCAAATGATGCATCTTTCTTAAATTGACCAATCCAACGATCTATATTTTGATCTGCCGTGCCTTGAATGTTATTAAAAACGACTAAAGAAAAATCTTCATTGGTGTCCAAATGCACTTCTAATAAACGAAATTGCTTATCTGAGCTGGATGCCTCCCAATTATCGGGCAATTTATAAGAAATATTTTTTACCATATCCCTTCCTATAAACTGATTGGTACCATTAATTGCGATATGAGATATAAAAAAACATGCACCAATAATAACTGTATATAATATCAATCTATTCATTATTGCTAAATATAGTACGAGCTTGCTCATCTGCACGATAAGAACTTCTTACTAATGGACCAGACTCCACTATTTTAAAACCAATTGATTTGCCAAAAACTTTATATTCTTCAAATTTTTCTTTTGAAACATATTTTTCTACCTTTAAATGTTTTCTTGTGGGTTGTAAATATTGACCAATTGTAAAAATTTGTACTCCTAAATCTACAATTTGCATCATGGTATCTTTTACCTCTTGTTCAGTTTCTCCCAATCCAACCATAATACCTGTTTTTGTACGTAGACCATACTCTATCGACTCCTTAAGTACATCTAGTGAGCGTTGCCAGTTTGCTTGCGCTCTTACTCCTTTGCTAATTCTTTCTACGCATTCAACATTATGGCTAAATATATCTGGCTTTGAATCAAATACTGTTTTTAAAGCTTTTTTATCTCCCTTGAAATCTGGAGTCAATACCTCTATAGTACATTTTGGATTTAATTTGCGAGTAGTGTTAATTGTTTGTGCCCATATCGTAGATCCATAATCATTTTTTAAATCGTCCCGATCTACCGATGTAATCACGACATGTCGTAATTGCATTTTTTGTACCGCTTGTGCTACACGATATGGCTCAAGAGGGTCATCCCAAGTAGGCCTTCCTGTCTTAATAGAGCAAAAACCGCATCCTCGAGTACATGTATCCCCTAATATCATCAAGGTAGCTGTTTTTCGACTCCAGCATTCATAAATATTGGGGCATCTTGCTTCAGCACAAACAGTATTGAGGTAACTGTTTTGTACTATTTTTTTAACTGATTTATAATTCTCATCAGTCGTGATATTAATCTTTGGTTTATGTAGTCCCGCTTGAATCATGATGTTTTAAATAATTGATTAAAATGCAATATAATTGACTGTTTAATATCATTCATAAAAAATTTTGTTCCAAGTTCTTTCTCCATTGATGTCATTAAAATATCGTCAATGCCACAAGAAATAATACTAGAAAAATAGTTCATATCAGTATTCACATTTAAAGAAAATCCATGTGTAGTGACTCCGTGAGATACTCGAATACCAATACTACCAATTTTTTTGTTATGAACCCATACGCCGGGTTTTCCTTCTTTTGTATGTGCATCTATAGCATAATCATGAAGCGTAGCAATCAGTAGCGATTCAATATTCTTTACATAAGATTTAATACCTAATCCTACTTTTTTTAAGTCTATTATTGGATATCCAACCAATTGCCCCGGACCATGATATGTGACATCTCCTCCACGATCTGTTTGAACAATTTTACAATTATCTTTTAAGATGTTTTTAGGATCAGCATGCTTTCCAAGAGTATAAATATGATCATGCTCTACCAAGAATAAGGTATTCCCTCCGGTATTATGAATTAATTTTTCTCTTGTAAGTTCTTGTGTAGATAGGGCTACATTGTAATCACATGTTCCTAAATCTTTAACAGTTATATCCATTTACTTTAACTGTAATAATGTTTCAAAAATAGCCTCAGAAAACGTAGGATGAGGATGTACAGAATTCAATATACTATTAATTGTTAAGTTGTTTGATTTGATAACACTCAGCTCTGAAATCATTTCTGTCGCATTAGATCCAACAATATGTGCGCCTAAAATATGACCTTTTCCCCCAACTAATATTTTTATAAAGCCATCAGTAGCTCCAACTGCAACAGCCTTTCCATTAGCAATGAAAAATGACTTAGCAACTTTAAATTCTATAGCATTATCTACTAATTGTTGTTCTGTAGATCCAATCGATGCCACTTCTGGTTTTGAATAAGTGCAAGCAGGAATACTGTTATAATCAATTGTTTCTGGATCTAATCCACAAAGATGTTCTGCTACATAAAGACCTTCTGCTGCAGATACATGGGCAAGCCATGGCGCACCAATGACATCTCCTACAGCATAGATATTATCAATATTTGTTTTTCCATTCTCATCTACTACAATATGATTGCTAGCAGAAAATTCTATTCCTAACCCTTTTAATCCCATTCCATTAGAATTGCCTTCTACTCCAACTGAGATTAAGATTTTTTCATCATCAATCTTATCTGCTAATGTGCCAGTTAAGACAGTAATGTTTTTCTTTTTAAAAACTTTTTCAACCCATTGTGATACTTCTTTATCTTCGTGTGGCAGGATAGTGTTTTCTGCTTCGATAAGTGTAACATTTGTCCCAAAACTGTTAAAGAAATATGCAAATTCTACTCCAATTGCACCCGCGCCAATAATGGTCATAGATTTAGGGATAGATGTCATTTGAAAAATATCTTTTGCATAAACAATCTTGTTGTGATCTGCATCCAAATTAGGGAGAGTCTTTGGCTTAGACCCTGTTGCAATAATAAATGCTTCTGCAGTAATAGCATTATCATTAACTATTATTGTATTTTTGTCAGTAAAGGCTCCAAATCCTGCATGAAAATCGATATTATGTTTTTTTACTTGGTGATGTAAGCCTCTTGATAAACGCTGTCTAGCTTGCACACTTTTGTTGATAATAAACTCAAAATCTACAGTGATATCTTTAACAGAAATACCATAGGATTCTGATGCATTTATTAGATCCATAGCTTCGGCATTTTTTAATAATGATTTAGTGGGAATACAGCCCCAATTAAGACAAACGCCTCCAAGATTATTATCATCAACAATCGCTACTTTCTTTCCTAGTTCAGCAGCACGAAACGCGGCATTATATCCTCCGGGACCTCCGCCTAGAATAATTAAGTCATAATTGTTCAATAGTTTCTCTTTTCTTTTTATACGTTATTTGTTTGTACCAAATTTAAGAATTCATTTCTAGTAGTATCTTTTTCTTTAAATGATCCTAGCATAGCACTTGTTGTTGCAACACTATTCTGCTTTTGCACTCCACGCATTAGCATACAAAAATGCTTTCCTTCCATAACAACTGCCACTCCTTTTGGTTGCAAAATATCCTGAATAGTATTTGCAATTTGATTGGTAAGTCGTTCTTGGACTTGTAATCTCTTAGAATAATGATCAATAATTCTTGGAATTTTTGAAAGACCAATAATTTTTCCATTTGGGATATATGCAACATGCGCTTTTCCATAAAATGGAATAAGATGATGCTCACAAAGACTATAAAATTCTATATTTTTTACAATAACCATATCCTTTGCAGATTCATTAAAAATAGCATCATTGATTAGCGTATCAAGATTTTCCTTATACCCTTGTGATAAGAATTCCCAAGATTTTGCCACTCTTTGTGGGGTCTTTAACAATCCTTCTCTGCTTGGATCTTCTCCAATAGACTCTAGCAATTGTTTAGTAATTTCTTCTAAATGTTTTTTCTCTTTTTCGTCCATTAATGCTCCTCTAAATAACTTGTAGGTTGAATCTTATCTTTTAATGCCCATAATGCAAAATAAATGATTGGAGTATCAAATAGTGCAACCAACACCTTGAATAACCATCCCATCATCCATAAACTATAAAAACGTTCCCATTCAATAACACCAGCTGAACAAAGAATAATCAAAATTACCGATGTGTCTACTAATTGAGAGAACATAGTAGATGCATTATTTCTAAGCCATAAATATTTTCCTTTAGTAAGGCGTTTCCAAAAATGAAATATTCTAACATCTATTAACTGTGCAGTCAAATATGCTACCATAGATGCAAAAAATGCAGGGCCTGTTAATCCAAAAACTCTTGTAAATGTTTCGCTATCTATTGGCGACCATTCTGCGGCAGTAGCATTGATAGAAATCATTATTAATAGTGTCGTAAAAACGCTCGCAAAAAATCCAGATACCACTACTTGATTTGCTCGCTTTTGTCCATAGAGCTCAGAAATTAAATCTGTGACTAAAAATGTCACGGGGTATGCAATAATCCCTACAGAAAGCTCAAAGGTCATCCCAAGAAAATTCCAAGTAAAAAACTTTTGAAAAATAAGATTGCATGCAACAAGTGATGCAATAAAAATTCCTGTTAAAATTAAATAAAATCTTTCTTGAAAATCATTCACTATTACCCCCATAATAGTCTGTATAAATTGTTGGCGTTTCTTCTAGGCGTATATGGTGCAAAGAACATCCTTCTAAATGAGTAGAAATAGCTTTCCAAATAAAAATGACCAAATTCTCTGTTGAAGGCTGCTTCCCTTCAAACCAAGGAATATCTTTCTCAAATTGAGAGTGGTCTAATACGGACACAACATGCTCTTTCACAACTACTTTTAAATGATCTAGATCTACTAAGAATCCTGTATCTGGGTCTACATCTCCAGTTACGGTAACATGTAATGTATAATTATGCCCATGTACTCTGACATCTTTTCCAAATACTGCTAAGTTTTTTTCATCAGACCAGTTAGCATTTCCATATTGATGCGCCGCTGCAAAAGTAAATACTTTTGTTAAATATATATTATCATTCTTTGCCATTTCAATAGATAATTTATCTAAATAAAAATCTTCTTCCAACTACTGAAGTGATTGGACATTTCTCTGGATTGAAATTTTTAGCAGGACAATAATCTCTACCATAAAATACAATTTGAAGATGAAGTTTACTCCATTTTTGTTCTGGGAATAATCTCTTAGCATCTTTTTCTGTTTCTTTCACACTTCTACCCGAAGATAGTCCCCATCTATACATTAATCGATGAACATGAGTATCTACAGCAAATGCAGGAACACCAAATGCTTGAGACATCACAACAGAAGCAGTTTTATGTCCCACGCCAGGGAAAGACTCTAAAGCTGAAAAATCATTGGGCACTTTCCCGTTATATTTATCAACTAATATTTGCGATAGACCTAAAATTGCTTTTGACTTAGCTGGACCTAATCCGCAAGGTCTAATAATGCTATAAATAGTCTCATAGTCTAATGTTATCATTTTTCTTGGCGTATCTGCTTTAGCAAAAAGAGTTGGGGTTACTTTATTGACAGACTTATCTGTAGTATTTGCTGATAATAAAACTGCAATCAATAAAGTATAATCATTCGAATGCTTTAATGGAGGTGAAACGGAAGGATAAATTTCTTCTAGCTTATCAATGATAAATTTTACTTTATCTTTTTTTAACATTTAGAATTACAGTTTATTTAACGCATCAAAAGTCAGTGATTTTGGACGAGTTAGGGGTAGTCCCATTGCACGACTTAAAACCATCTGAGATACAATCCCTAAAGATCTAGACATACTAAATAGGACTGTATAAAATTCAAATTCTTTTAATCCATAATGATACAATAATGAACCAGAGGCTGCATCTACATTTGGCCAAGGATTTTTTGCCTTACCATGCTGTTTTAATATATCTGGAACAATATTAAATAACTTTGTTACTACACTAAAAACATCACAGTCTTTAATATGCTTGTTACCAAAACCCATAAAGGCAGTAAATCTAGGATCGGGACATCTCAATACTGCATGACCATATCCAGGAATCACTCTACCAGAGTTTAATCTGTCCCATACAAATTCTTTGAGCTCTTTATCTGAAGGGACTCCCTTAAAATGCTCCACTACCTCTAATACAAATTTTAAATTATTTTGATTTGCTAACCCGTGGAGAGGTCCTGCTAAACCGTTCAATCCTGCTGATAAAGAATAATACGGATCAGAAAGAGCTGAATTCACTGTAAGAGAACTAAATGTGCTAACATTTCCACCTTCATGATCACAATGTAACATCAGATAGAGCTGCATCATTTTTAACATATCTTTTGATTGATCAAATCCCATCATATGAAGAAAGTTTCCAGACCAATCTAAATCATTATTGCTTTCAATTCTTTCTCCCTTATTAAATCTCAATCTATATACTGCAGCTGCAATAGCAGGAAGTTTTGCAATAATATTTAAACCGTCATCAAGAGTTGATTCCCAATAATCACTTTTGGACACTACCAATTCATATGCTTTTGCAAATTTACTTTCTTTCTGCATACATAAAATAGCAGTATTGAACATGGCCATTGGATGTGAATCTTTTGGCATGCTGTTTAAAACATCCCATACATAATCAGGAACTTCACTTCGGGCTTGTAAATCTTGTTGAAGCGCTTTTAATGATTTCTTATCTGGTAACTCATCAATAAGCATAAGATATAATACTTCTTCTGGCTTAATATGTATTAAATCAAGTATGTGATGACCTCTAACATGCAATCCAGCATCTGCTGTAACAGATGACGTATCACATATGATGCCCTTTACTCCTCGCATACCAGAAAAAGCTTTTTCTATAGTGACCGTGCTAGTAACATGATCGCCTTTTTCATCAAGAAGTTGTCGATAGTTATATCGCCAATCAGGTATCTTTTTTGCTAAATTTTGTTTTAATATCCCCATAATAATGCTCGAATTTAAGTTTGAAATTGGAGATTGTGTAATTGTTTATATATACCATCTCTATTAATTAGTTCATCATGACTACCTTGATCAATAATTTCCCCTTTATCAAGCACAATAATCTTGTCTGCATTATGTACTGTAGATAGTCTATGTGCTATTACAATCACAGTACGATTACGCATTAGCTTTTCGATTGCTTCTTGCACATTCTTTTCTGATTCAGTGTCGAGAGAAGATGTTGCTTCATCTAAAATTAAAATTGGTGGATTCTTTACTATTGCGCGGGCTATAGCAATGCGCTGTCTTTGTCCTCCTGATAATGATACACCTCTTTCTCCAATGATAGTATCATATCCATCAGGTAGGTTTTCAATGAAATGATGTGCATTCGCTGCAATTGCAGCATCTTTTATTACATCATCTTGAATAGATTCTACGCCATAAGAAATATTTGCTCGTACAGTGTCATTAAATAAGAATGTTTCTTGCGTTACAATTCCCATCAACGATCTCAATGAATTAATATCCATCTCTTTGATATTAGTATTATCAATAAGAATAGAGCCTTGAATTGTATCATAAAATCTTGGAATTAAATCAACTAAAGTAGATTTTCCTGCACCACTAGGGCCAACAAGTGCAACAATCTGACCTGACTTAATAGAAAAATTAATTTTCTTTAATACTTGCTCTTCTTTATTGCCATAATGGAAGCTAACATCCTTAAATGCAATATCTTCTTTGAGGCTATCTACATGTATAGCATCTGAAACATTAACAATATCAGACTTAGTATCTAAAATAGAAAAAACTCTATCTGCCGATGCTAATCCATTTTGTAATTCATTAAAGACATTGCTAAGATTCTTAATTGGTCCCAATAAACTAAATAATAATAAAATGAATCGTATAAAATCTTCTGAAGTAATAGACTGAGCTACTAAAACATCACGTGCTCCTACCCATAACAATAATGCTGCAATTGATGCTCCAATAATTTCTGAAACAGGCGATGAGACTAACCTTAAGATATCTTTTCTGAGCATTAATTTATAATATTTCTGCGTCTCACTAGAGAATCGTTTTACTTCATATGCTTTCATAGCAAATGCTTTAACAATTCTTATTGAACTTAATGTTTCAGCTATAACAGATGTAATCCCAGCTAATTGTTCTTGAGTTCTTGCAGATCTTCTTCTAATACTTCTAGCAATACCAAAAATAATTACTCCACTCAGAGGAACAACTGTCAATGCAATGGCTGCTAGCTTTGGACTAATAATAAAAAGTAATGTTAAGAATGTTAGAATATTAATTGGCTCTACAAACAACTTTTGGAAGCTAGTCGATAATGAATTCTTCATATTATCAATATCACTAACAAGAATAGATGTTAATTCACCAGATTTATTCTTATTAAAATAAGAGAGGGATAAATAATGCAAATGCCCGTATAGCCTATTTCTTAAATCTCTAATAAGCTTAAATTGAATAATAGATAGGGTAATATTTTTGATATATAATGCAATATTTTTAAATGTAAATACTGCTACCAAAGCAACACAAACAGCAACAACTGTATCAATGGCTGTTTTTCTTAGAAGTAGGTTATTTGAAAATAGTTTTAATCTTTCATTAGCAGACAAACTGTCTAATGCTAATAATCGAGTATTTTCTGCATCTAAAGCACTAAAATCAATTAATACATTATTAATCATAGTGGCAGTTATCCAAATAGAAGCACTATTAAAGAAGACAAAAATAATAGCTGCTATACTAGAGGCAATTAATAGAGGCCAATATGTAAGTATAATTTTAAATAGACGGATATGTGAAGATTGATTCATCTTTTATACACTTCTTATCTCAATACTTTTTTATAAATCATTTTTGCATGAACTATGTCAGCTTCGATAAATGTACTGCCAATAATTGTAAATCCTAAATCTTTATAAAATTTTATCACACTTTCTTGAGCATGTAAATATATCATATCTTCTGATGGAATTTGATCCAAAACAAACCTTACAATCTCTCTACCAATGCCTTTACTTCTAAATTCCTGTAATACTGCAAAGCGCTCTAACTTGTAACCTGTAGAGGTTTTTCTCCATCTTCCTGTTCCAACTGCAAGATCTTCATATAGAGCTAGTACATGAAATGATGCATCTTCATTTTCAATTTCTAAGCTTTCTGGAACATTTTGCTCCTCAATAAATACGGTTCTTCTAATCCCGAGAACGGTATTATAATCTGCTTCTGTTTTTACTAATTGTATCTTAGCATTCATTTTAGCAATTTCAATATTATACAATGAGAAATCAAAGACTAATTATTGTCATTATTTTATCCTTATTCTTGAGTACGTCTATTGCTCAAGATAAATTTAAGTCATATAAAGATGTAAAAAAAATTCCTAATGGAATGAATATTATTCATGAAAATAATCGCACGAAAGCGCTAGTAGGAATACATGGATTCTATCCAGTATATTGGGTTCAAATTCACAATGAATGGGTTCAGCCATTTAATTTTTTAATTAAAGAAGACATGAAAACATTTTTCTATAAATATGACTGGAATGATTGTCCTAGTAAGGTAGCTCAAGAATTTTCAGTTGAATTGCAAAATTTAATAGAAGAGTATCCGGACGTTGACGACTGGCAAATTGTTGGTCATAGTATGGGTGGTAGCGTCGTAATGTTTACGAATCAGTCTTTTCTCTATAATGAAAAAATTACATTCAACACTGTAGCTACGCCTGTATACTATGAACGTGAGAAAGTTCCTTTCTTTGTTCGAGCTTATGAATCAATATTTAATAAGCGTTGCTCTGAAAATATCAATAGCCTAGATAGTGAATTTGAAAATGGATTTACCAATAAACATGTCCAGTGGAGAAATATAAAAGAGTTTGATTCTCAATTTAAAAAATATGATTTTGATCCATACGACAACACTATTAAAGACTCAATTGTATTTCAATTTCCAGATAGTTTAGATGGAGAAAGAGTTGGGCATACATCTAGTCTGTATTTTTCAGTTTTAGAAATTATCAATTAATTCAATTGATACTGGGCAATGATCTGAACCCATCACGTCTTCGTGTATTTCTGCGTCTGTAATATTTTCTATAAATTCTTCATTCGTAAAAAATCCGTCTATCCTCCAACCAATATTACGTTGACGAGCGCCAAATCGATATGTCCACCAAGAATAGCGATCTGGTTCATCGTGAAATAGCCTGAAAGTGTCTACATACCCATTATCTACGTAGGTATCAATTTGTGCTCTTTCGACTGCCATAAATCCAGAATTATTTTTATTTGCCTTTGGATTAGCTAAATCAATTTCTTGATGGGCTGTATTCCAATCTCCGCCCACAAGGACATTAACTCCAGAAGCTACCTGCTCATTTAAAATTTCCAATAAGTCATCATAAAAATCTAATTTATACTGTAGACGATGTTCGTCTTTTTGGCCATTCGGAAAATAAATATTGTATAATAAAAAATCTTCAAACTCTGTAATCAAGACTCTCCCTTCTCTATCATACTTTTCAATACCAAGACCATATTGAACATGTAAAGGTTCTTGTTTGGAAAAAGTAGCCACGCCGCTATATCCTTTTCTTTCGCCTGAATGCCAATAGCCATGATATCCTTCCATATTCTGCAAACTATCAGGTAATTGTTCAAAATGAGCTTTTGTTTCTTGAATACATAAAATATCAGGAGAGGTTGCATCTACCCAATCCAACATTCCTTTTTTCTCGATTGCTCTTACACCGTTAACATTCCAAGAGAATATTCTCATTTTATTTTTTACCTCTTTAATTTTAAAATTTAATTGATAAATTAAACTATGAACTTTAAAGAAGAATTCAAAAAAATTATAGATGAAAACACAATTGTCCTTTTTCTAAAAGGAACCAAAGACATGCCTGTGTGTGGTTTTTCTAAAACAGTCGTAAATTTACTCAACCATTACGGAGTTGACTTTAAGGATGTTAATATCTTAGAAGATCCTGAAATGAAGATAGCGCTATCAGAATTATCAGGATGGCCTACGTTCCCTCAATTATTTGTTCAAGGAAAATTGCTGGGTGGTTGTGATATTGCAGTAGAGATGCATGAAAATGGTCAGCTCTTAGATGCTTTAGATGTAAATTCTTAATAAATAAAGACTATTGTAAAAATAATATCTTAGGTCTATATTTTGCTACATTTTTGGCCCGTTCGTCTAGTGGTTAGGACTCATGGTTTTCATCCATGCAACAGGGGTTCGATTCCCCTACGGGCTACACCTTTTTACTCCCTATATAAATACTAACCACAGTCATAAAAAATAATAAATAAACCGACCAGTCGGTTTTCTGTTGTTTTTTTAGAAAAAAGAATATTATATTATGTATGTCAATATGAGTTAGTTGGGGCGGGGGTAATCCTTGATGAGTTCAAAAAAATAGCATTATTTATACCTAAAACGTTCTATTTTATACGAACATTTATTTCCCGTCCTTTTCTTTTTAAAAATCAAAAAAATCTATAACTTTTGACTATTGGGATGTGGTCTAATGGCAAGGCACGACACTGTTAATGTCGAAGATGGTGGTTCGAATCCATCCATCCCAGCTTTATTCTTTCATTACTTATCTAAGAATTCAGCAATTAATCTCTGAAAATGATGGACGCCTTTTTCTCTAGTAGGAGAAAATCTACCAGATTGATAAAAGGAAGATTGG
>NZWP01000018.1 GCA_002701645.1 Fidelibacterota bacterium | reverse complement strand
CGGAGAAACAGGTGGAAAAGATTTTTGTATAGCACATGAATCTGCAAATATTGATGCTTTAGTAACTGGAATGATTCGAGGAGCATTTGAATATCAAGGACAAAAATGTTCAGCAATGTCTAGGGCTTATCTTCCTAAGAATCAATGGAATGAAATTAAAGAAAAATTAATCAGAGAAGTTGCAACCATCGATGTTGGACCGCCTGAAGATTTGAAAAACTTTGTTAATGCTGTTATTGATGAAAATGCTTTTGATAAGATTGCTTCTTATGTTGATTTTGCTAATGATGCAGATGATTGTGACGTTTTATGTGGAGGCACATATGATAAATCAAAAGGATATTTCATTCAACCTACCGTTATTGTAACAACTAATCCTCACTTTAAAACTTTAGAAGAAGAAATTTTCGGACCAGTACTGACAATTTATGTTTATGATAATAATAAATGGTCAGAAACATTGGATCTTATTGATAATACTTCTCCTTATGCATTAACTGGATGTGTTTTTTCAGAAGACAAAGCTATTGCTGAAGAGGTAAAATCAACATTAAGATTTGCAGCTGGTAATTTCTATATAAACGATAAACCAACTGGTGCTGTTGTAGGGCAACAACCTTTTGGAGGTAGTCGAGCTTCCGGTACAAATGATAAAGGTGGATCTATGCTTAATCTTTTAAGATGGACTTCACCAAGAACAATTAAAGAAACATTTGAACCGCCTAAGGATTATCGTTATCCTTATATGGATTAATATGAAAATTCACGAATACCAAGCTAAAGAAGTTCTGAAAAAATTTAATGTTCCTATTCAGGAAGGTTATGTTATTGATAGTAGTAAAGATATTGACAATACTATTAAAAAAGTACAAGCTGACTTTCATACTGAATCTGTAATTGTTAAAGCGCAGATTCATGCTGGAGGTCGAGGAAAAGGTGGTGGAGTTAAATACTGCCCTACTTTTGAAGATGCTCAAAATGCTGCTAATACGATTTTAGGAATGAACTTAATCACTCACCAAACAGGCCCAGAAGGTAAAATGGTTAATAAAATTCTTATTACTGAGGCTTTAGATATTGAAAAAGAATATTATTTTGCTATTACATTTGATAGATCTAAGAACTCTGATGTATTTATAGTTTCCAGTGAAGGTGGTGTTGATATCGAAGAAGTAGCAGAAAATAATCCTGAAAAAATTATTAAAGCATGGATTGATGATTCAACTAACTCTTTAGATAATGCAGTTAAAGAAATAATAACATCATTGTCGCTTGAAAAATTTCAAAATGTTGAGGAAATGTTTAAAAATTTATATAAGTGTTATCTTGAATCAGACTGCTCCCTTCTAGAGGTTAATCCTCTTGTATCAACAACTGACCAAGAAATTATAGCTCTTGATGCAAAAGTAGATATTGATTCTAACGCTCTGTTTAGACATCCTGAGATTGCTACTTATCATGATAAATCAGAAGAAGATCCACTGGAACTTAAAGCTACTGAATATGGATTAAATTATATCAAGCTAGATGGTAATGTAGGATGTATGGTTAATGGTGCAGGATTAGCAATGGCTACTATGGACATAGTAAAATATTGCGGAGGTGAGCCTGCAAACTTCCTAGATGTAGGCGGAGCTGCTAATGTAGAAACGATTAAAAATGGTTTTAAAATTATCTTATCTGATAAAAATGTTAAATCTATCTTAATTAATATATTTGGTGGTATTGTGCGATGCGATAGAGTAGCTAATGGTGTTATAGAAGCTGTAAAAGAATTAGAATTGGATGTCGTAGTAGTGGTAAGACTCCAAGGAACTAATGCTAAATTAGCTAAAAAAATACTTGATGAATCTGACATCAAACTCATAAGCGCAGAAACCATCGATGAAGCTGCGAAAAAAGCTGTGGAGATGATAAAATAATATGTCAATTCTATTAAATAAGAATACAAATATACTAGTTCAGGGAATCACCGGATCTGAAGGATCATTTCATACAGAACAGATGATTGAATATGGTTCAAAAGTTGTATGTGGTGTCACGCCAGGAAAAGGTGGTCAAAAAGTAACCATGAAAGAATTACCTGTATTTAATTCTATTCATGATGCCAAAAAAGAATTTCAAATTGATGCTACTGTTATTTTTGTACCTCCAAGATTTGCAGCAAAAGCAATTATGGAGGCGATTCAAGAAAATATTGAACTAATAGTCTGTATATCTGAAGGTATTCCTATTAGAGATATGGTTACAGTTAAAAATATGCTCGATAAATCTGCTAGTACTTTAATTGGACCAAACTGCCCAGGAGTAATTACAGCAGAAGAATCAAAGATCGGAATAACACCAGGATTTATATGTAAAAAAGGATCTGTAGGAATATTATCAAGATCGGGAACATTAACATATGAAGCTATCGACCAAGTAGTCAATGTTGGATTAGGAATTACAACTGCAGTAGGTATTGGAGGAGATCCGGTTATTGGTTCAAGCATGATAGACATACTAAAACACTTTCAAAATGATGATGATACCAAAGGGATTGTTATGATTGGTGAAATAGGTGGAAATATGGAAAATGATGCTGCAAGATGGGTGAAAGAAAATTTAAATAAACCTGTAGTTTCCTTTATAGCGGGTCAAACTGCTCCAAAAGGAAAAAGAATGGGTCATGCTGGAGCAATAATATCAGAAGGATCTGAAACAGCTGAAGCTAAAATTAAGATACTAAAAGAATGTGGAATTTCAGTAGCAAATACTGTATCTGAGATTGGCATTACAATGAAATCATTAATAGGATAAAATATGAAAAATACACTCGCAATTATTAAACCGGATGCAATGAAAAAAGGTCATCTTGAAGATATTAGGAAAGATATCTTAGATAATGGCTTTGATATTGTTGAAGAAAAAACTTTAAATCTTTCAAATAAACAAGCTTGTGCTTTCTATGATATTCATCAAGATAAACCTTTCTTTGATGAATTAGTCGAGTTTATGACATCATATGAGTGTCACGTAATGAAGCTAGAAAAAGAAAATGCTGTGGTTGAATGGAGAAACCTAATGGGTGCAACAGATTCTCAGAAAGCTGATGCTGGAACTATTAGACAAAAATATGGTACTGATATCTCTATGAATGCTACTCATGGATCTGATAGCAATGAAAACGCACATAAAGAAATAGGGTTCTTTTTCGATGATTAGATATTCTTTATTACTGATTGTATCTTCTTCTATACTCTTTACTCAAGAACTAAACGATAAATGGTTAAATACTGTTTTGGAAAAAAATATACCAGATATGATAGCAACTCCTACAGAAGCATTAAATAAACAAGAAAAACGAACAAATAATACATATTTCACAATACAAGTAGCAGCTAAAGCTACTTTTGCAGATGCAGAAGATGTTGTAAAAATATTAAATAATTATAATTTTGAAGCTTTTATACAGAAAAATGATTCAAATGAAAAGTTAAAATATCGAGTCAGGTATGGAAGTTTTTCATCTAGAGAAGATGCTTCTATGACTGCAAATGATATTAAAAATCAACTAGGATATGATTGCTGGGTAGATAAAATAGAATTATAAAAATTATTTTATTCCAAAGATTTATTTGTTTATATTGCCCATGGTTAAGGAAAGAAAATGTTACCTAAAAAAAGACAGTCAAAAACAAGATCGAAAAAGAGAAGAACTCATTATAAGTCTTCCTTAGTACATACAGTTACATGTAAAAATACTGGAGAAGAACACCTACCGCATCATGCATACTATCATGATGGAATCCTGTACTATAAAGGAAAACCTGTCGATCAGAACTAATGAGTAATTGTTTTATTTTCTCAGGACAAGGTTCTCATCGTCCTGGAATGGGATTACAACTTTATCAACATTCTACATTAGCTAAAGATAAAATTGATTTATCTAATCAAATGCTTGGATATAATATCTCTGATATTATGTTTGACGATAATGAAGCTGTTCTAAGACAAACAAATCACGCTCAAGTAGCAATTTATATTTATTCCTGTATTATTTTTGATATTATAAAAGATAACAATCATATACCTGCAGTAGTTGCAGGACACAGTCTCGGTGAATTTTCTGCTTTATATGCTAATAATACCTACACTTTTGAAACGGGTCTTCAAATTGTAAATGTTCGTGCAAAAGCAATGCATAAATGTGAAAAAAATACTGAGGGTAAAATGAGTGCTGTAATAGGAATGAATAAAGAAAAAATTTCAGATATTTGTAAAGGCACAGATACTCAAGTAGCTAATATTAATTCAGATCAACAAATTGTTATATCAGGATCAGCAGATTCTATGCAATCTGTATCAGAAGAATTAAAAACTAATGGAGCAAAACGCATTATTTCTCTTCCTGTCAGTGGTGCATTCCATTCGAAGTTAATGTCGAATGCAAAACCTGAATTAAAAGAAATTATCTCAAATGCGACATTCAATGAACCCCATGTTCCTATTGTATCCAACTATGATGCAACGCTAAGGTCTAATCCAGATGAGATAAAAAAAGCTTTAATTGAGCAAATTGACAATCCTGTGTTATGGCTTGATAGCGTTCAAAGATTAGGTGAAATAAATAATAATTTTATAGAGATAGGTCCCAAGAAAGTATTATCAGGAATCATCAAAAAAATAGATGAATTGTTTCATATTTCTAGTTTTAATAGTTATAATGATGTAGAGGAATATTTACATGTTTAATTATTCAAGTAAAACAGCATTAGTTACAGGAGCATCTAGAGGTATTGGCAAAACAATTTCCATGATGCTTGCAGCCAATGGAATAAAAGTTATTGGAGTGGCTACCTCAGAAGAATCTCTGAAATCAATCCAAAATATTGATAACATTATCCCCTTCTGTTGTGATATTTCAAATGAAAAATCTATAGAAAAATTATATAATTTTTCAAAAGAACATTCTGATTCTATTGATATCTTAGTAAATAATGCCGGTATCCATATGGATAATATTTTATTAAGAATGAAAACAGATGAATGGCAAAAAGTTTTAGATGTTAACTTAAATGGACCGTTCTATTTAACGAGAATTTTATTGAAAGATATGATTAAAAGCAAAAATGGTAGAATTATTAATATTTCTTCTATTGCAGGTACCGATGGGAATAAAGGACAAAGCAATTACTCCGCATCTAAAGGAGGATTGTTAGCATTTACAAAATCACTTGCTAAAGAAGTGGGTCGAAGAAATATCACCGTTAATTGCATTGCTCCAGGAGTAATTGAAACAGATATGATCTCACATTTAACAGATAAAGTAAAAAAGAATTATTTAGATAGAATACCATTGAAAAAATTTGGAAAACCAGAAGATATTGGAAAAATGATTTTGTTTTTATCTTCGGATGAAGCCAGCTATATTACTGGGCAAACATTTTATATAGATGGTGGAATATCATTAAACTAAATAGGAGTAAGCATTATGTCATCAAATGATAAAATAAAAAATATTATTATGGATAAATTAGGTGTTGATGAATCAAGAGTAGTCGCTGAAGCAAACTTTCTTGATGATTTAGGTGCAGATTCATTAGATACCGTAGAATTGATTATGGAATTTGAAGAAGAGTTTGATCTAGAAATTCCAGATGAAGATGCAGAAAAAATTACCACTGTTGGTGCTGCATTTGAATACGTTAACAATCACGCTAAATAATCTTGTCAAATAGAGTTGCTATTACTGGAGAAGGTAGCATTTCTCCTCTGGGAGTATCATCCAAAGACCTTTGGAATAATCTGATTCATGGTAAATCAGGTATTAGACTTATTAAAAGTTTCGATACAGAAAACTTTAATGTTAAAATTGCTGGAGAAATCACTGACTTTGATCCTCTAACTTTTTTTGAACATAAAGAATCTAGAAAGCTTGATCGCTATACTATGTTTGCTATGATAGCTGCAGATCAGGCTATAAAAAGTTCAGGCCTCGACTCTTCAAATGTAGGTGTAATTTTAGGTACCGGTGTAGGCGGTATGCACACATTAGAAGAAGAACAAACCAAACTATTAAAGAAAGGTCAAAGAGGTGTGTCTCCTCATTTTATACCAAAAATGATTCCAAATATCGCGGGTGGTCAAATAGCAATTAAATACGGGTTCCATGGACCAAATTTTTCTCTTTCTACTGCATGCTCTTCTGCCAGTGATGCGATAGGAATGGCTTACAGATTAATTCAATCCAATCAAATAAATGCAATGGTATGTGGAGGCTCTGAAGGGGGAATAACTCCTCTAACCTTATCTGGATTCTCAAACATGAAAGCTTTATCAAAAAATAATGAAAATCCCCAAAGCGCATCTAAGCCTTTTGATAAAAATAGAGATGGATTTATTATGTCTGAAGGCTCAGCTATGCTAGTTCTGGAATCGTTAGATAGTGCACAAAAAAGAGGTGCTAATATTTTAGCAGAAATTGTAGGCTATGGCATTACGAACGATGCTTATCATATCACCCAACCTCACAATGAAAGCAAAGGCGCCGCAAGCGCTATTGATCTAGCATTAAAAGATGCCAGTATCAATAAAGAGGAAGTAAGCTATATTAATGCACATGGGACTTCTACGTATTATAATGATATGCTAGAAACCCAAGCTATTAAACAAGTATTTGGAAATCATGCAAAAGACTTACTAGTTAGCTCTACAAAGTCTATGACAGGTCACATGTTGGGAGCTACAGGCGCAATTGAAGCAATTACCTGCATCTATGCCATGAATCATGGAATCATCCCTCCTACTATCAATTATGAAACTCCTGATCCTGAGTGTGATTTAAATTATGTCCCAAATAAAAGTATTGAATCCAATCTTACTATTACGATGAGTAATTCTTTCGGATTCGGTGGACATAACTCAGTTTTAGCTTTTAAGAAATTCTAAGCTAATTCTTTTTTAAGAATATCAATGGATTCAATTGCATTAATATCCACTTTATTTAAATACGCACACCAATAACTTAGCCAATCAAGGTAATTAATTAAGTAAAATAGTCCGCTTAAATCATTTTGAAGTTCAGACGGAATTTGAATATGATGATTAGAAGAATTCTTATTCTTTAATATCTTGTTTGTAATATCCATTCGCTTAATATTTGCAGGCCAAGTAATATCAATCCAAATTAAAGAAAAAAGATTTTTATCAATCAGTTTGCTATCCCATCCTACAATTTCATTGTGATTCATTTCAGGCAAAGTAACATTATAAGATAACATTTTACTATTTTCATTCAACTGACACTTCAAACGATATCCAATAGAAGACAAATCTTCTTCAGTTATAATAACTGGAAAAGTAGAATGAATTTTTTTAGCTAAATTAAAAATTTCACTCCCTTCTAGAGAAAATTTATCAGAATACTCTTGAAGTAATTCAACATTCAATAATTCAAGCAATTCATCTTCATCTAACAATTTTATTAAGACTGTTAAAGCATATCCAAGAATAGATCTTGGAGGATAACCCTCAGGTAATACACAATGATTATGATTATCATTTTTTAATAATTTTAAGAGCTTACCTCCTGAGGTTATTCCAAAAATATTTTTTGTACGACTTGATGCATGCTTATAGTATGAAAGAGACTCTTCTGTATTTCCAGAATAAGAACAGATAATTAATAAAGTATTTTCATCAATGATCGCGTTTGGGAAATAATTTCTTTCTACTATAATCTCTAAATGTGGATATATATCTTTCATTATCAATCCAGCAATAGCAGAACCTCCCATACCCATAATTACTACTCTATGGATCTTATCTAAATTGATAGATACACTTTTAGTATCATTGATTGCATGAGATATTTGAGCTGGAAAATCTTTAATTTTTTTATACATCTTATTTCTCTCGTTTTATAATAATGTTTAACAATACTATTATATCATCATGAATCGTATTTGGCAAAGATTTAATTATATCTTTACACTTATTTTCAAAATTTAATAATAATTCATTTGATTTTTCGATAATACCAGCATTTCTATAATAATCTCTAAGTATCAACTTTTTTTCTTCCAAAGAAATATGTTTAATTTTCTCTTGCAGAATGTTCCAACCATCTCTATCATGATCTAATGCCATACTAGATAAGATTGTCTTTTTATTTCTTTTGATATCAGAACTTGTTCCCTTTCCCATATTCTCGGAAGAAGTTGACATTTCAAGAATATCATCTTGTATCTGAAAAATGATACCAAGATTCCTTCCAAACTGTTTTAATTGAGATTTAAACTCTAGATAATCATCGCTTATCAAAGAAGGAATTTCAAAACAAAGCTCAAATAAAGATCCTGTTTTTTTCTCACTCATTAAAATATATTCATCCACAGAAGCATCTCTTGACTCAAACTCCATATCATATGCTTGTCCTTCACATACTTCTAATATCACTTCATTATATCTTGTTAAAATATCTAAAGTATTCTTTTTTATTTTTCCAATAAAGATTGGTCCAAGCGACCCTAAACCATCTCCAGCTAGCACAGCACGAGCATTATCCCATTTTTTATGAATAGTGGCAACATTATGCCTGAGGTTGTCTCCATCCATAATATCGTCATGCACTAATGTAAAATTATGTAGTAATTCTACCCCCATTGCTCCATTCATGGTATCCTTTGGATCATTATTAAATAAATCACCTAAGAATTGGACAATAAACGGTCTTAACCTTTTACCTTTAGATTTAAGAATGTATTTAATGGGATCATAAAGATATGATGGACCTTCAATATCTTGAAGCTTGCTTAATTCTTTTAAAAAAAGATCTTTGTACTCTTGATGATTTTTATTTATCACTTAATTTTTCTAATATTTTTTGTGTGTCTTTATAGCCGTCTTCAGCCGAAGGTTCTCCCGCTTGATAAACAGAGCAATGAAGTGTATCATGCATTACCTTTGCTAATGGATAGTCATTACCACCCTCCATAGTTCTATCACCTATAAAAATATACTGTTCATCCGAATAGAATTTCTTAACCTCGTTTAAGACTTGAGATTTATTCATTCCCCTAGGTGTAATATCGATAGATATTTGTCCTCCTATGACAGCATCAAGATTATCCCATCTAGTTATAATCTCATTGGCAATACTCGCTCTTTCTTGAGTGTTTATATCATACTTAAAATAATCTAATCTTTCCTCTAAAGAACAGTCTCTTCCAACGATACTAAAATTTAGCATTGAACCTCTGTCTTCGATATGGTTTCCAGCTCTTAATGGATAGTTACTATTTTCTATTTCTTCTTTTAAAAAAGACAGTAAATCTTCTGATGGTTTAAACTCATGGTTGTAGGATAATTCATTATTTAACCATAATTGATTGCCTCCACATGTAAATACTCCTTCAGAAAGATCGAGAATATATTGAGGAACTTGTTCTTTAATTTTTTCTAAATTACTTCCACTTACAAGAAAAAAAGTGTGTTCATTTGCCCATTGTGAAAAAAAAATTTCAAAGTCAGGAGTCATTTCTCTTCTTGATGGGGTAAGCGTGCCATCCATATCAAAGATATAAATTGTTTTCATTATTAATTTTCCTTGTTAAATACTTTCAAAATATCTTTTAGCCTCTTTTTTAATGTGCGGTGATAAATAAATAGCCGATATCATAGTTGGAAAGGCCATTAAAGCAAACATTGCATCTACAATATTGACCGCTAAATCTAATGATAGCACTGAACCAAGGACAAGTGTTATAACATAAAAAATTCTATAATAAACTTTTGAACCTGCTCCAAATAAATAAGATGCACATTTACACCCATAATATGAATAACCAAACATAGTGGATAAAGCAAAGGTTGCTACTGAAAAAATCAAAATAAAGTCGCCCACAACACCCAGATGATTGGCAAAAGACCTTTGTGTTAAAGTAACACCAGAAAATTCTCCAGTCATCCAATCGCCCGATAATAAAATAACAATTCCGGTAATGGTACATACAATAAGTGTATCAATCACTGGACCAATCATTGCTACAAGGCCTGATCTAATTGGTTCATTGTTCTTTGATGCTCCAATAGCCATCACTTCCGTACCCATTCCAGCTTCATTTGAAAATGCAGCTCTTCTAAATCCTTGACTAATCACAACCGCTGTTCCTACAAATCCTCCAGCAACTGAACTTCCATTAAAAGCGCTAGTAACAATTAAATTAAAAATTGATGGTACTAATGTAATATTTGAAAACACTATAAATAATCCAGCAGAGAGATAAACGAGTACCATAAATGGTACAATCTTAGAAGCCACATCCGCAATACGCTGTAGACCTCCAAAAATAACTACTGACACTATTAAGGCAATAACAATTCCTATGGTCAAATCAAGTGGAATTGCTGTACCAATAGTTGGATTGGTTTTTATCAGCTGATCTGATACTATCTGAGTTAACTGATTTACTTGCAGTAAGGATAAACATCCAACAAGCCCAGCAATACTAAACCAATACGATAGAAATTTAAATTTTTTACCCATGCCCTGTTCAATGACATACATAGGTCCGCCCTGCAATTCATTCTCAGAATCATAACCTCTAAACATAATACCAAGAGAACATGTAAAAAACTTGGTCGCCATGCCTACTATAGCGCTCACCCACATCCAAAATAATGCTCCAGGTCCTCCTAAAGATATAGCAACTGCTACACCAGCAATATTACCTATTCCAACCGTACTTGATAAGGCTGTAGATAGTGCCTGAAAGTGCGAAATTTGACCGTCATCATCTGGATCGTCATATTTACCTAGAAGTATGTCAAAAGCATGCTTAAAGTATCTAAATGGGGTTAATCTTGAATAAATTAGAAAGAATATACCTCCACCAATTACTAAATTGGCTACTCCAAAGTTCCCCCAAAGGAAATTTGATAAATTTGCAAAAAAATTATTAATTAAATCCATGATTAAGTAAGTTAACAATATAATGAAAAAAATTGACTATTATATTCTTAGAGAATTTTCGATCACATTTCTATTTGTATCTCTATTCTTTACCCTAATATCGCTGATTGTTGATATTTTCGAAAACTTGAATAAGTTTATCGATAATGAAGTAACAAGTGCTGTCTTAATTGAATACTATATGGCTGCTATTCCTTCGATGATTAGCGTTACCATTCCCGTGACCTGCCTTGTAGCATCCGTATTTACTTATGGTATGATGGTACAAAAAAAGGAATGGTTAGTTTTGAAATCATCAGGATTAAGCCTCTATCGATTATCAATGCCCGTACTATTTTTAGGATTATTATTAAGCATTGGATCTTTTTTCTTTGATAATACTGTCGTTATAAAAAATAATAAAATACAAAATGAATTAAAGAAAAATTATTTACAAAAAAATAGGAGTGCTAGTAAGGATAAATCAGTGTTTGAAAATGTATATTTTCAAAAGAATCAAAGTGAACTCATTGCAATTGACAAATATAATAGTATGAATCAAGTCATAGTAAATTTAAATCTTATGGAACTCAATGATGGAAAAATGAGAAAAAGAATTGATGCAAAAAAAGGTGTTTGGAATGCAGAAGAATCAAAGTGGGATTTAAGGAATTTTTCTATCAGAGAATTTGATGAGACAGGATATGAAACTATTCTTGCAAGATCTAATCAAGACTCCCTGTTGAGTTTAAATTTTTCTCCTCAAGATATCACGCAAACAAGCGGCTCATCAGAAGAACGATCCTATAATGAGCTTAAAAATCAAATTGCAACATTAAAAAGTAATGGTGTAAATACATTAAAATGGGAAGTGGATTTACATTACAAGCTTGCATACTCCTTTATTAGTCTTATTGTAATCTTTTGCGGCATACCTTTATCCGTATTTAGGTCTAATACAACATTAGCGTTTGGTGGTGGACTAAGTTTAGCAACGATATTTGCTTATGTAATTATCTTAAAATTTGGCCAATCTCTTGGTTATGCTGGCGTACTTTCGCCTTTCTTAGGTGCATGGCTATCAAATATAATCTTTATAAGTATTGGGTTGTACTTGATGATTAACGCAAGAAAATAGGCTAATGAATAAATTTAACAACCCTTACGCTACAGCACTTGATGGATTAATATTAAACGATCCTGTATCTGCTTTTTTTGATTTTTGCCGTGAACGAGAAGAAATTCGGCTAGCAAGAGAAAGTGGTGCTCCACATCCATGGACAGATGACCCTATTTTCCAACAAGCTCGCTTCCTAAATGTCTTTCGAGAAGATGATCGTAGCAGCAAAGCCATTCTATCCTTTGCTAAAGACTTAGAAAAAGATTTACCTATGTTGATTCATGCTTTATTTTTTGCTCGCTGGTGCAATAGACAAGAAACTTTAGATGAACTATCTTCAGATATTTTGTCACGACCAGAAAAATTACTTAAAAAACTAAAATCCTTTGAGCCTTGGTGTAATCTTACCGCTTATCCTGTTGAATCAATACATTGGGAAGGAACACAGCATTCACGGTTAGATGCAGCCACAACATTATTTGGAGATATTAAAGAATCGTTAGCTAAAATTATCATCGAAGCTCAAGGAGATGTAATCAAGGCTACCAATGCAGTCAATGCTCTTTTTAAAATGCAAAATGATTTTCCTATTTTTATGGCTATTATTGATTTGGCTTGGTTCCGCCCAGATGTAATTCATCCAACAAGCCATGTTCCAACAGGCATTGGTGCGGTTGCTTATTTAGATCGACTTCAAACACATTTTGGCCTAAATAATCATCAACAAACATGCGACCGAATGATTGCATTACAAAAGGAATACTGGCCAGAGGCTAAACGAGCATTTCAGCCTAT
>NZWP01000017.1 GCA_002701645.1 Fidelibacterota bacterium | reverse complement strand
TTGCCGATTGGCGAACAAACTTCGATTTAGCTACTGCTTCCATCTCTGCTATTTCCTGTCACCTGCGTGCCTTCTAAATATCCGTGTCGGAGAAAATTCTCCTAATTTATGACCAACCATATTCTCTGTAATAAAAATAGGTATAAATTTATTTCCATTGTGTACAGCAAAAGTATGTCCTACAAAATCTGGGACAATTACAGAATTTCTTGCCCACGTCTTTATAACACCTTTCTTTGGTGACTCATTCATTTTATCAACTTTTTTTAATAATTTAATATCGATATGAGGTCCTTTTCTAATAGATCTAGACATTAATCATTTCTCCTTTTTACTATTAGAGCATTTGACTTTTTCTTTTTCTTTCTAGTCTTGAAACCTTTTGTAGGCTGACCCCAAGGAGACACTGGATGTCTTCCACCTGAACTCTTACCTTCTCCACCACCATGAGGGTGATCAACAGGATTCATCGCTACACCTCTAACTTTAGGACGTTTTCCAAGCCATCTTGATCGACCTGCTTTACCTGAACGTACCAATTCATGCTGTTTATTACCAACTACACCAATTGTAGCTAAACATTTATCTGGAACCATTCTCACTTCTCCGGATGGCATTTTTAATGTTACATAATTATTGTCATGAGCCATTACCTGCACATATGCTCCTGCACTTCTAGCCATTTGTGCTCCCTTACCAGGAATTAATTCAATATTATGTACAAATTGACCTGATGGGATATTTTTTAATTGCATAGCATTACCAGTTTTTAATTCTGCTTTTTCTGAAGAAACTATTATATCTCCAACTTTTAAACCATCTGGTTGTATAATATATCTTTTTTCTCCATCTACGTAGTGGATCAAAGCAATAAATGCGCTTCTATTTGGATCATATTCAATAGTTGCTACTTTACCTTCAATGTTAAATTTATTTCTTTTAAAGTCTATTAATCTATAGCTACGTTTATGTCCACCACCTCTTCTACGAGAAGTAATACGACCTCTATTATTTCTACCGCCAGTCTTATTTAATTTTCTGACCAATGATTTTTCAGGTTTACTAGCAGTAATTTCAGAAAAATCTGGCTTAGAAGTAAATCTTGAAGCTGGGGTAACCGGTTTTAATTGTCTTATTGCCATAATTTATATTTATACACCAAATAAGTCTATATTGTAACCCTCTACGAGTGTTACAATAGCTCTCTTTTTTAGTTTAGTATATCCATTTGTTCTAATTGTTCTTCCATTGCTTTTTACAGTCATCTGCTTAGCCTTACCTTTTCGATTGCTTACAGCAACTTTAAGGACTTTGACTTTAAATTTTTCTTCTACAGCTTTTTTAATCTCAATTTTATTCACTTCTAAAGGAACTTCGAATGCATACTTATTTTCAGACTCCTGAAGAGATGTCATTTTCTCTGTCACTATCGGACGAATTAAAATTTGTGAAAAATGATTCATAACTATTTCTTATCTCCAAATCTTTCTGATACTAAGGCCAAAGCGCTTGCATCAAATAACAATGCATCATTATTCATCAAATCTGCCACAGAACATGATAATGCTTTTACAACTTTTACATATTCAATATTTCTTGATGCTAATGCTAAATTTTCATTCACTTCAGATACAACAATTGTCATTTTTTTATTAGCCAGGCTATTAGATTCTAAGAATCCAACAAAATCTTTTGTTTTATTCGTTTTTAACTCTATTGAGTCAATCACTTTCAAAGCATCATTTTTAACTTTTTCTGATAAAACGCATTTAAAAGCTAATCTTTTAGTCTTAGCATTTACTTTTTTAAAATAATATTGTGGACTAGGACCAAAAATAACACCACCACCTCTATTTAAAGGAGATCTGATTGTTCCTTGTCTAGCATTACCAGTCCCTTTTTGTTTGAATGGTTTTTTACCACCACCAGAAACTGCAGATCTATTTTTTGTAGATCTAGTTCCCTGTCTAGCATTCGTTAATTCTGCTATAACACACTGATAAACGACTTGATCGTTCATAGGTACCTTAAACACTGAATCGCTTAAGCTGTAATCTTTGCTACTATTTATTGATTTAATTTTCATTTTTTTAAGATAAACACTGGTGTATTATTTGGACCAGGAATAGCTCCTTTAACATATAGTAAATTATTTTCTTTATCGATATCAACAATCTCAAGATTTTGTGCGGTAACATTACCAGAACCTTTTCTACCCGCCATTTTCATTCCTTTAAACACTCTTGAAGGCCAAGATGCTTGTCCAATCGAACCTGGAGCTCTCTGAGTATGTTTATTACCATGAGTAGCATCCTGTGTAGCAAAATTATGTCTCTTAATAACTCCGGCAAAACCTTTACCTTTAGATTTTGCTCTTACATCAACAATTTCTCCAACATGAAAAATTGAAGAATCAAATTTTTGACCTAATTTATATTCAAAAGTATCTAATGATTCAAATTCAGCTAATACTTTAGCGCTTTGAATATCTGCTTTTTTAAGATGTCCTATTGTAGGTTTGTTTGTATTTCTTTTTGATTTATTACCAAAAGCTAATTGTATAGAATTGTATCCATCAGAATCAACAGTCTTAATCTGAGAAACAACACATGGACCAGCTTCTACTAAAGTAACTGGAACTACATGACCTTGATCATTGAAGATTTGTGACATTTTAACTTTTTTACCTATTAATCCGTACATCTTTATCCTCTAATCTCGATATCTACACCAGCTGGTAAATCTAGCTTCATTAAAGATTCAACAGTTTTAGGAGTTGAATTCACAATATCTACAATTCTTTTATGTATTTTTGTTTGAAATTGTTCGCGTGATTTTTTATTAATAAACGGCGATCTCAATACTGTATATATTGTTCTTTTAGTTGGCATCGGAATTGGTCCAGAAATAATCGCACCTGTAGACTTAGCTGTTCTAATAATTTTTTCAGCAGACTTATCTAAAAGCTTATGGTCGTAAGCCTTTAAAGATATCCTAATTAAATCTTTAGTCATTATAATGCTTCCCCATTTTTTGATTGCGATTTCATTAATTTTGCTTCTACTGATACTGGAACTTTAGCGTATTGCTGAAAATCCATATGAAAGTTTGCTCTACCTTGAGATAGAGATCTTAAATCTGTTGCATAACCAAACATTTCGCTTAATGGCACAGCAGCTTTAATACTTTGATTCGCTCCTTGCTGTTCCATGCTTTCAACTTTACCTCTTCTAGAATTAATATCACCAATTACATCTCCAAGATAGTCCTCTGGAGTAGTTGCTTCTACGGCCATAATTGGCTCCATTAGTATTGGATTTGCTTGCTTGCAAGCAGTTTTAATTGCTCGTGAACCAGCTACCTTAAAAGCAATTTCAGAAGAGTCTACGTCATGATAAGATCCATAAACAAGCTCTACTTCAACGTCAGGAATGGGGTATCCATGTAATACGCCATTTTTCAACTGCTCTTGAATACCGGCATCTACCGCAGGAATATATTCTCTTGGAATAGCCCCACCAACAATCTTATTTATAAATTTATACCCAGTGCCTTGCTCTGTTGGTTTAACATTAATTACAACATGACCATACTGACCACGACCACCAGATTGACGAATAAATTTTTCATCAACTTTATCTACAGATTTTTGAATTGCTTCTCTAAATGAAACTTGAGGTTTTCCAACATTAGCATTTACATTAAATTCTCTTTTAAGTCTATCAATAATAATCTCTAAATGAACTTCTCCCATACCTGATATTACTGTTTGACCAGTTTCGCTATCAACTTTAACTTTAAAAGTAGGATCTTCTTCACTTAACTTGTTCATTCCTTTTGCTAATTGATCTTGATCGCTTTTTGATACAGGCTCAATTGAAACTGCAACTACTGGATCTGGAAATTCCATTGACTCAAGTGTCACATCACCTTTTTCTGACAACGTATGTCCAGTGCGAACACCTTTTAAACCAATTACTGCTACAATTTCACCCGCTTTTACTTCTTCTAATTCTTCTCTTTTATTTGCATGCATTTGTAGAATTCTTGAAATTCTTTGCTTATCTCCAGTATTTGAATTAATACAAAAAGATCCTTTCTTTAACGTACCAGAATAAACTCTGATATATGTAAGCTTACCTACAAAAGGGTCTGTAGCAATTTTAAATGCAAGTGCAGTGAATGCGCCTTCTGTAGAGTTTTTAATCATAACTTTAGTTTCTGGATCATCAACAGAAGATCCTTCAATACTTCCCATATCTACAGGAGATGGTAAAAAGTCAATAACAGCATCTAAAACTCTTTGAACTCCTTTATTCTTAAAAGCTGAACCACATAAAGTTGGAACAAAAACATTTTCTAAACATCCCTTTTTTATAGCTTCTTTAATTTCTTTAGAAGACATTTCTTCTTCATTTAAATATTTTTCCATTAATGCATCATCAAAACTAGCAACTTCTTCAATTAAGAAGTTTCTCCACTTATCTGCCTCTACTGATAATTCTTCTGGTATGTCGATATATTCAAATTCAGCACCTTGACTGCTTTCATTATACTCAATGGCTTTCATATTAGTTAAGTCTATAATACCTCTAAAAGTTTCACCTGCACCAATAGGTAATGCGACAGGCAATGGTTTAGCGCCTAGGCGTTTCTTCATAGTATCTATTGCATTATAAAAATCTGCACCTGTTCTATCCATTTTATTAATAAATGCAATTCTAGGTACATCATATTTTGTTGCTTGTCTCCAAACTGTTTCACTTTGAGGTTCTACGCCAGCAACTGCACAAAACACTGCAACAGCACCATCAAGAACTCTTAATGATCTTTCTACTTCCATAGTAAAATCAACGTGACCAGGAGTGTCAATTAGATTAATACGATTCTTATCCCAATAAAAAGTGGTTGCAGCTGAAGTAATTGTAATACCTCTTTCTTGTTCCTGCGCCATCCAGTCCATAGTCGCAGCACCGTCATGCACTTCACCAATCTTATGAGTTTTTCCAGCATAGTATAACATTCTCTCAGTTAGAGTTGTCTTGCCGGCATCTACATGAGCCATAATACCAATATTTCTTACGATATTTAAATCAGAAGACATGATTATCTTCCTCTTCCGAAGTGAGCAAATGCTTTATTTGCTTCAGCCATACGATGTGTATCTTCTTTCTTTTTAATGGCATTTCCTTCATTATTTGAAGCAGAAAGTAACTCTCCAGCTAAACGACTTGACATAGGACTACCTGATTTTTTTTTTGCGCTATCAATAATCCAATGAGCTGCTAAATAGAATTGTCTTCTATTAGGAACCTCAATAGGTACTTGATAGGTAGCTCCACCGATTCTCTTTGATTTCACTTCAACGTGAGGTGCAGCATTATTTAATGCTTTTTTAAATATATCAACTGGATCTTTACTGCTTTTCTTTTTTACGATATCAAATGCATCATAAAGAATTTTTTCAGCAATACCCTTTTTTCCACCTACAAGCAAGTAGTTCATAAATTTTGCAACTTGTAAGTCATTAAATTTTGGATCTGGATTAATAGATCTTTTTTCTGGTCTTCTTCTTCTCATAGTTAGCTTTTAGGTTTTTTTGCTCCGTAACGTGATCTACTTGTCTTTCTATCATTAACACCTGCGGTATCTAATGAACCACGTACAATGTGATAACGAACACCAGGAAGGTCTTTAACTCTTCCGCCTTCTATTAAAACAATTGAGTGTTCTTGTAAATTATGACCTTCTCCGGGAATATATGCATTTGCCTCGATACCATTTGTCAATCTAACTCTAGCTACTTTTCTCAAAGCAGAATTAGGCTTTTTAGGCGTAGTCGTATATACTCGAGTACATACCCCTCTTTTTTGAGGGCTGTTCTCAAGAGCTCTACTAGCAGACTTTTTAATAATCTTTTTTCTGCTCTTTCTAATCAATTGGTTTACTGTTGGCATAAATTATTTTTCCTTTAATAAATTCAAAAGCACCGGGGAATATATTGTTATAAGATGGAAGAATCAAACGTTTTCTCGAACGCGTAGAAAGTATATATTTAAAGAAGTTTCAAGAAGAAGATCTATTAATCTTCTTCTTGATTTTCTTGTTGTTCAATTTGAATGGATTGTAAGCCAGGAAATCCTGTTCCAGCAGGGATTAATCGCCCTAACGCAACATTTTCTTTTAACCCTAGCAAATGATCAGTCTTTGATGCAGTTGCTGCATCTGTCAATACTCTCGTTGTTTCTTGGAAGGAAGCTGCAGAAATAAAGCTTGTAGTATTAAGAGAAGACTGGGTAATTCCCATTAAAATTGGTTCAAACGTAGCTGATTTAGCCTTATGGAATTTCACTAAATTCTTATCTTGAGTCTTAAACTCTTTATTAAGCTCTTTTACTTCGTTTTGAGAAATCATTATACCCACCTCTAAATTTGAATCTCCAGACTCATCAATTACAACCATGCCCTTCATATAATCATTATCATTAAATAGAGTAGTCTTATCTAATCTTTCACCTGGAAGATATGAAGTATCTCCTGGATCATTAACAATGATTTTCTTCATCATTTGGTTAACAATCACCTCGATATGCTTGTCGTTAATTCCTACTCCTTGTAATCTATAAACTTCTTGAATTTCATTGACCAAATACTCTCTAACAGCATTTGGACCAAGAATAGTTAGAATATCGGAAGGAGAAATTGCACCTTCACATAATGCAGTTCCAGCTGTTATAAAATCACCTTCATGAACTACTACATGTTTTCCATATGGAATCTTATAAATAACAGACTTTCCAGTAGAAGGTGTCACTGAAACCTTTCTTACGCCTCGCTTAATTTCACCAAACTCTACTGTACCGTTAATTTCACTAACTACGGCAGGGTTTGCAGGCTTTCTTGCTTCAAATAATTCTGCTACTCTTGGTAGACCACCGGTAATATCTCTAGTCTTACCAACATCTTTTTGAATTTTTACTAAAGTTTGACCTTGGGTAACATCTTGTCCATCATTTACTACTAATGTTGCTTTTACAGGTAAGATAGTCCCACCTGATAAAATATCTCCATCTTTACTATAGATTTCAATTTGAGGACTTAATCTTCTATCTTTTGATTCAGTAACTACTTTTTGCTTTTTACCGCCGTCTACTGCTTCTTCTTGATAGGTATCGCCTTCAATAAAATCTTTCATTTTAATGATACCAGACTGTCGAGCCAATATTAAGTCTGTATATGGATCCCATGAAAATAGAATATCACTTTTCTTGACCTTAGCATTGTCCTTGATATTCACATTAGCACCATAAGGAACATTATATTCTTCAAGTACATTATCTTTTGAATCGACAATACGTAATTTTGAATTTCTAGTTAAACATCTAACTACTTTTTCGCCATCTTCATCGATAGTCTTAGCAGATTGATATTCATCATTGAATGTTGCTATACCATTATGTCTAGATTTCATATCAGATTCTTCAACAATTCTAGTTGCCGTTCCTCCAATATGGAAAGTTCTTAATGTTAACTGCGTACCAGGTTCTCCAATACTTTGAGCTGCAATAATACCGACAGCAGTACCAATTGTTACAAGCTCTCTTCTTGTTAAATCCCAACCGTAACATTTTGCACATACACCTCTTCTGGATTCACAGGTAAGTATAGATTTAATTTTAACGCTATTGACATTATTTTCTACAATAAATTTAGCTTTATGCTCATCAAAAACTTCTCCTGCTTTAAGAATAGTTTTACCGTCAATAATAATTTTCTCAGATGACGTTCTACCAAGAATTCTTTCAGATAGAGATTCGACTACTTCTTCTCCCTCTTTTAAATCTGCAACTGTAATTCCATTAATAGTTTTACAATTCAATTCTGATATTACTACATCTTGTGCCACATCAACCAATCTTCGAGTTAAATATCCAGCATCTGCTGTTTTTAATGCAGTATCAGCTAAACCTTTTCTTGCTCCGTGAGTAGATATAAAGTACTCCATTACAGATAGACCTTCTTTAAAATTAGATTGAATTGGGCTTTCAATAATTTCTCCACCACCAACCATAGATTTTCTTGGTTTTGCCATTAGACCTCTCATACCGGCTAACTGCTTTATTTGGTCTCCACTACCTCTAGCTCCGGAATCAGCCATCATATAAACTGAATTAAAACCTTCATCGTCAGATTTTAAACCTTTCATCATTTCAGCAGCTACATCACTTGTTGCTTTTGTCCAGACGTCAATAACTTTATTATATCTTTCACCTTCTGTTAAGATGTGTCGATTAAATCTTCCTTGAATTTTCTCTACTTCTTTTTCAGCGACATCTATGATGTTATGTTTTTCATCTGGTATAATAATATCGCTGATAGAAATTGATATTCCACTCTTAGTAGCTGTTTTAAATCCAATATCTTTAAGATTGTCTAATAATTTTACAGTTTTCTCATTTCCAGCTTTTACAAAAGACTCACCAATAATAAAACTTAATCTCTTCTTAGAAATCATCTCATCGTAATAGCCTAATTCCTCTGGAATAATAGCGTTAAATATAGCACGACCGGCAGTTGTATTCTTATACCATTTTCCATTATGTCTAACATTTACAACAGCGTGAAGTCCAACCTTATTATTCTCGTATGCTATTTTTACTTCATCAATAGATCCAAAAAGTTTTCCTTCACCTTTTTGCCCACTTCTCTCTCTTGTTAAGTAATAACAACCAAGAATCATATCTTGTGAAGGCAATGTAATCGGTTTTCCACTTGCAGGGTGTAATACATTCTGACTGGCCATCATTAAGACTCTAGCTTCTAATTGTGCTGGAATAGATAGAGGTACATGTACCGCCATTTGGTCACCATCAAAGTCAGCATTGAATGCTGAACAAACAAGAGGGTGAACTCTAATCGCTTTACCATCAATTAATATTGGCTGGAAAGCTATAATTCCCAATCTATGTAAAGTTGGTGCTCTGTTTAATAGCACAGGGTGATCTTTTACTACAGTTTCTAGAATTTCATACACAAATGACTCTTTATTTTCAATCATTAGTTTTGCACTTCTAGGAGTTGCAGCTAAATCTCTTCTAATTAACTCTCTTATTAAGTGAGGTTTAAAAAGCTCTAATGCCATATTCTTTGGAATACCACATTCGGTCATTTTTAATTCAGGACCAACAACAATAACAGATCTACCAGAATAGTCAACTCTTTTACCTAGTAAGTTCTGTCTAAATCTACCTTGCTTACCTCTTAACATATCTGATATAGACTTTAATGGTCTTTTAGATCCACTTCTTATTGCAGTTTTTCTTTTTGTATTATCAAAAAGCGCATCAACGGATTCTTGGAGCATTCTTTTTTCATTTCTAAGAATTACTTCAGGTGCTTGAATATCCATTAGTTGTTTTAAGCGATTATTTCTAATAATAATTCTTCGGTAAAGATCATTTAAGTCACTAGCTGCAAACCTTCCACCTTCTAAAGGAACTAAAGGTCTTAGTTCTGGAGGCATAACAGGTAGAATTGAAACAATCATCCATTCAGGTTTATTATTTCTATCTCTAGCAAAGTCTTTTACTACCTTCAATCGCTTTAGGGCATCTTCTTTTTTCTGTTTTGAATTTGTTGTAGTGCTAATTAATTCTAAATCTTTTTTAAGCTCTAATAAGTCCATTTCAGCTAATCCATCTTTAATAGCTTCACCGCCCATAGCTGCATAAAAATAAGACTCTTCTTCTTTTTCTTCTTGTGAAGAAGCTTCATAACCAAATTCTGTTTCTAGCTTTAAATATTCTTCTTCATCTATTAAATCAAATCTCGTATAGTCGCTCTTACCAGGATTAATTACTAAATAATTTTCATAGTAGATTACACTCTCTAATTGCTTCGCACTTTTACCTAAAATATAACTTAGTTTACTCGGTATTGATTTAAGGAACCAAATATGCACAACTGGTACAGCTAAAGTAATGTGACCCATTCTGTTTCTACGAACTTTCTTTGTAGTCACTTCTACACCACATCTATCACATATAATACCTCTATATCTAATACCTTTATACTTACCACAATGACATTCAAAATCTTTTACAGGTCCAAAGATTTTTTCACAAAACAATCCATCTTTTTCTGGCTTATAAGAACGATAGTTAATTGTTTCAGGCTTTAAAACCTCACCAAAAGATCCTTCAAGAATCTTTTCTGGTGAAGCCAGTTTAAGTGAAATGCTATTTTTTTCTTTATACATTTATTTTTTTTCCTTTAATCTAAAGTTATGTCCAATCCAAGACCTTGAATTTCTTTCATAAATACATTGAAAGCTTCTGGAGTTGTTGGATCAGGTAAATCTTCTCCTTTTACAAGTGCGCTATAGGTTTTTGATCTACCTTCAATGTCATCTGATTTAATTGTAAGAATCTCTCTTAAAGTATGAGCAGCACCATAAGCTTGAAGCGCCCAAACTTCCATCTCACCAAATCTTTGTCCACCAAATTGTGCTTTTCCGCCTAAAGGCTGCTGAGTAACTAGTGAATACGGACCAGTCGATCTAGCATGCATTTTGTCATCAACCATATGGAATAATTTCAGAATATACATGTAACCAACTAATACCGGATTATCAATTTTTTCTCCTGTAAGACCGTCATACAATGTCACTTTACCAGTATCTGGCAATCCAGCTTCTTTCATTTTTGCAGCTACCTCTTGAGGTGTTGCACCATTGAAAACTGGAGTTTCATACTTTTCATCAAGTATTTTTCCTGCCCATCCTAGCATAGTTTCATATAACTGACCTAAATTCATTCTAGAAGGAACACCCATAGGATTTAAACAAATATCTACTGGGGTACCATCTTCTAAATAAGGCATATTTTCTTCAGGAACAATTGTTGCAATAACACCTTTATTACCGTGTCTTCCAGCCATCTTGTCTCCAATTGAGACTTTTCTTTTATTAGCTACATACACCTTAGCTAACTTTAAAATACCCGGCTGAAGTTGATCGCCTTCTTTAAGTTTAAAAATATTTGATTCTAATTGTGTATCGAGAGCAGTAAGATTCTCACTGAAAGAATTAAGAATATTTAATAATTTTTCCCATGTCTTTGTACCTGAAATCCATTCGTCTTTCGTAGAAAATAACTCAAAGTTGAAAGTGTCTAATTTCTTTAATGTTAACTTAGTTCCTTTCTTTACAAGCACTTTTCCATCTCTATTGGCTTTTATTCCAAGAGTGATTTTATCGCTAAGAACAGACTTGAGTAAATTATCTCTAGTAGCTCTTAAAGCTCTTTCCTCTTCTCTTTTATTTTTTTGCAGCTCTTTAATTTCTTGATTTATTTGCGCTCGAGATTCCTTTGATGTTTTTTCGTAAAGATTAGTCTTAATTACTACACCCTTTACTCCAGGCTCAGCTTTCTTTGAAGCATCTTTAACATCTCCTGCTTTTTCTCCAAAAATTGCTCTCAAAAGCTTTTCTTCTGGAGATGGATCTGTTTCACCTTTAGGAGTTACTTTACCAATCAGTATATCATCTTCATTAACAATAGCCCCTACTCGAATAAGACCGTCTTCATCTAGTTGAGATGTTGCTTCCTCGCTTACATTAGGAATTTCTGGAGTTAATTCTTCTTCTCCTCTTTTTGTATCTCTAACTTCTAGCTCAATTTCATTTACATGAATAGATGTAAAAACATCATCTCTTACAAGTCTTTCATTGATAACAATAGCATCCTCAAAATTATATCCATTCCAAGGCATCAATGCTACCAAGACATTCTTACCTAAAGCTAATTCACCGTTTTCGGTTGAAGCTCCATCAGCAATAACTTGTCCTTTTTTTATCTTATCGCCTGTTTTAACGATTACTTTTTGATTGTAACATGTATTCTGATTTGATCTAGCATACTTAATTAAATCTACAGTACAAAGATTTGCATCTTTTTTTAATAATGTACTGTCAGGATAATTACTATCCTTAATCACGACTTTATTAGAATCAACATGCATAACTGTTCCTGAAACAGGTGAAAGAAGTATAGATTTAGAGTCTTTTGCCACTTTTCTTTCCATACCAGTAGCCACAATAGGTGCCTCAGTTTTCATTAGCGGCACAGATTGACGTTGCATATTTGAGCCCATCAATGCTCTATTCGCATCATCGTGCTCAACAAATGGAATTAAAGCAGCTGCAACACTTAAAATTTGATTTGGTACAATATCTGTATAATGAACACTGTCTGGATCTACAACAGGGAAATCTCCCTTAGATCTAACTCTAACTTTTGGATCATTTATTTTATTTTTAGCATCAGTACTTAATCCTGCCTGAGCAATATTTGTTCTATCTTCATCGTCGGCTGAAAGATATTTGAACTCATCTTTGACAATTTGATCCTCTATAACTCTATAAGGAGCTTCAATAAATCCATGTTTATTAATTCTTGCCATTAAAGCTAGCGATGATATCAAACCAATATTTGGACCTTCAGGAGTTTCAATTGGACACAATCTTCCATAGTGAGTATAGTGAACGTCTCTAACTTCAAAACCCGCTCTTTCTCTTGAAAGACCTCCAGGTCCAAGAGAAGAAATTCTTCTTTTATGAGTAATTTCTGCTAAAGGATTTGTCTGATCTCCAAACTGAGATAGTTGACTAGTTCCAAAAAATGTATTAATAACAGTAGTCACCAGCCTTGAGTTAATTAAGTCTTGAGGAGTAATTGTCTCTTGTTCTCTCAAATTCATTCTCTCATATACAGTTCTTACCATTCTAGCTAATGCAGAATTGAATTGCACCTTGAGTAACTCTCCAACAGTTCTTACTCTTCTATTTCCTAGATGGTCAATATCATCTGGGGACTTCAATCCTTTTCTCATTAATATTAAATATTTAACAGTGATAAGAAAATCGTCATGTGTTAAAACGGAATCTTTTCCTTTGTTATCTAAATCAAACTGCTTATCTAGACGATATCTTCCAACTTGTCCTAAATCATATTTTTTAGGAGAAAAGAACATTCTATCGATAAATTTCTGAGCAGATTCAGGGCTAGGAGCATCACTACCTCTTAATAGATAGTAGACTTTTAATAAAGCCTCTTCTGTAGATTTTGTAGGATCTTTTTTAATAGTATTATTTATCATCATACTATCAATATTATTTCTTACATCCACAAGCTTAACAGTTTTTGTTTTATTATTTTTTAAAGCGCTAACAATAGTTTCATTTAACTCTTTTCCACTCTCAACCACTAACTCACCTGTTTCCATATCTATAGTATCTTCAACAGTAATATAGTCAGTTAAGTTATCTGTTTTGATCTTAGATGGATCCATTTCATGGACTAAGTCGAATGCATTATAAATATCTTCATCGGAACTAAATCCTAAAGATCTTAATAGTAAAGTTGCTGGAAACTTTCTTTTTCTATCAATAATAGTAAATAAAATATCATTAATATCCGTTGTAAAATCAATCCAAGAACCTCTAATTGGGATAATTCTAGCATTAAAGAGTTTTGCGCCATTTGGATGGAACTTTTGATCAAAGAAAGCACCAGGAGATCTTTGTAATTGAGTTACTACAGTTCTCTCTGCTCCATTAATAATGAAAGTACCTTTATCGGTCATATATGGCATATTACCAAAATAAACATCTTGGTCTATTACCTGAGCAAACTTCTTTTTATCTTTTTCGTCAGTAATCTTTAAACGTAATTTTACGCTAAGAGGTACATTGTAAGTAATACCGCGATCTGAACATTCTCTTGGAGTATATCTAGGCTTTCCAATCGTATAGTTTTTGTATTCAAGTATGTAATTTTCATGATTATCCTGTAACGGAAAAATTGAAGAAAATGCTTCATGTAAACCAAACATTATTCTGTCTTTTGGTTTAACATCTTCCTGTAAAAAATCATGGAAAGAACCTACCTGTAAATCGAGAAGATTTGGTAGTTCTACGGCTGTTTTTATTTTTTCAAAACTATGTCTGTTATTCAACTTATCTAAATTCAAGATAGCTATTCCTCCAAAAAATTGGTTAATTAATATATTTAGTTATATTATTGTAATTCTACTGTAGCTCCGGCTTCCTCAAGTTGAGACTTCAAACCTTCTGCCTCATCTTTAGCAACGCCTTCTTTCACAGCTTTAGGAGCAGAATCAACCAATTCTTTAGCTTCCTTAAGTCCTAAACTAGTTATTGCTCTAACAACTTTAATCACAGCAATTTTTGATTGACCAGCAGCCGTTAAGACTACATTAAAATCGCTTTTTTCAGCAGCATCTGCAGCAGCATCTCCGCCGGCCGCTCCTGCGACTGCGGCAACAGGTACAGCAGCTGTTACGCCAAATTTCTCTTCGATATCTTTTACAAGCTCAGATACTTCAATCATGTTAGCTTCTTCAAGATATTTTAAAACATCTTCTCTTTTAGTACTCATTTTAACTACCCTTCTTTCTTTGAGTTTAATTGTTCAAGTGCTCCTAATAAGCCGGAAACAGGACTTCCTAAAGTACTGCTCAGTTTTGCCATCGGGGAATTCAACATTCCAACCAACTTAGATAAAAGCTGATCTTTTGATGGTAGATTAGCTATTCTGTCAAACTCATTTGCCTCGAATACTTCTCCATCTAAAATCATGCCTTTTACTGAAGGCTTATCAAAATCTTTTAAAAAATTCTTAATTACTTGTGCTGGGTTAGTTGCATCTTCATAACTCACAGCCAGTGCTGTTGGTCCTGTTAGAAAATTATCAACACCCGACATCCCTGCCTCTTTTGCAGCTAATTTAATTAAGGTATTTTTTGCTATTGTGAATTCTACATCTTTCATCACAAATTCTTTTCTTAATTGAGTAATACTAACAACATCCAAGCCTAGATAATCAGTAAAATATACTGCCTTAGCTTTTTCCAGTTTATCGCTCAAGGCTTTAACTGCATCTATATTTTTAGTACTTGGCATAATTATTCAGTTCCTATCTTAATTCCTGGACCTAATGTCGAGGATATACTAATTGAATTCAAATATTTACCCTTAAAAGAGTTAGGTTTTGCAGACATCAACGCAGAACGAAGAGTCTCAAAATTTTCTTTTAATTCTTCCTCAGAAAAAGATGTTTTTCCAATTGAAGATTGTAAAATTCCATTCTTTTCTACTCTTGCATCAAGTTTACCTGCTTTTAATTCTTTAACTGCTTTAGCTACATCATTTGTTACAGTACCCGATTTAGGATTTGGCATTAAGCCCTTAGGCCCTAACACTTTACCTAATTTTCCTAACTGTGCCATTAAATCTGGAGTAACCACTATTTTATCAATATCAGTCCACCCTGATTTTATTTTTTCAAGATATTCTTCGCTACCCACAAAATCTGCTCCTGCTTCTTTTGCTTCTGCTTCTTTTTCAGAATTGACTATAGCTAGAACGGAAACATTTCGTCCGATACCATGAGGTAATATTAGGCTTAATCTAATGTTTTCTGCTGCATGCCTAGGATCAACGCCTAGATTAAATGCCACATCAACAGATTCAGCAAAAGCTGATCTTTTAAGTTCCATTAGCAACGACATTGCCTCATCTATACCATAAGATTTAGAAGAATCTAATTTCTCTGAAACTGATTTTGCAAATTTTGTATTTTTCATCTATCTATCTCAATTCCCATGCTAACAGCAGTACCAGCAATCATTTCCGCTGCATGGTCCAATGTATGTGCATTTAAATCTTTCATCTTCATCTCAGCAATTTTTTTACATTGTGCTATTGTTATCGATCCAACTTTATCTTTATTTGGCTCTTGAGAGCCTTTTTTCATATTCAATTCTTTCATAATTAACGTAGATGCTGGTGGAGATTTTACTTCAAAAGTAAAAGATCTATCTTTGTAAACTGTTATAATAACAGGAGTTAGCATTCCCTGTAATTCTTTTGTGGATTCATTAAATGCATTGCAGAAGTCCATGATATTTACACCATGCTGACCCAAAGCAGGTCCAACTGGTGGAGCAGGATTTGCTTGTCCAGCTGGAATTTGTAATTTAATAAGTCCTGTTTTTTCTTTTGTTGCCATTTTTTAATTCTCTATCAATATTTGATTAAAGCTTAATTCAATAGGTGTCGGACGACCAAAAATATTGACGTTTACTTTAATTCTGTTTTTATCATTAATCTCTTGAACAAGACCATTAAAGTCTTTGAAAGGCCCATCAATAACTTTAACAGAATCTCCCACTGTAAATGGTATTTCTTCCATTACTTCTACTGAATCATCATCTCCATCAAAAGAACCAATAATTCTTTTAATCTCAATATCGCTTAACGATTGAGGGCTACCTTTAGGCCCTACAAAGCTCATTACACCATCAATACCTTCAATAAAAAATTTTGTTTCGTTGTTCATTTCCATTTTTAAAAGAATATATCCAGGAAAGAATACTTTCTTCTTTACCTGTTTTTTTCCGTTTTTAATATCTATCACATTCTCAGTTGGTATTAAAATATCCTCAACATTGCCTGCTATATCTTTTTCATATTCAAGTTCGCGGAAAATATTATTTTTAATTTTTTCCTCTTTACCCGACATGACTCTTAAACTATACCAATTCATAATACCGCTTTCACTAATTTTTGAATCACCCAATCAACTCCAAATAAAAATACTGCAAATACTAAGAAAAAAATAATAATCAGATAAGTTGATCCTCTTAATTCAGAATAGCTTGGCCAAGAAACTTTATTCATTTCTAGGTATACTTGATTTAAAAAATCTTTTACCGCTTTCAACATACTTTTCCCTTTTTGCAGGTGAGGCAGGAATTGAACCCGCAACCCCCGGTTTTGGAGACCGATGCTCTACCAATTGAGCTACTCACCTATTTGCTATTTTTATTTTATCTCTTTAAAAAGAACATGCTTGCGAGCTACAGGATCAAACTTTTTATATTCAAGTTTATCAGGATGCTTACTCTTATTTTTAGTAACAGTATAGCGATATCCTGTCCCTGCAGAACTCTCAAGTCTTACAATTGCTCTTTTACTATTGCCAGCCATCTCTTAGTTTTCAATGGAAGTAACGACTCCCGCCCCTACTGTATGTCCACCTTCTCTGATAGCAAACCTTAGCTCTTGATTCATAGCAATCGGTGTAATTAATTCAACTGACATTTCAACATTATCTCCAGGCATAACCATTTCAGT
>NZWP01000016.1 GCA_002701645.1 Fidelibacterota bacterium | reverse complement strand
CAAGTTTTCAACACACGCTGTGAGTAGCATGCATGCTATTATTAAAAATACTTTTTTCATTTTTTATGAAATTACTGTGAAATCTTTAGATGTTTTATTGAGCACAATACAGCTATCATCTGTGACGACAATATCATCTTCAATGCGTACGCCACCTACGTCTTCAAGATATATACCAGGTTCTACTGTCATTACATAGTTTGATTTCAAATGATCTGTACTGACTTTACTAAATCGAGGGTTTTCATGTATTTCTAAGCCTAATGAATGTCCTAACCCATGATCAAAATATTTACCGTATCCAGCGCCACTAATATGATCTCTTGCAAGCGTATCAATCTCTTTACATGAAACTCCTGCTTTAATTCCTTCGATACTTTTTAATTGAGCTTCTAATACGATGTGATAAATCTCTTTTTGCTTTTCTGAATAGCCTTTAGTAGCAACCGTACGCGTCATATCTGCATGATAGCCTGCATACTTTGCTCCAGAATCAATAACTACTAATTCTCCTGGACCAATTTTTCTATCCGTTGGTCTTGCATGTGGCATAGCTGAATGAGGCCCACTACCAACAATAGGTGCAAACGCATCAGCATCAGAGTCTCCGTACTTACGATAAAGAAAAGATAGCTGATTACTAATTGTCTGCTCTTCTACACCAATCTTTATCATTGGGAAGACTTCAGCAAAGGCTGTATCAGTAATCTCTACTGCGGTTTTAATTGCTTTAATTTCTTTATAATCTTTTTCCATCGCTAGCGTTTCTACGCATCCGACAATGTTTTCCCATGTCACATGTGGTAAGATCGTACTAATATCTGAAAACATTTGATGAGAAACACATTCGCCAGCAAATCCGATTTTTAACCCTCTTGATAAAAAATTATTATTCTTTATTACTTGTAAGTGTGGGATGCTATCAATGGTAATGTTAGCACCTTTAACTTCATTTCTAGATTGAAAAACATATCTACCGTCTGTAATAAACTCACAACTATCAGGGCCCATCAACAAAGAACCGCTAGAACCGGTGAATCCACACAGGTATCTGATATGAGTAAGGTTGGTGACTAACATTCCATCTACATTTTTTTCTGCTAATACTGTACGCAACTTATCTTGTCTTCTTGTAAAATATTCTGTACTCATTTTTGATCCTTTTTTTTATTAAGAGTCTTTAATAGTGTTTCGGCTTCTAAAATTTGTTTTTTTGTTTTTGCATGATTAATAATAGCATTCAAACTTCTTTTTGCTTGTATAGCTTTACCTTGTTGTATCATTAATTTGATATATGAAATGGTCACAATACTGGTATCTTTTTTAGTTTTTTTAGATCTAGAAACAGGTTTGTAATCGAGAGCAATTTTTGGATTCAATCTTTTTAGTTCTTTTACTACTATTTTCAATAAAGAAGACTGGGAATTATTAAGAATCTCAAACAATAAAAGGTACGCAGCATAATGATTCGTATCATGTTCAACTACTGATACAAGATGTTTTTTTGCTTCTGTAAATTGTTTGCTATTAAAAGCTTTTTCACCTTTAAGATAAGTATTATGAATGTTTGCAATCATCTTCGGTGTTCTTTAACCCATTGCTCAATATATTCTAAAGAAACTTTAACTGGTGTTCCGGGCCCAAATAATTTTCCTACGCCTATCTTAGATAAGGCTTCACTGTCTTCTTCTGGTATAATACCTCCACCAGTTACTAATACATTTTCTAATTTAGACTCTTCTATTAATTTCATAACCTTGGTAAAAATAGTCATGTGCGCACCAGACAAAATAGATAACGCAATAACATCTGCACCTTCCTGAATTGCAACCCTAACAATACTTTCTGGGGTTTGACGAAGCCCAAGATAAATGACATCCATACCTGCGTCACGATAAGCGGCAGCCAGCACTTTAATACCTCTGTCATGTCCATCAAGACCTGGCTTTGCCATTAAAATTCTAATTGGTGGATTTAAGCTCATAATAGATAGAATTTAACTAATCCAGACGTTTGATTCCCCTAATAAATCTCTTAATATAATGAGAAAATGATTACTGCTGGATACCCTGATTTTCTTAGATATAATTCTACGTGGAGATCCATCTTTATTACTCATGTGCACAACAAACAGGCTTTGGCCTGGATTGTCCATAGCATGTTTATGTACTTCATCTATAGTAGTTTTGGTAACATTTTTCCCAATTTTTATATTGATTTCTTTTAATTTTAAAACTTTTTTTGCATGGTTAATTGGTACAACCTCATCGACTATAATTTTTAAATCAGAAAAATCATTTTGCGATGTAGAGTTGCCTACTAAGAACACAATATTACCTTCACTAATAATTTCTTTATACTTTTCAAACGCGTCATAAAAAATAATTGCTTCTACTTGACCTCCTAAACAATCCAAATTAAAAAATGCCATTGGTTGATTTTTTTTATCATAATGGAGCTTAAAACTAGATACTGCTCCACCAATTCTAATTAGACTATTTTCTTTTAAATATTTTTTTTCAGTAAAATCATAATTACTTAATTCTTCTAATGTATCAGCATATTTTAATAATGGATTTCCTGATACATATAGACCTAAAACTTCTTTTTCTTTCTTTAGTTTTTCTTGATTCTCCCAATCCTCTATATTTGGTAAATTAGGCTGTTTCACTAAATTCTCTTCATCAGAAAATAAATCAATTTGATTTTTATTTGATGCCTTGTCTACCTGCTGTCCATAACCAATAGCGCTATCTACGGATTCAAATAATTGTGCTCTATTAGGAGATATAGAATCAAATGCCCCTGCTAATATAAGACTCTCTAATACTTTCTTATTAACTAAACGCTGATCTACTTTTGTTACAAAATCAAAAATAGAGGTGAAAGCTCCTTGCTCTTTTCTGGTCTTTATGCATTGCTCCAACGCCTTAATCCCTACATTCTTAATAGCGTTCAATCCAAAAGAGATTTCTTTATCATTTAATGGAATGAAATTGATATCAGATTTATTGATATCTGGTGCGTTGACTTTAATATTTAATTTTCGACATTCATTGATTAATACTACAACTCTATTAGTGTTAGTCATCTCACTAGTTAAATTTGCAGACATGAACTCTACTGTATAATGTGTTTTCAGCCAACCGGTTTGATATGCAATATAAGAATATGCCACAGAATGGCTTTTGTTAAACCCGTACTGTGCAAACTTATCAATTAATTCAAAAATTTGTTTTGCTTTGGCTTTTGTTAAACCATTTTTGACAGCTCCTTCAACAAATTTTTCCGCCATCTTATCCATTAAAGAACGAATCTTTTTACCAATAGCTCGTCTCATTTCATCCGCTTCTGAAAGCGTAAAACCAGCAATAATATTAGCAATTTGCATAACTTGCTCTTGATACACTATAATTCCATGTGTCTCTTTCAATGCTTCTTCAAGTAGGGGATGAACATACTCTACTTTTTCTTTGCCGTGCGATCTTTTAATATAACGATCAATATTTTGCATCGGACCAGGCCTATAAAGTGCATTCATGGCAATTAACCCTTCAATTCCTGTTGGTTTTAACTTTTTAAGAAAGTCTCGCATGCCTGAAGATTCAAATTGAAATATTCCAACCGTTAATCCTTTTGCAAACAGATCATATACTTTAGAATCGTCCATCGGTATAGTATTAATATCAATATCTTTATCTAATCTTTCTTTAATTAATTCTACAGCTTTATCAATCACTGTCAAATTTCTTAAACCAAGAAAATCCATTTTTAAAAGCCCGACAGACTCTAATTCTTTCATGTCGTATTGTGTGGTAACATCTCCTTGAGAAGATTTATACAAGGGTACAAAATCTGTTAAATTACCTGGCGCGACTACCACTCCAGCAGCATGAATTGATGCATGCCTAGTCATTCCCTCTAATACTTTAGCATTATCTAATAAATCTTTATGGGAAGTCTGTGATGCAGTGCGTAATTCTGAACTTTTTTTAAGCGCTTTATCTAAAGTAATATTTGGTCCTTCTGGAATCATCTTTGCAATTTTATCTACATCAGAATAAGGATAGCCCATCACACGACCTACATCTCTAATCACTCCACGCGCATTCATTTTACCGAACGTAATGATTTGTGTTACAGATTTATCACCATATATACTTTTAATATAGTCAATCACCTGACCTCTACGTTCAACACAAAAATCAATATCAATATCTGGCAAACTAATTCTATCAGGATTTAGAAACCGTTCAAAAATTAAATTATGTTTTAAGGGATCAATATTGGTGATATCTAGGCAATATGAAACAAGGCTCCCGGGAGCAGAACCTCTACCTGGTCCTACTGGAATTTTGTTTTTCTTAGCATATTGAACGAAGTCTGCTGTAATTAAGAAGTAACTTGCAAATCCCATTTTTTTAATCACAGACAGTTCATAGTTTAATCTTGTTTCCATTTCTTCTGTGTGATCATCAAATTTTTGTTTCATACCTTCTTTACACAACAACTTTAAGTACTCATCCACATCTTGTAAATCAGACCCTTTAGGAATTTGATACCAGGGCAGGTGGTAATCATCCATTGGTATATCTAAATCAATACTGTCTGTAATAGCGCGTGTATTTTCTAAAGCTTCTGGGAATTCTTTAAACAAAGAAAACATTTCATCTTGTGATTTAAAATAAAATTCATTCCCAAAGTATTTTAATCTTTTGGTATCACTCAATTGTTTGCCTGTTCCAATACATATGTGTACGTCATGTGCAACGTGGTGTTCTTTTCTGGCATAGTGTGCATCATTTGTTGCAATAGTTGGTAGCCCCATATCTTTAGCTAACTTTGAGGCTAATTGTATGTTTTGTATTTCTTCTGGAATGCCATGATTTTGTAATTCAATATAATATCGCCCAGGAAAGATACTTGAATGCTCTTCTGCAACAGCTTTTCCTCTCTCATAACCACTGTATAAAAGCGCTTCTGGTAAACTCCCTTTTAAACAAGCTGACATACATATAATGCCTTCATTATATTTTTTTAAAATCTCTAAATCTACTCTAGGTTTGTAATAAAATCCTTCCAGATAGCCATGGGTTACAATCTTCATTAAATTTTGATAGCCTTTTAAATTTTGTGCAATTAATACTAAGTGATTATAGTTGCCCATCCCGCCAGATTTATCTTTTGTTAAGCTACTACCTTTGGCAACATAAACTTCACATCCAATAATAGGTTTAATATTATTCTTTTTTGCCTGTTTATAAAATGAGATAGCACCAAATAAATTTCCGTGTTCAGTAAGCGCCACAGAATCCATACTTAAGTCATTCATAGTTTCTAATATGGAATTAATATTCTGTGCACCATCTAATAAACTGTGGTCTGAATGATTATGTAAGTGTATAAATTCGCTTTTCATTACTTTTTAAAAAATACCTTAATTACTCTGTAATTTCCTTCTAAATCTTTAAAAAATATACTCTCAATATTGCTATTATTATGAATCATATCAATGATTTGATTTGTAATTGTAGATTTAGGTATCTCAAAATACATAGAACCATCAATTTTCAACAATTCAGATATATTATCAATAAAATGCTTATAAAATTTCAACCCATCCTCTTTATCGGATAAAGCTTGCAATGGATCATAATTTTTAACTGCATTATCCAAATGTGGAATCTCATTAATCCCAAGATAGGGGGGATTGCTTACGATAATATCAAATTTTTTAGGTTTCATATCAAAAATGTTCTGCTTTATGATGTCTATATTGGTCACTTTAAGTTGCTTTGCATTTTTAGTAGCAATATTAATCGCTTTATTTGAAATATCAATTCCCGTTACATCAAAATTTTTATATAAACTAGCAAGCGTGATTCCTATACACCCGCTACCACATCCTATATCTAATACGGTTTTTTCTGATAAACTTTTAAAATCATTTTGAATACAATCAATAATTAATTCTGTTTCTGGTCTTGGTATAAAAATACCAGGAGGGGTAAAAAAACTATCTTCATAAAAATGAGTTTTACCAATAATATGCTGCACCGGCATATCTTCTAACAACATTGAAAAGGCTTGTTCTAGACTTTTTAATTGATTATTGGGTATAAAATGATTTCTAATATATAATTCAGCTTTTGATATACCCAACATAGCATCAATAATCATTTCTGATTTTTGCCTATATTCCTCTATCTTCTTTTTTTTAAGATCCATTAATTGGTCATTAAAAAAATCAATCAATAGATAATTTGAATGCATATTAGTTAATCTTGGAATTATCCTCTGCGAGCTTTAATTGCTCTATAATATGATCTAAATCTCCTTCAAGAGTGACTTGTAATTTGTGGGTGGTGTAATTTATTCTATGATCGGTAATACGTCCTTGTGGAAAATTATATGTTCTAATTTTTGCTGAACGATCACCTGTGGACACTAAGCTCTTACGCATTTTATCTCTATCCTTATTAAGCTTTTCTTGTTCTAGCGCAAATAATCTCGCTCTCAAAACCTTTAATGCTGAAGCTTTATTCTTATGCTGTGAACTTTCATCCTGGCAGGTTACTACTAATCCTGTAGGAATATGTGTAAGTCTAATAGCAGATTCAGTTTTATTAACATGTTGACCTCCAGCTCCACTTGCGCGGTAAGTATCAATCTTAATATCAGTAGCTTCGTTAATATCCACCTCTGCTTGCTCTGCTTCGGGCAATACTGCTACTGTAGCTGCTGATGTGTGTACACGCCCTCCAGATTCTGTCTTAGGAATTCTTTGCACGCGATGTACGCCTCCCTCATACTTATAAATACCATAAGCTTTATGGCCTTCAGCGCTAAAAATAACAGATTTTAGTCCCCCTACGCCTGTTTCGTGAATATCCATAATATTAATAGAGAGGTTATTTTTTTCCGCATACCTTGAATACATTCTAAATAAATCAGCTGCAAATAATGCAGCTTCATCTCCTCCTGTGCCTGCTCTTACTTCAATAATAGCGTTTTTATTATCATTCGGATCATCTGTAATCAGTATTTTAATTAAAGCATTCTTAATATTGTGAAGCTTATTATCTATGGCAACTTTTTCTTCTTTAATTAACTCTGCATAACCTTCTTCGCCATCTAAAGCATCTAATTCTTTATTTTCATTGGTCAGTGTCACAAATTGAAGGCTTAAATCATAGACTTCTTGAATCGCACTTTTTTGCTTTGAAAGGGTAGCTAATTTCTCTTGATCTAAAACATTGGAAGGATCCATTATTTCTTCCATAATATTGTCATATTCTACAATAGTACTGTTTGCTTTAGATAAGATGTCCATAGATTAAAAATTTATTAATAAAAAATGTTTAAGAAGCTTTTTTATTGTACTTACGGTTGAATTTTTCAATTCTTCCAGCAGTATCTACTAATGTACGTTGCCCTGTATAGTATGGATGTGACTGATCAGAAATATCTAATTTAAACATTGGATATTTTTTTCCGTCTTCCCATTTAACAGTTTTATCTGTTTTGACAGTAGATCGCGTCAAGAAAGAATAGTTACATGAACTATCCTCGAAGACAACGAGCCTATATTCTTCTGAATGTGTATCTTTTTTCATTTTAATTCTTTTAAACTTTCTTCTATTCTTTTAATTCCATTTTTGATGATTTCACTGCTTGTTGCAAAAGATAACCTTAAATAACCCTTTGCTCCAAAACCATCTCCTGCAATTGTTACTACACTTGCAGTGTCGAGAATATAATCAGAAAGGTCGAAAGTGTCGCGTAAAATTTTACCATCTTTTGTTTCCTTATTAAGGTGGGCTGAGAAGTCAGGAAACATATAAAATGCTCCTCCTGGCATATCACATGTTACACCATCTAAACTGTTTAGGGCATCAAACATAACCTGGCGTCTTTCTTGAAATTTATTCTTCATATCTAAGATAGGTTGTTGATTTCCTAAAAGAGCAGCAACAGATGCTTTTTGACCAATTGCGTTGGGACAAGATGTTGTTTGTCCTTGAATTTTAGACATTGCCTTTACAATAATTTCATTTGCAATAGCATAACCAATACGCCAGCCAGTCATAGCATATGTTTTTGACATGCTTCTGATAGTTAATACTTCAGCGCCAACATTATTTAAAGTGTCGATAGCGGTAAATTTTCTATCATAAACTAGCTCTTCATATGTTTCATCAGAAATCACAACCCAATTATTAGCCTTGCTAATCTCTAACATCTTTATAATTGCCTCATCGGACCAAACGCCGCCCGTAGGATTGCTAGGAGAATTAATAATTACTCCTTTAATGGAACGATCGGTTGTTTTAAAATCATATCCACCTACTATTTTTGTGTGTAAATCATCAAAATCAGGTTCAAATTGTTTAGATGCAACAGTATCTACCAATAAAGGTTCTGCGCCAGATAATCGTACAAACTCCGGGAAAGAGACCCAGTAGGGTGAAAAAATAACTACTTTATCGCCTTCTTCGAACAGCGCTTGGCATGCTATAGACAGTGATTGTTTACCGCCATTAGATACAATGACCTGATTGGTATCATATAAAACACCAGTATCGTTCTTCACTTTAGTTTGAATGGCTTCTTTTAACTCTAGCATCCCAGAACCTGGCGTATATTTAGTATAGCCATCATCCATTGCTTTTTTTCCTGCTTCTATAATATGTGCGGGTGTATTAAAGTCTGGTTCGCCAACGCCAAAATTGATTACATCTATACCTTTAGCTCTTAAGGCGGCAGCTCTAGCTGTCATCTGCAATGTAAAGGATGGTTTGATCTTATCAACTAATCTTGATAACGATATGGACATATTATTGACTCATTAAATCAAGGAATTCTTGATTTGTTTTAGTTCTTCTCATTCTTTCTGACATAAAGTTCATTGATTGTTCTGTGCTCATTTCTCCCAACATTTTTCTTAAAATCCACATTCTCGATAAATGCTGATCAGATAAAAGCAGTTCTTCTTTTCGGGTTCCAGATTTGATAATATTAAATGCTGGATAAATACGTCTATCACTGAGTTCGCGATCTAATACAAGCTCCATATTACCCGTTCCTTTAAACTCTTCAAAAATAACTCCATCCATTTTACTGCCCGTATCAATTAAAGCTGTAGCAATAATAGTTAAACTACCGCCTTCTTCTGTATTGCGAGCTGCTCCAAAAAATTTCTTTGGTTTTCTTAACGCGTTTGAATCAACTCCACCTGAAAGAATTTTTCCACTATGAGGAATGACTGCATTATGCGCTCTACCTAAACGTGTGATACTGTCAAGCAAAATAACCACATCTTTACCACACTCTACTAAGCGCTGTGCTTTGTAAAGTGCCATATCTGCAACTTGAACATGTCTCTCTGGACCTTCATCAAACGTAGAAGCAATCACTTCTGCATCTACACTACGTTTCATGTCTGTTACTTCTTCAGGTCTTTCATCAATTAGCAAAATAAGTAAAATTGTCTCAGGATGATTTCTTCTAATTGCATTCGCAATCTTAGAAATTAGAATGGTTTTTCCTGTTTTAGGTTGTGCCACAATTAATCCACGTTGACCTTTACCAATAGGACAAACTAAATCCATGATTCTCATGGACATATCGCTGGTATTAGATAGATTAAATTTCTCATTTGGATGTAATGGGGTATATTTATCAAAAGATCTCTGATTTCTTATTTGTTCCGGATCTGTATCATTTACTTTATCCAATTTTAACAGTGCATGGAATCTTTCTTTAGATTTTGGGGCTCTAGTGCTGCCCTCAACAAAATGGCCCGTCTTTAATTTGAATCGTTTAATTTGTGATGGACTAACATAAATATCTTCTGGTCCAGGTAAATAATTATCATTTACGCTTCTTAAAAATCCATAACCATCAGGCAAAACTTCTAAAACTCCTGCTGCTCTTTTTTCGCTTCCTTGGCTCTGATTAGGCGCATTATTTGGAGATTCTTTTTTTTCAGTTACTTTTTCTGGTTTTGGCACTTCTTCTTTCTTTTCAGCTGGAGCAGCACTAACCATAGCCTGCATTAGCTCGTCTTTTGAAAGCGTAGAAATCTTTTCTATGCCCATTGTTTTTGCAATTTCTTTTAAATCGGTTAATTTTTTTTCTTTTAAATCGGTTAATTTCATTAGTTCCTCTTATTAATTGTGAAATGTACTTCTAGGGGGAAAACACCTTGAATCGCAAATTACATCATATGATACCATTGTCAAAGGAAAAATCAAAAAAATTATACACGTCTTTTGCAATGTAATGACTCCCAAAAATAACTTTTCCACCAGAATGTTCTGCTTTATCTATTATCGTCATAGCTTCATGTAAATTGTCTATAAATTCAAATTTTTGTAATAATGAATTATTGGTTATTTCTTCTTTATTTAGAATGTCTTTAGAAGGAACAGTAGAAATAATAAGCCTATCAAATGCTTTAGAAACCATGTCTATTAGCTCAGGATTAATTTTGTCTTTTTTTAAAACTAAAACCCCTATGGGCTTTTCATTATAGATTGTTTTTAAATCTTTTACAAGACTCCCTATACCATTTTTATTATGTGCCACATCATAGAAAAAATCTGGTTTCATTAATTGCATTCTCCCCGGCCAACACCACTGATCTAATCCTAACTGAATGTCTTTCTCTGTCAGTGTATTAAAATTATTTTGGCATGTCTTTATTGCCAGCACAGCGTTCTGTGTTTGATATGAACCTGTCTGAGGTAAAGAAAAATGCTGGCTATCATAATGAAAACTAATTGATTCTGATGTTTGATTCTCAACTATAATGTCTTCTTTTTCAATAAATGATACTTCACTGCGCTTTAGAGATGCATGTTCTTTGATAGTATCTATAACACGCTTATCTGAGTTGGTTGTGATAGAAGGGGTGTTGTTTTTAAAAATTCCACATTTTTCAGCAGTAATTTCTTCAATAGAATCGCCTAAAATATGTGTATGATCGTAATGGATCTCTGTAATAATGGTCTGAATGGGGGATAATACATTAGTAGAATCCAGCCTACCTCCGAGCCCAGTTTCAATAATAGCAATATCTACCTTTTGTTTTGCAAAATATTCGAAAGCTAAGGCAGTGGTTGCTTCAAAAAATGTAATCGAACTATCAATTAAGGTCTGTTTATGTTTTTCAATAAATTCTATAATGGATTCGTTTGATATAGGCACCCCGTCAATTCTTACTCTTTCATTAAAATGTATTAAATGGGGAGAAGTATACAGCCCTACTTTATACCCATTTTTTGTAAAATTTTTGAAATAATAGATGCAGTAGAACCTTTGCCATTAGTCCCTGCTAAATGAATCGTTTGAATTTCTTTGTGTGGGTTCCCACAGATTTTTAAAAAACTTTCAATGTTTTTAAGACCTAATTTTATTCCACGATTATGAAGTCCATATAAAAACTCTAAAGTCGGATTAATCATTTAATATTTTCTGGTATTTCAAAATAGCGTAGTAAATAGACGTGGCAAGCATGTCTCTATAGCTAGAACTATTCAATTTTTTTTCTTCATTAGGATTTGATATAAAACCAAGTTCAATTAAAACATTTGGCATTGAAGCGCCCATTAAAACATAGAATCCAGCTTGTTTTACTCCTCGATTTTTACTTTGCAACCTTTTATCCATTTCTTCTTGCACTAATGCAGCAAACTGTTCGCTCTGCTTTGCAAAACCAGACTGTGCCATAGTAGCTGTAATTAAATCTTCATCTGTTAATTTTGTTGAATTAGCACCTTCAAGGTCAAGCACAGCATTCTCTCTAGCAGCAATTCTAACTGCAGCTGCATTTTTGTTAGTACCAATCATATAGGTTTCAAAACCACTTGCTCTACGATCCTCAACCGAATTAGCATGAATACTAATAAACAACCTCCCATTCTTGTCATTTGCAAGCCTTGTTCTATCTTGGATTCTCATCCACACATCTTCATCTCTAGTTAAAATAGTTTTAACTCTTAAATTTTTTTGTATTTTTTTTGCCAAACGTTTTGCTACGTCGAGTGTAATATCTTTTTCTTTGGTGCCTCTATATCCTATTGAACCTGGGTCTTTTCCACCATGACCAGGATCAATAATAATGGTATTAAATTCCCATTTATTTTTTTCTTTCGTTAGATCAACCGTAGGAACTGATTTTTCTACCTTTTTTATTTTAGAATTAAGCGCTATAGACATTGTAGTATAGTCTATAGAGTGATTATTTGAACCGTGAATTGATAATATTTTAAAAAAATCATCTATTGGAACATAATATTCATCATTGCTTTTAATCAACTTGCTTCCCATTTGATATGTCTTGTCATCAATGACAATAAAGGCAATATTGCTTGATAATTTGATTTTTAGGTTATCTATATAAATAACGATTTTTTCTGTTTTATGATTTACAAACGACCCACTACCAATAATTTTGCCAAAATCGTTTACTGAAAGATAATATTGCTCTGTTTTAAGAATATCTGCTTTGCCAAGAAAATTATTATTTTCTCCTAAAATAGTAATAGTTTGTTGATTGTTTGCTACAAGAACAGACAACAACAAAAATATGGGGAAAATATAGCGTGGAAGGATTAATAATTTCATAGCATAAAATTATTATAAATATAATGTAAAAGGGCTCAAAAATTGAGCCCTTTTTATTTTAAGTCAATGTAGAGAGTTATATTAAAAAATTATTTTTTCCACATTGCGACAATCATTACTGTCACTAACCCAGCAACGCCACCGTCACCAATTGCAGCAACTGCACTACCAATACCTGCGATGACACCAAAAAGGTCGTCATATAAAATACCGATAATAGTACCAGCAACAATCACATTAATCAACAACCCTGTTAATGAAGTTAGAGCATCGTTGATTGTTTTCATTACATTATTCATATTGTTTGTCCTCCAAACTTTTCTTTATAAAAGCTCCGCACTGGTGTGTGGAGCTTTTATTTTTTGTTAGTGTAATACGGTTCTATTTTATAACCATGACAAAAAGACTACTAGTACTAGCAATCCTGTAACGCCACCGTTTAGAAAAGTATCAACCAAATTCATAATTCCGCCTAGTGGATCCATTCCAGTTGAAAATAGTATATTTGCAAATATAAAAAATATAATTGCAGCTTTTACTACACCTGTTAAACCACTTAACGTACTCGTAATTAGTGAATCCCATGAAGCCATGTTATTCCTCCTTGATTAGTTATTAACTAGTTAAAAAAAGGTAAAACGCCACACTCAAAGAGTGGATTTTTACCCCCATTATTAATCATGTCAATATGATTAAATTTTTTAAAAAAGTTCTCTTTATTCATCTTTTTTATAATTATAGACGCTTTTTCCCGATGAATCAAGATTTTTATTCAGTATATAAAAAAATATTATTTATGTAAAAAATGATTAATTCATTAGAATTAGTATTGAAATATGTCATATAAACACAATAAGAAGTAACTTTAAAGATGGAAAAGAATAGCTGCCCAATTATAGAAAAAATACATGCTAGACAAATACTTGATTCTAGGGGGTACCCGACGATAGAAGTAGAGGTCTGCGCTAATGGTATCACCGGCAAAGCAGCTGTCCCTTCTGGGGCGTCTACTGGCAAATTTGAGGCTCTTGAATTAAGAGATTTGGATCAAACTCGGTTTCATGGCAAGGGTGTGCATACGGCTATAAACAATGTAATCAATATTTTCCAACCAGAACTAATCAACAAAAAATCTGATGATCAGGGCGCAATAGATAGCTTATTAATGGAAATTGATGGTACGCCAAATAAGAGTAATTATGGTGCAAATGCCATGCTAGGTATATCAATGGCGTGTGCTGTAGTTTCAGCAAAATTTTACAACCAACCCCTTTATCGTTATTTAAATAAAGACAGCTTTAGAATGCCTGTGCCAATGATTAATGTACTCAATGGTGGCATGCATGCTGATAGGGGTTCTGATATCCAAGAAATTATGTTATTCCCTTATGGAGCAACATCTTTTTCAGAATCACTTAGAATGGGATCAGAAATATTTCATACGCTAAAGAACAAATTAAAAAACTTGGGTTTATCCACAACGGTAGGCGATGAAGGAGGATTTGCTCCTCGACTTCAATCTAATGAACATGCTATAGAATTGTTGCTAAGCGCTATAGAAAAATCTAATTATAAAGCTGGAAAAGATGTTTTTTTAGCTTTAGATGTTGCAGCCTCAAGCTTTTATAGTTCAGGACAATACAATCTAAAAATTGACAATAAAGTGTTAGACGCCGATGGTATGATAAAATTCTATGATAACCTAATAACTCAATATCCTATCATATCCATTGAAGATGGCTTAGATGAAAACGATTGGAACGGTTGGATAGAAATGAATGGTGCTTTAGGGGAGAAAATTCAAATTGTTGGGGATGATTTAACTGTGACCAACCCAAAAAAAATAGAGAAAGCTATTAAAGAAAACGCTATTAATAGCGTTTTAATCAAGCTCAACCAAATTGGCACCGTATCAGAAACAATTCAAGCAATCGATATAGCCAAACAAAATAACTACGAGTTTATTATTTCTCATCGATCGGGAGAAACTGAAGACACCTTTATTGCTGATCTTGCAGTCGCAATGGGTGGTGGTCAAATTAAAACGGGCTCTGTATGTCGATCAGACCGAAACAGCAAGTACAATGAGTTATTAAGAATTGAAGAAGGATTAAAGAGTCCAAAGTTTGGTAAAAGTTTTTCTTTCATTAAATAATAGGTTATGAATCTTAAAACCATATCCCTCACCAATGTCTTATTCGCTTGCTTGACTATGGGGTGTATCCTTTTACTGTTATTTAGCGATCGAGGATTTATTACTCTTTGGAATCTAAAAAAAGAAAAAATTGAAATTCAGCAAGAAATTAACTCTTTGCGACAACAAGTTGCTGCTCTTGAAAAAGAAGCGGAGAAATTGGAATTTGATGAAAAATATATTGAAAAAATTGCTAGAGAAAAATTTAGAATGGTTAAACCCGGAGAGAAAGTTTTTAAGGTTGAATAATTAAGAAGATTTAAAAATTTCTTTTGCAACGCTAAATGATTTAATGTCCGGTAAATGATATCTCATTAAATCAGAAATAAAATTAGCCATAGTTTTTTTATTATAAGCAAACTCTATCTTTGTATTTTTTTTATCAACAAAATCTGAATGATATATTTCTTTTAATTGGTCTAGTAAATTTGGCTCTTTTGTAATATATCTTTTAATAATAGGGTGTTCATCGGCATCAATAATATTATATCCAGTATTACTTAAGAAGTGTATAAGGAAAAAATAAAAAGCATTGTTATAGCCATGATCAGCTACATTAAAATATTCTAATATATTTTTAATCAAGTAGTATGTGCTCTGGTCAGATGTAGTTTCATCAAATCCCTTATCAATCATTTCTATCATAGATAAACAAAGAATAGTTTTTCTAAGATCGGTATTAATATTATCCCAATTATTTATGATTTTAGAGTCGTATATGGGCTGTAATTGTCTTTTATTGTTGTGAACGTAGTTGACTTCTACTTCATTCATTTGTTGATATATGGCTTTAAGGGGAGATTTTTGTCGCATTGCTGCTTTAATAACATAAGAAGACTTACCTCGTTTTAGAGTGAAAAGCCTAACAATAATGCTCGATTCTTTAAATAAGCTGGTTTTTAAGACAATACCCGGCGTAGAAATTTTCATTTTGGAGCTTCTATTTTACCCCAACCTTCATGAGTAAGGCTGCCAAAATATAAATAGCCATCATACTGTTTGGCGCTTGTTATGGGTGAATAAGCATCGCTAGCACCATACTGAAGATTATGTAAAACATTACCACTATCATCAATTCCTAAAATAAATGCATAGGGTTCTGGCTGGGGTTGTAAAAATTCTGGTAATCGTAGTGCCATTTTTCTAATAAAAGGTTTGTTTGTTGTGCTATCAATAAAATCATTTCTTACCGTAAAAAGCGCCACCCAATAAATACCTTTTCCATTTGAAGAGATATTGTCTGGGAATCCTGGTAAGTTATCAATAATAATTTCTGATGTGCCCGCCTTATCTCCTTTAAGCCAATATTTGTGAATACGATACATATATGTTTCATTTAAAAGAACAAAGGATTCGTCGGTGCCCACTGCAACCCCATTGGCAAAATATAAACTATCAAGCAGTGTGGTGGTGATTTTAGTCGCTGGATCATAAACTAGCAGTCGTCCATTCGGGCTATGCTCCATAACAGATAACCTATCTTCTCCATATCCAAATTTATCCGATGCATCAGAAAAATAAATTTTTCCATCGCTCGCAATGTCTAAATCGTCTGTAAATCCAAGCGGAATGCCGTCTGAGTCAGATTTTATGGAAAGGGTGGTAGCAATACCTTTTTGATTAACAGATATTAAGCCCTGAATAGCGTCTGCAACAATTAAATTACTATCTGAATCAAATACCATTCCAAGAGGACGGCCATTGGTATTATAAAATTCACCTGAAGAGCTCATAATTACTCCATCATGATAACCAGCATATAAATTACCATCGTAAATTGCGATATCTTCTGGGCCATAGTGTCCATCGTTGGCCCAAAATATTTCTATATTTTTTAAATAATCATTTTTGGCATAAAGGCCTGTCATTGATGGAGGATTAGGAGAATCCCAAGCAACTGGGTTTATTGGCACTGGCCACAACAAAAGATACAATAAGCAAATTAATACAGAGATGGATAGTATCTTAATAATAAACTTCATTTATATTCATAGTTAATAGGCTTTTGCAAAAACAACAAGATGTTTAGCGGGTTTACCAGAAAACATACACTTTAATTTAGAGTCGTTTACATCCTCTAAAATACAACGAATAGTAGCTTTGGTTTCTTTTTTAATTTTTAATTCTGAATCATCAGAGCCATCCCAGTATGCTTTAATGAAGCAATTTTCTTTAGATAGTAATGTTTTAAATTCACTATAATCATTTAATTCAAATGTATTTTCTTTGAGAAACGAGTTTGCAGAATCATACATACTTTTTTGAATGTCTTCTAGGGTTGATGAAAGTTCGCTTAATTGATCTAACAACATTTCTTCCTTTTCACCCGTATCTCTTCTACAAACAGTGACATTTCCATTCTGGAATTCTTTCAATCCAATGTCAATACGTAGCGGTGCGCCTTGTAATTCCCAATTATTAAACTTAAATCCCGGGCTATTGTTTGAATCGTCTATATCACATCTAATGCCGTCATCTTTTAGTTTACTATGAACTGTATCAACAAAATTATCAAATTTTTCTTTTGCTTCATTTTTAGGGTTAATTGGTATAATTACCGCTTGATGTGGGGCAACTCTAGGTGGAAGCTTCAATCCCTTATCGTCACCATGAACCATAACCAGCGCTCCAATCATGCGCGTGCTAACGCCCCAGCTTGTTGCAAAGACTGGTTGTTCTTTGTTTTCTTTGCTCTGAAATTTTACATCAAATGCCGTGCCAAAATTAGTACCTAAATAATGAGATGTACCTGCTTGTAACGCTTTTTTATCTCTCATCATCGTTTCAATAGAATATGTTTCATCTGCACCTGCAAATCTTTCCATATTAGATTTTCTTCCAATCATAGTTGGAATAGCGAGGTGGTCTTCAAATAAAGATTTATATATATCGACAATTATAAGTGTTTCTTCTATGGCCTCTTCTTTGGTGGCGTGTGCAGTATGACCTTCTTGCCATAAAAACTCTGATGTTCTTAGAAATAATCTTGTACGCATTTCCCAACGAACCACATTGGCCCATTGATTAATTTTTATTGGCAAGTCTCTATAAGAGGTCACCCATTTTTTAAACATATGCCAAATAACGGTTTCAGATGTAGGGCGCACAATAATTTCTTCTTCGAGCTTAGAGCTAGGGTCTACTGTTAGTACTCCATCTTCAGAAATAAGCCTTGAGTGCGTTACTACCGCACATTCTTTGGCAAATCCCTCAACGTGTTTTGCCTCTTTTTCAAGAAAGCTTTTTGGAATAAAAAGTGGAAAATATGCGTTTTTATGCCCGCTCTCTTCAATTTTTTTATTTAAAATGTTTTTAACATTGCTCCAAAGTGAGTACCCATACGGCTTGATAACCATTGTCCCTTTGACTGGACCATAGTCTGCCAAGTCTGCCTCTAAAATGACGTCGGTATACCATTTCGAAAAGCTTTCTGATTGTTTAGTTATTTTAGCCATTTACTTACTCTTTAATTTGTTATAAAGTAGAGTTAATTTATAAAAAATCCAATACAATGAAAAAAGCAATATTTTCCACCGAAATTTCTTTGCTAAGAAGAACAATACAAAGGCTTTTAAGAAGAAAGGCTAACACAAACTTAACAAAGATTTTATACAAGACGCATCCTGCTGATGTAGCCCTTCTTATGAGAGGATTTGGTGGTGTTGAACAAAAAAATATTTTTAATTTATGTCCCTCTTTTAGCCACAAAGCAAAAGTGTTGGAAGAGTTAGATGAAACGTTGATTGAAAATATGTTGCTCGATGAAAGCTCTACAAATATTTCTAAAATGTTTCTATATCTAGATACCAATGATCAGGCTGCTATTATTAGTATGTTTTCTGAAGAAAAACAAAAAGAAATATTAGAAAAAATTGAAGCGGAAGACTTAGAAGACATAGAAGAAATTATGGCATACCCAGACGACAGTGCTGGTAGTGTTATGACAAAAGAAACTTTTACGCTAAATCAAAACACTACCATCAAAGAAAGTATAAAACAATTACAAGCGGTTCCAGAAAATGATAAAATTTTTTATGTTTATGTTTTAGATGATCAAGAAAAATTAGTTGGGGTGATTTCATTAAGAAGTTTGGTGACATCCCATAACGCCCAAAGACTAAAAGATATTATGATTACGGATATTCATGCAGCGACATCAGAGACAGATCAGGAAGAAGTAGCAAAAACGGTAGCACAATATAACTATTTGGCTCTACCCGTTGTAAATAGCCAAAATAAATTTTTAGGAATTGTTACTATAGATGACGTAGTAGACATTATTCGAGAAGAAGCGTCTGAAGATTTTTTACAAATGGCTGGTGTGGGTAAGGATAGAGACATTCTTTTAAAATCTCCTCTTGAGAATGCACGGTCAAGAGCTCCGTGGATTTTTGCGAGCTTAATTGGAGGTATTTGTGCAGCAGCTATTATTGGATACTTTAACCACCTTCTTCAAGAAATGATAGTGTTAGCATCGTTTATTCCTGTCATTATTGGAATTGGGGGGAATATTGGTACACAATCTTCTACTATTATAGTACGTGGGTTAGCAACAGGAAGAGTTGATGTTGGTAATACGCTTCCACTTATAACAAAAGAAATTATTGTGGGGGGGATTTTAGGAACTATTTATGGAATATTAGTTGGGGTTGCTTCTGAATTTATTACAGGCACTGAATTAGAAAATCTTGGAATGGTTATAGGCTTAAGTATAGCCTGCTCTATGACCATTGCAACCGCAGTAGGGGCTAGTGTTCCATTAATATTAAAAAAATTAAATTTTGACCCAGCAATTTCAACTGGACCTTTCGTAACAACAGCAATTGATATATTGGGTGTTGCGCTTTATTTTATAATTGCCTCTTTGATTCTAATCTAAAATTGAATTATAAATATATAACAACCGTTCTTTCTTTATGCTTATTATTGCATTCCACGGTCCTTGGAAATGATAAACAGTATAACATTTCTATTTATGGCGCCTTTAACGCTTTCACAATCACACTAGAAGACAGCGAAATATCAATTCAACCTATTAATTTTGGGTCTTTTTTATTAAAAGAAGGTATAGAGTATAAAAATCAGAGTTTCGGTAGCGACAACCTTATTGTTCAACTATTGTCTGGTAATAAAATAAATATTCTAGATACCGTTTGGGTAGAAGACGTACCGGTTCTAGACAATATTACGGTTAATGTGCGTTTTTTATTTGCAGAAGAGGAGGAGATCTTATTGAACAATGCAAAAACAATGGCTCTCTTGTATAGAATGGATATTAAAAAAATAAATATTAATCCTGATGACAACAATCTTATTAATGCCGCCTTAATAGATAGCTCGTTGCGAAAAGTGTGGATTGATAAAAATACTGGTTCTATTATTAAACTAAGTTTTATGTATAATGGAATATCTTATATTATCAACAAGAATGAAAATTAACCATTACATAGGATTGGTCTTATTACTAAGTGCTTGTGCGGCACCTACCGCATCTATTGACTTAGCATCAGAATTGCCATCAAAAGAAGGGTTTTTATTCTATATTGATCAAAACACTAACCTGCATCGCTCTGAATTGTTAACTACAATTCAACTGCCATCAAAAGATTATCTTGTACCGTCCATACTTAATTTACTTCCAAATGCTAATAGGGAATATCGATCAGGTGTTCATGAGGGTATTGATTTCTCTGCACCATTAAATACGCCTATTACCGCTGTTTCTGATGGTATTGTGGTAAGAAGTAACCCACAACATAATGACGTTGATATTGATACATATAACGCCTTTCTAGCCACCTCTGCAAAGCTTAGTAAGACTCCTGATGACATTTATCAATATATATTGCTTGGGAAGTCTATTATAATTGATCATGGCTATACTATCACTGAAAAATTTAGAACTGTTAGTGTATATGCACACTTGTCTAGTATCTCAGAAAGTATTGTGCCTGGCGCGAGAGTAGAGCAAGGAACAATTATTGGATTTTCTGGGAATACGGGCACCTCCGATGGGGCTTTAAAAAATAACAAAGGGGCTCATTTGCATTGGGAAATGCACTTTGATGACCAAGCTGGTAGATATTTTTTAGGTCAAAACATTCCCTCTAATTCTTTACAGAGTAATATTGAATTATTATTTAACAAATAAAGTATTACACTAACATATCTTATAAATAAAAAGGGGCTCTAAAAAGAGCCCCTTTCAATTTGAATCCTTAACTCAACAGTTTAGAAATCAAAGGTAACTTGCATAGTGCTATGGTCATCAAAGTATTCGTTTGCTGTTCTCATAGCGTATGAAACATGCATTGTGTAGTCGCCTATTGGCACTGTTACACCTGCACCCATTGAAGCTCCCCAATTGGTTCCGCTCCACTCGTCCCAGTCTGCGTCAGTAACGTCAGACGGTTGTGAGTCATCTCCTACAGTCATTGTAGTAGCTGCGCCCACCCAAGCACTACCTAACGAATACTTAGCACCGAATGCTAACGTATTTGATTGGTATGAGTGATTAGTGAAAGTTGTGCTCATATCTAAATTATCAAGTACTGAGTAGGTTACAGAAAGATCTAGGCTTGTTGGCAGAGCAAAGTTGTCTGCAACAATTCTAAAAGTTTCAGATGATGCACCTGATTCAGATCCCTCTGGTGTGAGGTTCTGATCAAGGTTAATACCATCGTAATGCATTCTACTCCCAACATTTTTCATTGCAACACCTATGATTAATGGTTGGTCAGGGAATTTGTATTGGACGCCTACGTCAAATGCAAATCCTGTTGCAGATGTTTCTTCGATTGTCTCAGAAATCAACTTGGCTGCAACACCAACATTAACACGATCAGAGAATGCTCTCGCAAACCCTGCTGTCGCTGTGAAAAAGCTAGGGGAAAATGTTTGACCATCTCCCTCTGGAGCAAATGCAGTAGTTTTTGGGATATCGCCAAAGTCTAATGCCTTTAGTGTCATTCCAAATGTTCCTGTTTCGCCCATACTCATAACCATACCTGCATAGGTGACATCAATGTCAGCAATGTAAGATGTGGTTGAAACTGTTCCTTGTAAACCAGAGTTGTGTCTTGCTAGACCAGCTACATTAGTAAATAATGCATCTACTCCAGATACGGTACCAACGTTCGTTCCGCTAAGAGCTACTGTTTCAGTACCTACCGGAATAAGAAGCTGCGAGGCACCAGCGGTACCTTGTGATCTTACTGTACCAGCAGTTAGTGCTGAAACCAACACTGCGCATCCAAGGAAGATTTTAAATGTATTTTTCATTTTCATATTCTCCTTTTCCTTAATAAACGTCTAAACGTTGTTCTGGTTGAATTACAGCTAACTTCAGGATTTTATCTCCGTGGTTAGTCTCTACATGTGCCACATACATTCCACTAGCAACTGGTAACTCGAAGTTATTCTTCATGTCCCATGTTGCATGCTGTGAAGCTGTATCATTGTGGTGAATTGTTCTTACTAGTGTACCATCTAATGCAAAGATACGAATTGTCGCAGCGCCTTCTTCAGGCAAGTGACTAAACATCACTCTACGATCTAACGCATCACGTTCTTCTGGATTAAATCCATAATATGGATTTGGCCATACTGAAATACGATCTGGATCGTAAGCATTAGCCGACATACCTAACCCCTCAGTAGTAAACGTAAACGTATCTGCTGATGAATTTGGTTTGCTCATTTGCCATACTACAGAACTAGCAGTTGTGAAACCACCCCAGTATGCAAAACCTGCTTCAGTTGGTAACACTCCTGAACCCAGGTAGTCACCAAACAATGTCGCTGTCATATATGGATATCCGATTCCTGCACCACTTGTAGTAGTGTTGTCACAAGAACCAGCTGATCCCCAACCACAACCACCTGACGTGGTTAGGTCGTCTTCAGCGATATATTGCGCTTCCTTAGATGGATCATATGGAGTCGCAACCATACCTACAAAAGCGTAGATTGGTTCCCAAGAATTGGCACCAAATATTGGGCCTGCCCAGTATCCGCCTCCAATTACACCACCGATGTTCTCGAAGTCAAGATTACCATCATAGTCCCAATATCCAGAAAATATTTGCTCTTTGTTTCCAGTAGCAAAATTATGTCTGTATGTTGAGAATGGTACGTAACTATTAACCCATTCATAAATATAATCATACCCTAATGATGGAGTACTAAAGTCAAGCTCAACATCATCTGATTCCCAGTAATTAAATCGGTCAAAGTCACGATTATAAGGGGCAGAGTAATGTAAACCTGCTCTATTTTCAATAATATATCCTGTACGACCTAAACTAGCCCAAGGT
>NZWP01000015.1 GCA_002701645.1 Fidelibacterota bacterium | reverse complement strand
CTTCTGCTGGTGCTTCTTCTGCTGCAGGTTCTTCTGCTACCGGCTCTTCTGCTGGTGCTTCTTCTGCTGCAGGTTCTTCTGCTGGTGCTTTTGCTGCCGCTTTTTCTTTTTTGATTTTTTCTTTCTTTTTAAGCTTTGCTTTTTTTCTATTTTTTAAAACTTCGAGTCTTTCTTCTTTCCATTTTGCAACAGCTTTTTCTATATCTTCAGGTGAAAGTCCTTGGCTCATTAAATGCCATCTATATGCTAAACCAGATCTCTTCATTAATTTGTTAACTGGATCTGAAACTTGAGCACCCAATTGCAACCAAGCAAGAATTCTATCTTCCTTAAGATTAAAATTAGAGTCTTTATCTGTTTTTAGAGGATCATACCAACCGACTTGTTCGATAGCTAATCCATCTCTTCTTTTTCTTGAATCAATAATTATTAATCTGTAGAAGGGTCTGTTTCTTCTACCAATTCTTTTTAATCTAATTTTAGTTGCCATATTTTTTTATTTTCTCTTTTTTTTTGTTATCACTGAAACAGGCGTAATTTGTAAAAAATGATTGAATACTACAAATAATTTATTTTTCAGTAAAATTAATTGAAATAACCTTCGAAATACCTTTTTTTTCTGTAGTCACACCATATATACAATCAGCTGACTCCATAGTTAATTTGTTATGAGTCACCATTATGAATTGGGTACTCTTGCTATATTCAGATATTACATCTGTAAATTTTTTAATATTAATATCATCAAGTGGAGCATCAATTTCATCTAGTATACAGAAAGGACTTGGCTTATATTGATAGATAGAAAAAAGCAGTGCAATTGCCGTTAAAGATTTTTCACCAGCAGACAACATTCTAAGTGAATTATTTTTCTTACCTGGTGGCTGAGCAAATATCATTACATTAGAATTTAAAGGATCATCTGTATCTTCAAGGTCAATAGAACCTTTACCTCCTGAAAAAAATACTCCAAACATTGTTTCAAAATTGTTTTTTATTTTTTCAAAAGTATCTAAAAATTGTTTCTTTGCAACTGAATCAATTTTTTTAATTGCATCTTTTAAATTCTTTTCAGACTCAAGGAGGTCAGACCTTTGGTCTTTTAATATATTTAATCTTTTGCTTTGCTCTTCATATTCATTGGATACTGCCCAATTAATTGGACCTATTGCTTCAATACTTCTTTTAATCTTTTCTACATTATAAGTCATATCAGAAATACTATAATTTTTTATCTTTTTTAGCTCAAACTCATTACCAAATTTCTCTTTCATCATTTCTTTAATTTGAGATATCTTAATATTTGACTCTGCTATCTTCATCTCTGCACTTTTAATATCATAAAAAATATCATCTTTATTAAATTTGTCTGCATCAATTTTTACTCTAATTGATTCCATTTTCATAAATGCTTGATTAACATTTTCCTCTTTATTGCGAAGCTCTAGCTTATGTAGACTAATTTTCTTCTGCATCTTCTTGATAGAATCATCTATTTTATTGAAATCAAATTCTTTTTCTTTATTATACGATTGAATCTTATGTTTATAGTCATGAATACTTTCTTTTAATTTTTCATATTTTTGATCTGTCTCAATAACTGTATATTTTTTATCACTCTTTACTTTACCGCAATGACCACATTCCGAAATAATAGTAAGAGGCTTACCGCAATCGTCACAATCTGAAACTATTTTAATGTAATCTGTATCAAATTGATTTAGCTGACTAATTTTCTTTTGCAATTCTTGTTCAAGCACTTCCATGCCCTTGGAAGATTCACGATTTTTAGTTTGGACTTCTTTTAGCAAGCTCTCAGTAAAGTTATCAACATCTACCTTCATTTTTTCTACGATTTCTTTTTCTGCTAAATAAAAATTTCTAGCATCTGTAAGCTCTACGCTTTCAGACTCTTTTTTAGAAGTATTTTTCTTTAATAAAGTATTTTTCTTTTTAAGTAAAGCCTCAAGAGGTTTGATTATTTTCTCTAACTCAAGAACTTTTGCTGAAGCTAAATTAATTTCTATATCTTTTAATTCAAGGCTTAATTTCTCGTGCCTTTTAAATCTTTTCAATTGCAACTCAAGACCTTTTACTTGCATTTCAATCTCAAGAATAATATCATCAATTCTTTCTAAATCTCTATTATTTAACTCAAATTTTCTTAAAGCAGAACGTCTTTGTGATTTATATTTATTCACACCAGCTGCTTCTTCAAACATCGAACGCCTACTATCATCCTTATCTGATAAAATCTGCTCAATCATATTAAGTTCAATGACAGAATAAGCATCTGAACTCATACCTGTATCAACAAATAAATTGTAAATATCTTTTAACCTACAAGAAGTTCTATTAATAAAGTATTCACTATCACCATTGCGATACAATCTTCTACCAATTTCTACTTCATTGTATTCAATAGGTAGTAAGCCTTTGTCATTTTGTACTGTTAAATAAACCTCACATAGACCTAGAGGTTTAATATTTGAAGCTCCATTAAATATTAGGTCTTCCATTTTAGAGCTTCTTAACCTAGATGTTTTTTGTTCTCCTAATACCCATCTAATTGCATCTACAATATTGGTTTTACCGCAACCATTAGGTCCAACTATGCCAGTTACTCCACTATCCAATAGTATAGTTTGTTTTTTTGCAAAAGATTTAAATCCAAATAATTCTAATTTTGAAATATGCATAAGTCTATCCTGGCGGCCAATTCATTTTTCTTCCTCCAACTAAATGAAGATGAATATGATGGACGGTTTGACCTCCGTCATCATTACAATTAAATACTGTTCTATAGCCAGATTGATCAATTTTTAATTCTTTAGCAAGATTCTTTGCTACCAATACCAGCTTACCTACAATATCAGAATCTATTGGGTCTAAATCATTTAATGTTTCAATGCATTTTTTAGGTATTATAAGAGCATGCACTGGTGCAACAGGGTTAATATCCTCAATTGCAATCACATCGTTATCTTCATAAAGAATTTTAGCTGGAATCTCTTTGTTTATAATTTTCTGAAAAATTGTTTTACTCATATTGCACCATTAATTCGTTTAAAATCGATAAAATCGATACTACAGCAGTCTCTGCTCTTAGCACTGCTTTAGCAAGACTAACTTTAAGAAATTTATTATCATAAATAAACTCTTTTTCTTTTGAAGAAAATCCACCTTCCGGACCAATTAAGATTGAAATCTTTTTATTGGCATTAACTGCGCTAAAAATTTCATCTTTAAAAAGTGTTAAAGTGTCTTTGGATTCAATTAAAGCAGCAATATTCAATGCTTCTATATCATACCAGTCTTCTAATTGAGCTACAGGGTTAATCTTCGGTATTACACTTCTCATAGATTGCTTTACTCCTGAGCGCATAACAGAAGTCATTTTCTCTACTGAAACATTTGATTTTATTGATCTATCTAAATATAACGGAGTTAATTCTTTGATTCCAGATTCTACAGATTTTTCTACTGCAATTTTCATTCTGGAATTCTTAATAATTGGTAACCCAAGATGAATATGATAGTTCAATTCATTTTGATTGGTATAATATTCTACGATAGAACCTTCTACTATATTTTTATCTGTAAAAGTATCGACTTTACAATAATAAGTTCCACTCTCACCATCAGTTAACCATATATTAGAATTTATTTTCAGGCGTAATACATTTATTAAATGATGAGATTCATCTTGATCCAAAAAAAAATTATTATTTTGAATATTCTTTTTATTTACAAAAGAAAACTTACTCACGATTTATCTTATATTTTAAATACAAAAAAGCTCCACCATAATCCTTTTTATCGTGAATAGGTTCTTGTACTTGTAAATAGTCATATCCTAATCCAAATGAAAGAGTATTTGAGGTACTAGTATTAAAGTTAACTCCAAAACCTATCGACCCTCCTGGATTAATTTGAGTATCTGCATTAGACCATCTTTTTGAAAAACTTCTTACATTTTCATCGCCATCAATTGATATCATTGGTCCTATAGCAAAAAGCACATACGGTTCAAAGTTATTTGCAATCTTGCCTTGAAATGGATAATAGTTTACTCTAAAATAAAGAGGTAACATTGTGATATTTTTCTCTCCTATAATTTTGTATTGATTGACAAATGGATCATACACTGGATATTCATCACTTCTGATATCATAAAATCTTAAATCAGTACCAATAGATAAATTTTCCTTAGAAAATTTTTCAAATTCATATCCAAATCCATAACCATTATTTGTAAACATAAAATTAAGATTATGGGACTTTTCTTGGCCGTACAATGAGGAAGAGGCTATCATTATAATAGCTACTTTTATTGCGGTTTTAGCTAAAAATATTGATAGCATATATTTATATCTATTCATGATCTTCAAATTCTGCATCTTTGACTTTTTTATAATCTATTTTTGTATCTTTTTTTAATATAGATGTACCTTCTTCTTTATTAAAGAATTTATATACCATAAAAAGTACACCAGCTGCTATTATCCATTTTAACATAGTTTATGAGGGATTAAAATATCTTCTTCCTTGTGCAGGCCCCTGTATGACTTCTAATAAATTTTTGAAATCATCAGGATTGTTAACAAAATCAATATTGTTAGCATTGATAACAAGAAGAGGTCTTTCGTCATAATTAACAAAAAATTCTTGGTATTTTTCATTAACCTGATTGATGTATTCAGTTGTCACGCCTTTTTCAAAATCACGACCTCTGTGTTTAATATTTTTCATTAAGCGGGAAGTATCTGCTTGCAAATACACCACCATATCTGGTTTTATAATACCTTTCTCTAGAATATCTGCAACACTCGAATATAACTCAAATTCAGCTTGAGATCTTAAAGTGAACTCCGCAAATAATCTGTCTTTCTCAAACATGTAATCCGTAATCACTCCTTTCTGGAATGCATTTAACTGTTTAATTTCTTTCTGTTGCTGTTGATATCTTTGCAATAAAAACCATATTTGAGTTTGAAGAGCATTATTATCTGGATCTTCATAAAATTCTTCTAAAAATGGATTTGCTTTAAAATCTTCAAATACTTTTCTAGCATTTAATTTTTCAGCAATCATTTCTGCTAAACTTGTTTTTCCTACTCCTATGGGACCTTCTATTGCAATATATGAATCTAACTGGCTCATGCTTTCTTATCGATTAAGTATTTATCTACCGTTGAAGTATCAGGACATCTTTCTAATAAATCAATCATCTTATGTTTTGTTCCAGGAAAAATCTTATCTGGAACAAGCTCCGCTAATGGAACTAACACAAATTTACGCAATAAAGCATGAGAATGTGGAATAGTAAGTTCAGCAGTCTCCATAAAAGCATCCCCAAAAAGAACAATATCCATATCAATTGTTCTTGGAGCATTTTTTTCTCTATCTATTTTACGTCCTAGCATTTTTTCTATATCATGAATTTTGTCTAGGAACTGAAATGGTGTAAATGTTGTTTTCAACTCAACTATAATATTAACAAAAGAAGGTTGATTCGTATTATATAACGGCTCTGACATATAAAAAGAAGAGGTTTTTATATTTGTATTTTCTACATAAGCACCAAGCATAGCAATACATGAAGCAATATTAGATTCCTTATCTCCCAAATTTGATCCTAAAGATAAATAAATAGTATCAGACATCGTTTTCCTTTGTCATCTCGACTTCAATAAAGCTAAGTGGTGTATCTATTGGCAATTTAAATTTTCTTATCTTTACAATTGCTTTTAAGGGATTGTAAAGCTCCATTATTTCATTAAGCAGTTTATGGCATAGCGTTTCTATTAAATCGAAGCTATCTGATGAATTAATACGCTTAACAGTATCAATAACATCAACATAGTTAATAGTTTGATCAATATCATCGCAGTTATTATTTATTTGATTGTGAAAAAATAATTCTATATCAAAACCCAGATTAACACCATCTTTCTTTTCATCATCATATAAGCCATGAAATCCAACTAGTCTGATATCTTTTATTGTAATTTTTTCCATAGACAATATTACAAACAAAAAACCCTCAAAGATGAGGGTTTTTTATGTATTTATTTTACGACAAACAACATTACATCATGCCGCCCATGCCGCCCATGCCCATATCAGGGGCTCCGCCAGGCATTGGAGTATCTTTTTCAGGTTGATCTGTAATAGCTGCCTCTGTAGTTAATAATAGTCCGGATATAGAAGCAGCATTTTCTACTGCCACTCTTGCAACCTTAGCTGGATCTATAATTCCAGCTTTAAACATATTAACATACTCATCGTTTCTCGCATCATATCCAAAATCATCTTTTCCTTCAAGCACTTTTTGAACAACAATAGAAGCTTCTACGCCTGCATTTGAACAAATCTGACGTATCGGACCTTCTAGTGCACGTGTCATAATATCTACTCCAACTTGCTCGCTGGCTGTAGCTTTTACCTTCTTAAGATCTAAGCTTGCTCTAAGGAGCGCTACTCCACCACCAGCAACAATTCCTTCTTCTACAGCTGCTCTAGTAGCATGCAATGCATCGTCTACTCTAGCTTTCTTTTCTTTCATTTCTACTTCAGTAGCAGCGCCAACATTAAGTACAGCAACTCCTCCTGATAATTTTGCTAGTCTTTCTTGCATTTTTTCACGGTCATAATCAGAAGTCGTTTTTTCGATTTGTACTTTGATTTCATTTACTCTTGCTGTAATAGCAGATTTTTTTCCGCTTCCATCAACCAATGTTGTATTGTCTTTATCGCTTACAACCTTTTTACAAGATCCTAAGTATTCTAGGGTAGCATTTTCAAGCTTATATCCTTGCTCTTCTGATATCACAGTTGCACCGGTTAAAATAGCGATATCTTCAAGCATAGACTTTCTTCTATCACCAAATCCTGGAGCTTTTACTGCCAATACTTTAAATGTACCTCTTAATTTATTAACAACGAGCGTTGCAAGGGCTTCGCCTTCTATATCTTCAGCAATAATCAGAATAGGTCTACCCGCCTGTACCACTTTTTCAAGCAGAGGAAGTAAATCTTTCATATTGCTAATTTTTTTATCATGAACTAAAACAAAAGGCTCGTCTAGGTCTGCTTCCATAGAATCAGAATTAGTAACAAAGTATGGAGATAGATAACCTCTATCAAACTGCATACCTTCAACAAATTCTAGATAAGTTTCAGCAGTTTTTGATTCTTCAACAGTAATTACACCATCTTTACCTACTTTATCCATTGCTTCGGCAATCTTTGAGCCAATCTCTTGGTCATCATTTGCTGAAATTGTAGCAACTTGTGCAATTTGATTGGAATTAGGAATGTCTTTAGAAATCTTTGCAATAAAATCAATTATTCTATCTTTAGCAAGATCTATTCCTTTCTTAATTTCCATAGGATTTGCTCCAGCGGTAACATTTTTCAATCCTTCGGCAATAATAGATTGAGCAAGCACTGTAGCTGTCGTTGTTCCATCTCCTGCAACATCAGATGTTTTTGATGCAACTTCTTTTACCATTTGCGCACCAACATTTTCTAGCTGATCTTCAAGTTCTACTTCTTTAGCAACTGTAACTCCATCTTTTGTAACAGTTGGAGCTCCAAATTTTCTCTCAATTACTACATTTCTACCTTTTGGTCCCAATGTTACTCTTACTGCATTTGCAAGCTTGTCTACACCTCTTTTTAGAGCTGCGCGAGCTTCTGTATCGTATGCTATATCTTTAGCCATTATATAATCTCCTTTAAATTATTGCTAATATGTCACTTTCTCTCATGATAAGAATATCTTTTCCTTCATGATTGATTTCAGTGCCTGAATATTTTCCGTATAAAACTTTATCTCCTGCTTTCACAGTCATAGAATTAGAACAACATTTGTCGCCCTTACAACAGTCACAATTACAGGATTTACCTGATCCAACAACAAGAACAGTTCCTTGTTGAGGTTTTTCTTGTGCAGTATCTGGTAGAATAATTCCACTAGCTGTCTTTTCATCAGCAGCCATTGCTTCTACAATAACTCTATCTTCGAGTGGTTTAATTTTTAGAGCCATTTTTCCTCCATTATTTAACTTATTTTACTAAAAAATTTTGCGGTTGAATGTTAGCATAAATACTCAGAAATATCAAACTAATTTTATTTATCAAGATTAATATACTCTGAAATTATTTCCCAGTACTTCCAAAACCACCTTCACCTCTACTAGAATCTGATAAATCTTCTACTAGCTCAAATTCAATTGGTGAACTATCAACAGCTACTAACTGAAAATATCTTTCCCCGTTTTTCACATGATAATCTTCGCTATATATATTATCAACCATCCCTACAAGTTCTCCTCTATAGCCTCCATCAATTAGTCCAATAGAATTAGCCAATCGAATAGGGGTCTTTGATATACTAGATCTAGGAAATAAATAATATGCCTTATTATCTAAATTTTCACATGCAATTTGTAAATGAATAGGTTGTGTAGAATTTCCAGGGATAACCTGATCATCTATCACAAATAAGTCTAATCCAGCATCACCTGAGTGGAAATGTGAATGATTTTTATATAAAGCTTTTGCTTTATCGTTAAAAGGTTTAATTCTTAGCTTCATTTTTATGTATTACTGTACGAATAGGATATGGGATTTCAATATTCTCTTGCTGGAAACGCTTATGAAGCTTCTTAATAAATGCGTTTAAAATAACATTATGATCACCAAATTTCTTTCCTTGAAAATAGATGAAGAAATTAATACTTGAGGCAGCAAACTCTCTAAATCGAATTGTTGGTTTATAATCCTTACTGACACAGTCTAGCTCTTCATAAATCTTTCCTGCTACTTCAAGAGCTATTTTTTCTACATGATCTAAATCGCTATCATAAGAAACTCCTACCTGTATAGGAACTCTAAAAGCTGCGTCCATTGAAGTAT
>NZWP01000014.1 GCA_002701645.1 Fidelibacterota bacterium | reverse complement strand
ATTGCTAAAGATGTCGACAAAGAGATTAAAGAACTTGGCGAAGTTTCATTCACAGAAATGTTTGGGAATAGAAATAAAGAGATTACGATTGAAGTATCTGAAAAAGATTTAGAAAAATATAATTTAAATTTTGATCAAATAGCAATGGCTATCAATGCTGGGTCAATTGACTTACCCGGAGGACTGCTATCAAGCAAAAGTGGGGATTTATTAATTCGAACCGTTGGACAATCTTATAATGCCAATGAATATGAAAATATTGTTATTAAAGGTCAACCAGATGGAGGTCAATTACTTCTAAAAGATATCGCAACCATTACCGATGGTTTTATTGATGTAGAACGTTACTATCGCTGGGACGGTGTTCAAGCAATGTTTATTAGTGTAAACCTAGTTGGCGACCAAGATGTGCTTCTTGCTGCTGAGCAATTACGAGCTTATGTAAAGCAGAAGCAATCTGAGATGCCTGCTAATGTCAGTATTGACTATTGGTACGATCAAGCCCGATATCTACAGGCCCGTATTGATTTGCTTTATAGAAATTTTGCTATCGGAATGGTTTTAGTATTATTCTTATTAACCATGTTCCTGAGACCTTCGGTAGCATTTTGGGTCGCAATGGGAATTCCTATTTCTTTTGGAGGCGCTCTTATTATACTTCCACAAATTGGGGTGACTGTAAATATTTTATCGGCATTTATGTTTATTGTTGTATTGGGTATTGTTGTAGATGATGCAATTATTGTGGGAGAAAATGTCTTTAGACGACGTATCAAACTTAAAGAAGATAATATAACGTCGACAATCAAGGGGACTATGGAGGTATTAACTCCTGTATTTTTTGGAGTGCTAACCACTATTGTTGTATTTGCTCCTATGTTAAATTTGGCTGGGAATACAGGTGGTATATGGAGAACATTTCCCTTAACTGCAATTCCGATTCTAATATTTTCTTTAATAGAGTCCACTACAATCTTACCATCACATTTAAATCATGCGGGCGAATGGTTCCAAACACGTTTTGTAGGATTTGGTAAAAAACTAAAAGCGATGAGGAGTTACTGCTCTACAACGCTCTACGCTTTTGTAGATAATATTTGGATGCCGCTTGTTAAAAAATCTATTATTAGTCGCTATGTCACGGTATCTGTTTTTATAGGGATGCTGATTATAACAATATCTTTACTTGCTGGAGGATTAGTAAAATGGGCATTTTTTCCATCACTAGAAGGAGAAGAAGTTTCAATTGTTTTTGAGCTACCGGCAGGATCTCCTATAGAAAAAACTCAAGCAATTACTCAAATAATTGAAAGTGAAGCATTAAAACTTCAAGGGGAGCTAAACACCAATCAGCCTGAAAAAATTATTGCTCATGTACTAACAACTGTTGGACAGCATTATTTCACTAATAATCAGGAAGAAACGGGACCGACCGGTCCTTCTGTTAGGGGTGTAGCTACTCCGCACTTAGGAGAAGTTGTTATTGTATTAACTTCCGCAGATAGTCGTTGGGGTTTAACTGGGGCCTATGATATAATTGATATATTGCGTGCGCGTATTGGCACTATTCCAGGAGTGGAGCGACTAAATTATAATGCTGCTATTTATGGTGCCGGAAAAGCAATCCACTTTGAATTTTCAGGTGAGAGATTTGACAAACTAAATCAAGTCGTAAGTGATACCAAAGTATTGTTATCTAGTTTTTCTGGCGTTTATGATATAATGGATACGGATACTAAAGGTAAAAACGAGCTACAAATAGAATTGTTGCCTTCTGCAGAGGTCTATGGCCTCACTACTATGGATATTGCACGTCAAGTAAGACAAGCATTCTTTGGAGAAGAAGTGCAGCGCATTCAACGTGAAGATGATGATATTAGGATTATGCTCAAACTTCCAAAAAAAGAACGTGATAACATGGTAACCTTAGAAAATATGAGGATACGTACAGCCCAAGGAATAAAAGTTCCTCTGTATGCAGTTGCGAATGTTAAAGAAGTGGCAGGAAAAGCAGCTATATCACGTATTAATGGAAAACGAGTAATAGAGGTTAGTTCTGATGTGGATATATCTAAAAATACATCTAGTATGATCTTACAAAGTATAATTTTCCCAGCTGGTCCATATGAGGGGCAACCAATGCGTAAATTTAAAGAAATTATGGATAAAACTCCTGGAGTAGAATTTGCACTTTCAGGTGAACCGGCGGAGCAAGCTGACCAGTTATCCGATATTATGTTAAAATTTTCTCTTGCAATTTTTATTATTTACGTATTACTTGCAATACCATTAAAATCATATTTCAAACCATTAATTGTATTATCTGCTATTCCGTTTGGTGTGGTAGGAGCTGTTCTTGGACACTTATTATTTAATCAACCAATGTCTGTACTTTCTCTGCTTGGTGTCATAGCACTCTCTGGTGTAGTAGTAAATGATAGTCTTCTTTTGGTTGTCTTTATAAATAGAGCAAAAGAGAAAGGCGTAGAAACTATGGAAGCAGTATTAGATTCTGTCCGTACAAGGTTTAGACCGGTAGTATTAACCTCAATGACAACCTTCTTAGGAATTTTACCATTATTATTTAATCAAAGCACCCAAGTTCTCTTTTTAAAGCCTATGGCAATATCTCTAGGGGTTGGAATTTTATTTGCAACAACTATTATATTATTACTTGTACCAGTAGCATATATAATTATTGACGATCTCTTAGTATTGCTAAATAAAATATTTAAAAAAGCTCACTAAAGATTACGCTTCGAATTGTGCATAGCTAGGATACCCAGATCTAGCAGGGTCTTCATAATCAATCTTGATAATGGCTTTCTTCAATATTCTTTTTAATACAATTAAACGATCATTTTCAGACTGACTTTTTAATAGAATTTTTTTTGCTCTTTTATCAATATCTAACATAGAAGAAATTTCAAAAGAACTTTTCGGCATATTGATTTGTGGAATCTTAGAAGATGCCCCTAATTTTAGTAAAACTTCATATAGAAAAACATTTGCTTCTTGTAACAGGCTTTCATCAATAGTGTCGTCTATATCATTCCACGTTTTAACATATGCTTGCTTATAATCCTCTGAAGTATTATAGCTTTTAACAATAAATCTTTCTACGCCAGATACTAAGATGTCATATTCTCTATTTTCATTTTCTCCGCCCGCTAATTGATCTATAGATGCAGTACATCCAATGACTAGAGAATCATTATTTTTTGAATTTATAATACCAAATTTTTTATTATTCTTTAGACAGTACTCAATCATCTTTTTATACTTTTCTTCGAAGATGTGTAGAGGTAATGTTTCACCAGGCAGTAGTACTAAAGGTAGTGGGAAAATTGGGATTTTATCATTCATACTCCTATCAAAATACATATAGTTTTCTTAATATTCACTAGCAATCTTATGAAAAAAGAGATTATAGACCATTTATCACTTTGTACTGATGATATCGCTAAATCAGTAATATGGTATACAGATAATTTCAGCTGCGATATTCTCTATCAGGATGAATCTTGGGCAATGCTTGAATTTGAAAATATCAAACTAGCACTAGTGTTACCAAATCAACACCCTTTCCATTTTGCCATTCTAAAAGATGATGTCGAAAGTTATGGGGATCCTGTTACTCATCGTGATGGATCAGTGTCTGTATATATCAAAGATCGTTCAGGTAATAACATCGAAATTTTGAGATACTAATCATTTGCTACTAGATTTATTCTGTTATAAAATTAGCCAACCTACAATTGTAGGTATAATGATAAATAATACATGAACTAGCTAAATAAGCTTTTTCCAAAGTTCAAATAAGGGGAAATAAATATGTTTAAAAAAATATTTACAATCACATCTATCTTGCTATTAATTGCATGCGGTGGTGGGTCTACTGCTGAAGCAACAGTAGTAAATATTAGTTCATTAGGTTCTGAAATGAAATATGATGTAGAAGAATTTACTGTTAAAGCTGGATCAAAAGTTAAAATAGTAATGAAGAATAATACTCCATCTGATTTTATGGGAGCAATGCTACATAATGTCGTAATCTTTATGGACGAATCTGCTGCACCAATGATTATTCAATTAGCAGAAGGGAATGCTGGAGAGCCATATGCCGATAGAAGAATTTTAGCAATGACTCCATTAGCTGATAAACAAAAAGAAACGTCTGTAGAATTTACAGCACCAACAAAGCCAGGTAAGTACTTATATGTTTGTACTTATATAGCACATGCAGGGTCTATGCGTGGCTACATGATTGTTGAATAACTAACTTAACTATTAAAACCCTCATTTTTATAATGAGGGTTTTATCAAATTGACCAATAAAAAAAATATCCATATATTCATACCATAATTTATTGAGAATCAATCTCAATTAATCAAATTAAGGAAAGTATGTCATGGCAGAACTACTTATAACGTTCAGAGAAACTCTCGAGGCTGCATTAATTGTTGGTATTTTATATACCTTCATATCTAAGACAGGTAAAATGCATCTTAAAGCAAGTATTCAAGGGGGTGTATTTGCAGCGCTAGCAGCTAGTGTAGTGTTTGCAATTGTATTTCAATTACTCTTAGGTGGATTCTCTGGAAGAGCAGAAGAAATTTTTGAAGGTACAGTAATGATTCTAGCAGCTTTACTATTATCAACAATGATTGTATGGATGGCAAGAAATAAGAATGTATCTGAAAGCTTAGAAAACCAAGCATCGGCAGTAATGGATAGCAATAAAAATGTTTCTCAAGGTTTATTTGTGCTTGCATTTTTATCTGTATTTAGAGAAGGAATAGAAACAGTACTCTTTTTATATGGGATCTACATTAAAGATGGCGGACTGTCTTTTCTGACTTCATCTATAGGGGTATTGATTGCTATTTTTCTTGGTTATGCAATATTTATTCAAGGGAAAAAAGTGCCATTAAAAACATTTTTTAATGTTACTTCTATTCTCCTTATTTTTGTTGCAGCAGGATTAGTGGCCTATGGAATACATGAATTTGAAGAGGCTGGTTTAATTTATTATCCTGGTCCTATTTGGGACGTAAACCCTGCACTCAATCTAGATGGTAGTTATCCTTTATTACATGAAAAAGGTGGTATTGGTGTATTCGCTAAAGGATTATTTGGTTGGAATGGAAATCCAAGTGCTATTGAAGTGATGGCTTATTTACTAACGCTAGCAGGTGTATCATATATGTGGTCAGTAGCAGCATCAGAACAAGCAACGGTGACAACAGACCATACTTCTATGATAGAAAATAAATGTCCAACCTGTTTTGAAGAAGTTGATGCTAAGTCAACGAGCTCATGCTCCAATTGTAATACTGAATTAGATTTCAGCTAAAGAGTCTTTTAATTCTGATAAAATCATTGCAGTGGCACCCCAAGAGGTGCAACTGTTAAATTTAAAACTAGGGATATCTACACTCATGCCTTTGATGTTAATAGCTTTAGTAGATAAAGTATTATTATCTTGTAATTCATTGAGTTCAATATCATGTATTGATTCGACTTCGTTCTCATTGATTCTTGTACTTGGCCTGTCTTTTGAATACCAAACATAGGGATGAATTAAAAATCCAGAAACTGGAGCATATAGCGAGGTTAATTGACCAATTAACTCTAAATCAATATCAATTCCAATTTCTTCCTGGCTCTCACGCAATGAAGTCTCTTTAAATGACTCTCCTTCATCTTTTGCGCCACCAGGCAAAGAAATTTGTCCTTTATGATGATCTACATTGGATGTTCTTCGCGTTAAAAAAAATTTTAATTTACTCTCTTCTTCAAATAATATAATAGCTACTGCTGCTAGCTTTGCATTTGGAGGTGGATAGAACGCTAGCTTTGTCACAGTGTTGATTGACATAACAGCCATTTTTTTTTGACTACTCCAACCAGGTAACTCTTGGGTAAGTCTTTTCTTTATTAATTTAATTTTTTTATCTATTTTCAAATCCATGAAATATAAGCATATAATATGGGATTGGAATGGGACTTTGTTAAATGACACTGCACTTTGTGTAGCCCTTCTTAATCAATCGGGTAGCAAGCGTAATATTCCTAAGATTAGCATTCAACAGTATAGAGAAAAGTTTCTTTTTCCTATTAAAACGTTTTATGAATCTGTTGGATTTAATTTTGATAATGAATCATTTGAAGATACCAATCAAGAATTTCACGATAGTTTTGCCAAACAATTTAAAACCTTAGCTCTTCAACCATTTGCAAAAGAAACAATCATTAAAATCAGTAAAACAAACACTATGCAAAGTATTTTGTCTGCTACAATGCAGGGAAAATTAACAGAACAAGTAGGATTTTTTGATTTGCAACACTATTTAGAAAATATTGTGGGCTTAAGTAGTACACCTTCAGGTTATGGGAAAGAATATGAGGGAAGTGAGCTGATGATGGGCGTGGATATCCCTGAATCTGAAACGATTATTATTGGAGATAGCGTATTAGACTTTAGCGTCTCTCAATCTTTAGGTATTGATTGTGCTTTGGTTTATAATGGGCATAATGATATGAATAGACTAAAAGCAACAGGGTCATATACTTTTGAACATATTGATAGTTTTTATAATTGGCTAACTGACTAAGTAGTCAATCCGCCATCAACTGTAAACATTGATCCTGTAATAAAATCAGAAGCATCAGAGGCCAAATATAAGGCCATACCAGATATATCTTCTGGCTCTCCCATTCTCCCTTGTGGAATAGATTTGATGATTTGATTATAAACTGATTCATCTTCCCATAACGCTTTACTAAAATCAGTTTTAATTAAGCCGGGAGCCAACGTGTTGACTTGGATATTAGATGTAGCCATTTCTTTTGCTAATACTTTGGTTAACATTACTACTGCCGCTTTACTGATATTATAAACTCCTAAACCATCCATTGGAGTTTTTGCTGCAATAGATGCAATGTTAATAATCTTACCATATTTATGTTGTTCCATAGATGGACTACAAGCTTTAATGAAATTAAAATATCCTTTTACATTGATATCCCAGATTTTTTCCCAATGACTATCTTCCGATTTAAGGATTGGTCCATAATAAGGGTTGGCAGCTGCATTATTGACTAGAATATCTACCTTTTCAAACTGAGAAATTGTTTGATCAACGACATTTTGAATAGAAGAAATATCACCAGTATTGCATTCAATGCCTACAATATCTAATCCAGATGATTTAGCCTCTGCTATAGCACTATTTAAATTATCTTTTTTGCGACTACAAATAACAACATTTGCACCTGCTTCGGCATATTTTAATGCAATGGCTTTCCCTATTCCTTTGGAACCACCAGAAACAATGGCTGTCTTGTCTTTTAAGCGAAACATTTATTTCTTCTTTCTTCGTTCTGCCATTGCTTTCCACATAGATTCTGGCAATTTAGTTAGCTCACTAAATTCAGCTGCCCCAGCAATCCATTCACCCCCATCAATAGTAACTACTTCACCGTTGATATAGGCAGATCCATCACTCATAAGATATGATGCTAGATTTTCAAGTTCATGACGTTCACCAAATCTTTTCATTGGAATTTTATTTTTCATGCCTTCTTCATAATCATCAAAACCTGGTGGCATTAAACGTGACCAAGCTCCTTCTGTTGGAAATGGACCGGGTGCAATTGCATTAAATCGGATATTATGCTTACCCCATTCTACAGCTAAAGATCGAGTCATTGCTAGTACACCGGCTTTTCCAGCCGCAGATGGTACTACAAAAGGTGAGCCTGTCCATGCATAGGTAGTAACGATACTTAAGACATTCCCTTTCTTATTCTTAATCATCTCTTTACCAATCGTACTAATACAGTTCCATGTTCCCATTAATACAATATCAATGACCGTCTTAAATGCATTTGGACTCAACATTTCTGTTGGAGAAATAAAATTACCTGCCGCATTGTTTAGAAGGTTATCAATTTTCCCAAATTTATCAATTGCTTGCTTAGTCATCAGCTCTACATCTTCTAATTTTCTTACGTCACCCGGGCAGGTTAATACATTAATACCTAATTCAGAAAATTCCTGTGCAGTTTCTTCTAAAACCTTTGCTCTTCTTCCGCTAATAACAATATTTGCACCAAGTTCTCCAAATCGTCTGGACATACTTTTTCCTAAGCCGGTACCTCCGCCAGTAATAACAATTGTTTGATCTTTTAATAAGCCATCTTTAAACATATGAATTCCTTTATTTTTTAATGATTTAAATTATCTTTTAGTAAATCTGCTTTTTCTTGTAAAGGCTCCAGGACACTGTCTTTAATTATGCTATTTACAGACTTTTCCATTTCTTGTGATTGCATTTTAATATTTTCTATATCTGGTAAAGGCTGATTAGTAAAAAGAAGATATGCACAATAAATAATGAATAGTGTAATCCCTAGTGTTACCAATTTAAATAAGCGCTTTACCACACTAAATGCAATCATTGCCATCAGAACGATGGTTACAGCTAAGTATGCTGGATTACTAGAAATGCTATTTAACAGATTCTCTAACATTGTAGCAATTTATACATTAGATTTCTACTTTACAAAGATGAAACAAAAATCAATAAGATTCGTTAAAGATTATATGGTTAAAAAAAGATTTGTTTTGTTCTTTCTATCTTCGTTCCTCTTTAGCCAAGATAAACTAGTGCTCAAGCAAGCCGACATTCTCACCTCCTCTGTTATTCAATCTGAAACTATTACAAGATTAGACGGGGATATTATTTTTCAGAAAACAGATACCACTTTAAAGGGCAATTTTGCAAATCAATCTAATCAAACTCCGATAATAAATTTATATGGAGATGTATCTATTGAACAGCCCAATCAAATTATTTATTGTGATTCTCTTTCATATAATAGTGATACTGAATTTTTTTCAATGTATGGTCATATTAAAATCAAAAACGGCTCTCGATTAATGAGTGCAGACAAAGCGACTTTAGATCAAGTGTCTAATCAAATGACTTTACTAGAAAATTGTGAAATCAACGAAAACGACAAAAATAAAGTATATGGCGATAAAATAATATTAGATTTCAAAGATGAGGCTCTTCATTCTCTGCAGATACTGTCAAATGGTGTAATTTTTTCAAAAAATTCTGGGTATGAAAAAATTGATAATGAGAGACAAGTGGTAGAAAATGAGGATGTCTTAAAAGGTCAAACTATTTTTGCTAGTCTTGAAAATGATGAAATTCAAAATATAGAAATGATAGGAATGGCTTCTACGTTAATCCATCTCTATAATGATTCTCTTTATGATGGCATTAATGAAGTATCTGGAGATAAAATTACTTTGGATATTCAAAATGAATCTGCAAAAAAATTAATAGCTCAAGGGGGTACAATTGGTCGATATACTCCAAATGCTTCCAATCAAAACGTCCAAGAGGAAATTGACTATACCGCGGATAGGGTCGAATTTGAAGTAGAAAAAAAGATATCTGAGATGTACGGAGTCGTTAAAATTATCCATGATAACATGGATTTATCTGCTGCGCATATTAATGTTGATTGGAGTACTAATGTTCTAGAAGCTTTTAGCGACAATCCATTCAATGAAGAAGAGATCAGTAAGCCTGTACTTATAGAAAATAATCGTGAGCCAATGACGGGCGATACCATGGTATACAATATTAAATCTAGAAAAGGTAAAGTATTGATGGGAGAAAGTCGCGTACAAGAAAATGTATATATGGGAAGTCAAATTACCAGTGTTACAGATAGTACTTTTTACATTGATGATTGCATTTTTACTTCATGCGATCCATCCAAATTTTATCTTGGTAGTAAACAGGTAAAAATTATTTATGGGGATAAGGTTATTGCTAAGCCGCTAAGTATTTTTATTGGTGGTGTTCCAATCATAGGTATCCCAATTGCTATTTTTCCACATTCATCTAACGAAAGAAGATCTGGATGGATTATGCCATCGTTTGGGTCATCTGAAAATCGTGGAAACTATCTAGATGGGCTAGGATATTATTTTGCTCCAAATGATTATATAGGATCTGAGAACTCTCTTATCTTCGCAGATAGGCAAGGAATAATACTTAAATCAAAGAATCAATATCGAGATCGTTATCGTTTCAATGGAATGTTAAATTTCGAAATTCGAAAACATTTAGGCTCAGGTGAAAGTGACATTGCACAGATTGGTAAAAATAATAAGACTGATTACTCTTTTAATTGGAATCACAATCAAATATTGAGAAATTATCAAACTTTTCGAGGTTCAGCTAGCTATTATAGCAATGGAGAATACAATAGAGAGACAAGTATAGATCCAATCAAAAGACTTAACCAGCAAGCAATATCAAATGTTACTTATACTAAAAGATGGAAAACGTCTAATGTGTCTATCAGTGTAAATGCTTCTAATAAACAAGATTTAATGTCTAAGAGTAAGGTAGATATTAGCTCTTCTTTCTACCAAGCCCCCTCCAGCTTGTCATCTACTATCACAGAAGACACTAGTACATTGCCTTCTATCAATTTCAGAGTTGCTAGAAGAAAATTATTTAAAAATATTTCTCAAGATTCATGGGCAGGCAATATTCAATGGGACTACAATTCTCGCGTAGTAAATAACTCTAAAAATTTCTATGAAGCAGAAGAGGTTGCAGATACAGATGGGAATATCTCTTATGCATGGAAACAGAGTGATTCTGGCGCTCCTGAACGTTCAAATAAGTTAGATGCGATGCTTAAGAATGCCTTCTCTATTAATGCTCCTTTTACTGCCTTCAAATATCTTGCCATTAATCCCAGCATTAAATTGAATTCAGATTTTGTCAACCGATATAGAGTGGCAGAATATGATGAAACAGACGCTGTCAGCTTCAGATATAAAGAGGCTATTAAAAATAGAACAACAGGCAATATAGGGTTATCATTATCTACTAAAATTTATGGTATCTTACCAATACGATTTAATAAAATTCAGTCTGTCAGACATGTGATGACTCCAAGCATACGCTTTAACTTTTCTCCAGACTATTTAAGTAATGATAACTATTTCCAATCATTCAACGATGAATATTATGATTATTTTAATAGCTCTATTATTGGGTCTACTCCTACTACAAGCACTAAAAGATTAAGCCTATTTTTGGGAAATGTTTTTCAAGCAAAAATTAAAGATGGCGATAAAGAAGAAAAGATTAATATTCTTTCATGGGGCATATCAAGTGGATATAATTTTAATGCAGAACAATTTAAAGTATCTAATATCAGTTCATCAATTAGAAGCAATTTAAAGAATGGTGTTTCTATAGATGCTAACTTAACACACGATTTATACAAATTTGATGATTTAACTCAAACTAGAATCAATGAATTAGATAATTTTCCAAGATTAACAGGTATAAGATTAGCAACGAATTTTACATTGCGAAGCAAAACAAATAATCCAGAAGAAGGGCCTGAAAAAGAATTCTCAGATCGAACGAAAGAATTCTTAACAGACTTATCAAACAATACTTGGCAGAGCAGAATAGGACTGAGCTATACCGTCAATAAAATTAATCCTTTAAATACTATTGAAAACTTTTGGGTTAATACTAATACTAGTGTCAATGTGACTCAAAATTGGAAATTAAACTATAATGCTCGTTTTAGTATTAGCGATAAAGACATAGTAAGACATAATATCACCCTTTATCGAGAAATAGATTGTTGGGAGCTATTTATGGATTGGACCCCTACAGGCTATGCAAAGGGGCTTTATTTTAGACTGAACTTAAAATCTGATATATTAAAAGATTTAAAAGTAGAACAAAAAACTGGATTATATAATACTAGGTCAAGTTTTTAGGTGTTATTGCTTAAAAAAATTATTAATGTTGTTTTGTGAAATCTAAATATCAAAAAATTAAAGGTACATTTGATATTCTTCCTCCTGATACGCGTTTGTGGAAAGAAATTGAGAATATCCTTCATAACATAAGTCAGCAATTTAGCTATGAAGAAATACGTACTCCTTCAGTGGAATCAACCAACTTATTTCAACAAAATGTTGGCTATGAAACTGATGTTTCAAAAGAAATGTTTGCATGGGAAGATCAGTCTAAACAACAAATAGCATTGAAACCTGAAATGACTGCGCCGGTAGTGCGCGCTTATATTGAAAGTGGATTCTTTCGAAGCAACCCATTATGCCGCTTATATTATATTGATTCTTTTTTTAGAAGAGAAAAGCCTCAAAAAGGCAGGCAGCGTCAATTTAATCAATTTGGAATAGAGGCTTTTGGCTCTTCTAGCGTAGAACAAGATGTAGAGGTAATTCTGATGGCTTCAACCTGTCTAAAAGCATTAAGTATTAATGAAACTATTTTGCATATAAATAATATTGGCTCACCAGATACTAGAACAAAATATGAACAGTTATTAACAAAATATTTTTTACAAAATACTAAGGCACTATCAAACCTCTCTCAAAAAAGACTTCATTCTAATCCAATCCGCATTCTAGATAGCAAAGAAAAAGAAGATCAATTAATTATTCAAAATGCTCCGACTATTAAAGAGTTACTAACTAATACAGAAAAAACAGATTTCAACGTTCTGCTTTCTAACTTAGACGCATTGAATATTAAATATGAAGAAAGTCCACATCTAGTACGTGGGCTGGATTACTATAATGGCACTACATTTGAAATCACGACTAAAAGTGATAAATCGCAAAATGCATTATGTGGTGGTGGGAGATATGACTTTTTAGTAGAACAAATGGGTGGACCACCAACGCCAGCAATTGGGTTTGCAGCTGGAATGGAGCGTATGATTATTGAATCCAACCATGAGATGCAAAAAAATAATATTGATGTGTATATCAGCTGTAATGATTTAAAAAATAGCACTAAATGCTTTTCTATAATGCAACATTTAATAGAAAATGATTATAAAGTATTTTTTGACACAAATAAAAAGAGTGTTAAAAATCAAATGAAAGATGCGATAAAAAGAAATGTATCATTTGTGTTAGTAGTTGATAAAAATATGACTATAAAAAATATCAAATCTCATGAAGAAGTTGTTGTTTCTGATTTTCAACAATTACTCAATTTTTTAAAAACCCAATAATTTATATTTATTAATAAATATAAATTTTTGACAATTACTAAACAAACTATGTAAGTTGCCAGCCTAAGATGTCCAATCAAGAAAAACTATTAATCATTGTTGAGTCACCTTCTAAAACGAAGACGATTGCAAAGTATATTAATAATGCTTCTGTAATAGCAAGTGTTGGTCATTTTAAAGATTTACCAAAGAAAGAAATGGGGATTGATATTGAAAATGATTTTGCTATGAAGATTCAAACACTTCCTGATAGAAAAAAATTCATCACTCAGCTAAAATCTGAAGTAAAAAAAGCTGACAGGATTTTAATTGCAACAGACCCAGACCGAGAAGGTGAAGCAATTGCAGCTGATATAGCAGAAGAGATTAAAGAAGATATCGAAAGAGTAGAATTTACTGAAATTACTAAGACGGCTGTACAACATGCTATTGATCATAGTAGAGATATTAATTATGATTTAGTAGATGCACAAAGAGCAAGACGTGCCATTGATCGTATTGTAGGTTTTACATTTTCTCCCGTACTATGGAAAACATTGAGATCTATAAAAAGTACTGGCTTATCGGCAGGAAGGGTTCAATCAGTAGCATTAAGATTATTAGTAGATCGAGAAAAAGAGCGTAACAAATTTATAAAAAATACATTTTATACAATTGAAGCTGATTTAAAAGAACAGGGCCATGATGCTACATTTAAAGCAAAACTTGTTTCATATGATAATCAAAAAATAGCAAAAAGTGATGACTTTGAGAAATTTGACAGTGGATTAAAAAATGATAAACTACTTTTAATAGATAAAGCAAAAGCAAAAGACATTAAAAACGAATCTGAGAACAATAATTGGGAAATTAGCAAGATTGAATCAAAGCCTACTTCTAGCGCTGCTGCCCCACCATTTATAACAAGCACTCTTCAGCAAGATGCTTCTAGAAGATTTGGATATTCTCCAAAAAGAACAATGATGGTTGCACAAAAATTATACGAACAAGGCTTTATTACTTATATGCGAACTGACTCTACAAATCTTTCTACAGAAGCTGTGGGAGCTTCGAAAAAATTTATTTTAGATAAATTCGGTAAAGATTTTTTACCTGACTCTCCTAATATATATAAAAGCAAGGTAGCAAATGTGCAAGAAGCGCATGAAGCAATTAGGCCTGCAGGAACTACCTTCAAAGAACCTACACATGTATTAAATAGTCTTGGGGCAGATGAAGCAAAATTATATGAACTAATCCTCAGTAGAACGCTAGCATCTCAAATGAAACCTGCACAATATATTAGAACAAATATTGAAATTATAAATGGAAAATCTGTTTATAAAGCAAGTGGAAACATTACAACGTTTAAAGGGTATACTGCTGCTTATGAACAAGCACTTTCAAGAACCCAAAAAGCTGTTGTTGTTGCACTCCCTCCGATAGAAAAAGATTCTAAAATTATCCATAATAATATAGATGCTCTTGAAAAAAATACTACTCCTCCAAGAAGATTTTCGGAGGCTATGCTTGTCAAAGAAATGGAGGCTAGAGGTATTGGACGTCCGTCTACCTACTCATCTATACTAGATAAGCTTGTAAAAAAAGAATATGTAATTAAACAAAGCAAAACTCTTATTCCAACTTTTGTTGGTATTGCTGTTACTCAATTGCTAGAAAATCATTATTTATCACTATTTAATGAAAAATTTACAGCCGGCATGGAACAAAAATTAGATGCTATATCTCGATCTGAAAGTACATATGTAAGCGTATTAGAAGAATTTTATCATGGTAGAGAAGATTATGCTGGCGTAGCTAAACTATTGCAAAAAGAAATAGATATTGCAAAAGCATGCACTGTAAATATATCAGAAACAACTAACATTCGTATTGGAAAGTTTGGTCCATATGTAGAAAAAGATGGTAGCAATATCACAATACCACAAGATTTATTCTTAGGGGATTTAAATCAAGAAGCAATAGACAAACTTAGTACAATGCAAAAAGAAGATAATATTATTGGAAAATTTAATAATGGAGAAAATATTCTTTTAAAAGTTGGACGCTATGGACCATATGTAGAATTGCAAGAAAGCAAAAAAAGAGCTTCTATTCCAAAAGGTACATCTTCTGAGGATATAACAGAAACTATGGCTTCAGACCTTTTAAGTTTACCAAAAACATTGGGGGCACATCCTGATACTGGAGAAGATATACTAGCAACGTTTGGTCCTTATGGACCATATATAAAATGTGGTAAAATTAATGCAAGTATGAAATCTACGGACAGCCCTCTAACTATTACCTTAGAAGAGGCTATCAAACTTATTCAAGATAGAAAGTTAAAATTTGAGCCAACAATTTTAGGCGCAGATCCAAAAACAAAAAAGGATATTTCAATTAAAAGAGGTAGATTTGGTCCATATGTAACAGACGGTAAAAAGAATGTATCGCTTAAAGGATATTCAATTGAAGATGTTACTCTGGAAGAAGCCATGAAATTATTAGCAGAAAAAAAATGACAAAGACAGTTTTTTTAGCCTTATGTACTTTTACTTTTCTCTTTAGCTTTCAATCATCATTAGAAGATCGTTTATATTCTTTAAATCGTCAATTAATGTGTCCAATATGTGACGGGCTCACTTTAGAACAATCTCAGGCAAATGTAGCAGTAGAAATGCGTGCTGAAATTAAAAAAATGGTTATTAAAGGAATGAATGATCAAGAAATTAAAGATTATTACGTAGAAAAATATGGCTTATATATACTAGCAGATCCTCCAAAAAAAGGATTTGATGCTCTTATTTTTATTGGGCCACTGTTATTTGGATTACTTGGATTAATAATATTGTACAAGTATTTATTTTCTTAGTTACTATACTTAAATTATTCAAATGAAGAAACAACACTTAGATAAAATTATTTCACTATGCAAAAGAAAAGGGTTTGTATTTCCTAACTCTGAAATCTATGGCGGGCTTAAAGCTTCGTATGATTATGGGCCTTTAGGTGTAGAGCTTAAAAAATCAATATCAGAGCTATGGTGGAAAGAAATGACCCAATCTCATCAAAATATTGTAGGACTTGATAGTGCAATTATGGTGCATCCAGATGTGTGGGAAGCTAGTGGACATATCGCCAATTTCAATGACCCTATGACAGACAATAAAGATAATAAAAAAAGATATCGTATAGACGATCTCTTGTCGCAACAAAAATCAAAAGTAATTGATGCTCTATGTAGTGAACTAAAAATAGATAGCACTAAAAGTGATGACATATATAATGACATGGCCCACGCTTTATTATCTAATGGGTCTAAGTATGATGGTGTTTTAGAGCAAGCTGGAGTCATTGATCCTTATTCTGGGTCAATTGGTAAATGGACCCCTGCTGTACAATTCAATTTAATGTTTAAAACTGATTCAGGCCCTTCTGAAAAAACAGGGAAAAATATATATCTTAGACCAGAAACTGCGCAGGGAATTTTTATTAATTATTTATTGGTACAACATACTATGAGATTAAAAGTGCCATTTGGTATTGCACAAATTGGGAAAGCATTCCGTAATGAAATTATAGCAAGAAACTTTATATTCAGAACGAGAGAATTTGAACAAATGGAGATGCAATATTTTGTGCATCCATCAGAAGATGTTGACAATATGGATTTATGGAAACAAAAAAGATTAGATTTTTATTTAAATCATTTAGGTATTAAGTCTAAAAATTTAAAATTTCATCAGCATAGCAAAGATGCCCTCGCTCATTACGCAAAAGATGCATATGATATTGAATATAATTTTCCATTTGGTTGGGGTGAAGTGGAAGGGATTCATAATAGAACCGACTTTGATCTTAAACAACATGAAAATCTTTCAGGAAAAAATATGACTTACTTTGATACAAAAACACAGGAGAAATATCATCCATATATCATTGAAACGTCCACTGGACTAAATAGACTCTTTTTAATGGTATTATGTGAAGCTTATTTTGAGGATACAGATAACAATAGAGTGGTATTACGATTACCTTATGATCTAGCTCCTATCAAAGCAGTAATCTGCCCCCTAGTCAAAAAAGATGGTTTGCCTGAAAAAGCAATGTCTGTATTTGAAACATTAAATAAAGAATTTCCTTGTATCTATGACGAACAAGGCTCTATTGGAAAACGATATTATCGACAAGATGAGGCTGGAACTCCATTTGGGATTACACTTGATCATCAAACGCTAGAAGATGAGTCTGTAACAATACGTGAACGAGACTCAATGAAACAAACACGTGTCTCTATTGATAAAATCTCTGCTTTTATTCATGACAATAAATAGGAAGATTATAATATGAGATCTGCTAATCCTGCATTAAATAATAATACTTTTAGAAATACGAGACGCGTTGCTCAATCCGAAGCGATGACTATTGATGGAACAGTTAATAAAACTGCGCTAGGTCTACTACTCCTTATGACATCGGCTATTTATAGCTGGAATAATCCATCAATAACTTTAATGTTATTTTGGCCAATTATTATTTTCACATTTATCTTATTAATGATAACTATTTTTAATAAAAAGGCTGCACCATATACCGTTCCACTTTACTGTCTTGCTGAAGGAGTAGTTCTGGGCGGGATATCTGCAATGGCAGACGCCATGTATCCTGGCATTGCTAATCAAGCAATTTGTTTAACCTTTGGAATTTTAACTGCACTATTATTGCTATATAAAAGCAAACTAATTGCAGTTACAGATAACTTTAGGCTAGGTGTATATTCTGCCACATTTGGTATTTTAATCGTTTATGTGCTAAATATGATTTTATCGTTTTTTGGAGTATCATTTATGGGTTCGTTATTTGGAAACGGCACAATTGGTATTGTATTTTCATTATTTGTTATTGGAATTGCATCAATGAATTTAGTGTTAGATTTTGATTTTATAGAACAAGGCGCAAAGCATGGTGCTCCAAAATATATGGAATGGTATGGTGCATTTGGACTGATGATTACCTTGATTTGGCTCTATATTGAAATTTTAAATCTTCTCATGAAACTGCGCAGTAGAAGATAGTAATTTCTCCTCTTTAAAAGATTGACATTAACATCCTCTTACAATTAAGTTACATCAACTAAGGGTAATTTCACCTCTCTATAGATAGGGGTGTATGCCAAATTTTTATTAATATGTACATAAACAAAGGAAGAAAAACAATGAGAAAGCTATATAATGTGATAGCGCTAGTTATGATGTCCGGCTTTATGTTTGCACAAGGTTCAGTCTCAGGTACCGTGACTGATGGAGCAGGTAATGCTCTTTTTGGTGCAAATGTAACAGTTGAAGGAACATCATCTGGTGCTGCAACAGCAGCCGACGGATCATATTCAGTCGACGGTGTGTCAGGTGGTGCATATACTGTAACCGCTTCATACATTGGATATGAATCTGCAAGTGTTTCTGTAAATGTAGATGGTTCTGCAACCGCAAACTTTTCACTAGCATCTAGTGCAATTTCCGGTAATTCTATCTCAGTTCTTGGATCTCGTTTTGCAAGAAATGTAGACGAACAAGCAGTTCCTGTAGAAGTTATTACTGAGCTTGAAATTCGTGCATCTGGTTTCACTGAAACTAATGACCTATTACAAGCCTTAATTCCATCTTATAATTCGCCTAAAGGCTATATTACAGATGGTTCTGACCATATGAGACCTGCTACTTTACGTGGTATGGCACCAAATCAGACTCTAGTACTAGTAAATGGTAAAAGACGTCATCAAGGTGCATTAGTACACGTAAATGGTTCTACTGGTCGTGGTTCAACTCAGGTTGATTTAAATGCTATCCCAGCAAGTGCAATCTCTAAGATTGAAGTCTTGCGTGATGGTGCTGCAGCGAAATACGGTTCTGATGCTGTCGCAGGTGTTATTAATTTAATATTAAAAGAAACAGGTGGAGCAGACATGAGCATTACCTATGGTCGAAATGATTCTTATTTTGACAGAGGGTATGCAGCTGGTGAAGGCTTAATCGATGGTCAAGATGCATCAACTTATGGTTGGGATCTTGATGATGAACATGAAGGCACTGGATACTTGCCATACTCTGCAGATCGCGGATGGGCACGTTCAGGAAATGAAACTGTACACAAAACAGATGGAAGAAATCTAATTATTCACGCTGGTAACGGCATGGAAGTATTTGGTGGAAATCTATATGTAAGTGGTCAAATTCGTGACGGTGGTCGTACAAACCGTGCGGGTCTTGATCCAAGAAGACAGTACTTCGCTGGTATGGATGCAGAAGAAGCTGCATTTGACAGAGAAAATCACCGTATCGGTGCTGGTAATTTTGAACAAGTAAGTTTAATGTGGAATGGTAGTTTCCCTATGGAAAAAGGCACTTTATACACATTTGGTGGATTTAATACACGAGATGGTGAAAGTGGATGTTACTACAGAAGAGCACAAGATAATCGTACTCTTCGTGCATGGTATCCAGATGGATTCTTACCGTTAATTAGCCCTGAACTTTCAGACAAATCTTTTGCAATTGGGATGAAAGGTCTTATGGGAGACTATGCTTATGATATCAGTGTAAACAATGGATCAAATGACTTTGCATGGGGAATGGTAAACAGTCATAATGCAACCTATGGTACTAGCGCAGGACAACAAGCTGAGTTCGACCTAGGAACATTAGGCTACAGTCAAACTACTGTGAATTTTGATTTAACAACACAAATGGACATGGAAGGACTTGATGGACCATTAAGTCTTGCTATGGGTGCTGAATTGCGTATGGAAAACTATACTATTGAAGCCGGTGAAGAAGCAGGTTATGCTGACGGCGGTTTTGATGTATTAGATGGCCCAAATGCAGGTAATGGCGCAGCAGTTGGTTGTCAATGTTTACCAGGACTAGCTCCTAATAATGAGCAAGATCGTGACAGAGACGCATTTAGTGTCTATGTTGATGCTGAAGCAGACGTTCGTGATAACTTATTAGTAAACGTTGCATTAAGAGCGGAAAACTATAGTGACTTTGGTAGTACAGTTAATGGTAAAGTTGCTTTGAGATATGAGATACAAGATGGTGTAGCTGCTAGAGGTTCATTTAGCACAGGATTTAGAGCACCAGCTTTACAAGAAGCTTATTTCTCATCTATCGCAACTAACTTTATCGATGGAATACCTTACGAAGTAGGAACTTTTCCAAACGATTCAGAACCAGCGATTGCTCTAGGAGCAAAAGACCTTGAGCCAGAAACATCAACAAACCTTTCAGCGGGTATGACTTATAAAGATGATACGTTCACTATAGCAGTAGATGCTTATCAAATTGTTGTAGAAGATCGTATTACTATGAGTGAAACCTTTAAGGGTTCTGGTGCTACTTCTGATATGGCAACATTCTTTGCTGAAAGAAATATCCCTGCCGTTGGTGGTAGATATTTCTTTAACGGAATTGATACTGAAACAAACGGGTTAGACATAGTTGCAACTATGTCTCAAGACCTGTCAAATGGTACATTGCTGTTAAAAGCAGCTATGAACTTCAATGATACTGAGGTTACTAATAAAGGTGATCTTGTAACTCCAGCAGCGCTAGCTGATTATACAGGCGCTTCTTTGTTAGGTCGTTCTAACACTGTGAGATTTGAAAGTGCATCTCCTACGGAAATGTTCCAATTCTCAGCAAGAGTTCAAAGACCAACTACAACATTCATGGTTAAAATGAATCGTTGGGGTGAAGTAACAATTCCTTCAGGATCTGTTGAAAGAGAACAAGTATTAAGCGGCAAATGGACTACAGACATGGAATATTCATTCCAGGCGCATAGTCAAGTACGTGTTTCATTTGGTGTAAATAACATGTTCGATGTCTATCCTGATAAAACTATTAAAAGAAATAGTTTCAATGGAATATTCCAACATTCTGGATATAGTCCATTTGGATTTAGCGGACGTTACGTATACACTCGTTTAGATATGACTCTATAAGTAATATCGTTATTATAACTGAATAAAATAAAAAGCCTCTATTTTTTGTAGAGGCTTTTTATTATCTTTCATATCATGAGAATACATTACACTATATTGACCATAACTATATTGCTATTTACAAGCTGTAATCAGTCTAGTAATACACAAGGCGGAGTATCTTCTACATCAAGCCTCGCTTCACAAATAGGGATTGATATTCTAAAACAGGGTGGAAATGCTTTTGATGCTATTGTAGCAACGGGGTTTACATTAGCAGTGACCTCTCCTTCGAACGGTAATCTTGGTGGTGGAGGTTTTTTAGTAGCCTATACTGAAGATGGCGAAGCAATTAGTTTAGATTTTCGTGAAAAAGCTCCCGCATTATCATATGAAACGATGTTTCTTGATGAAAATCAAGAGTATAGCCGCGATCTTGCTCTGAACTCTCATAAATCTTCAGGGGTGCCAGGAACAGTAAATGGTTTATTAAAAATTTTTAATGATTATGGATCTGGCAATTTTACTCTAAAAGAAATTATGGCTCCTGCAATTCATTATGCAGAAAATGGTCATTATATCAATGCCACAGATGCCAAAGGATTTGATTCTTATAAAGCTCTATTTTTAACCGATGCAGGATCTACTAAAATTTTTGTGAAAGATATAAATGATGCTATAATTAATATTCAAAAAGCATTTAAAAACGGAGATCTTTCTGAAGAAGATTATGCAAAAGAATTAGCAAGTATTGACGAATGGAAACCAGGTGACTTATTAGTACAAAAAGACTTAGCAGACACGTTAAAACGTATTGCTCAATATGGAAAGGCTGGATTTTATGAAGGTGAAACAGCTGAACTAATCATAGAAGAGATGAATGCTAATGATGGGTTTATCACTAAAGAAGACCTATTCAATTATGATTCAGTCTACAGAAATCCTGTAGTGGGAACATATCGAGGAAATAAAGTTATTTCTATGGGTCCACCAAGCTCAGGTGGAGCTTTATTAATACAAATGTTAAATATGATTGAAAATTTTGAAATTAAATCTATGGAAAGAAATTCTACAGAATTTGTACATCTACTAACTGAGGTGCAACGACTAGCTTATGCAGACAGAGCAATACATTTAGGAGATCCAGATTTTTGGCCTAATCCAATTCCAATGTTAACGTCAAAAGAATATGCAAAAGAGCGCTTAGCATTAATCTCTATGAATTCAGCAACACGTAGCACAAAAATTGCTGCAGGGAAAACTCTATCAAAAGAAAGTATAGAAACAACACACTATTCTGTGATAGATAATCAAGGTAATGTTGCTGGTATTACCACCACGCTCAATCTGAGTTATGGAAGTAAAAAAATTGTTGATGGTGCTGGATTCTTACTCAATAATGAAATGGACGATTTTTCATCTAAACCAGGAACAGCTAATGCCTTTGGTTTAATAGGATATGAAGCAAATGCTATTCAACCTTTTAAGCGTCCGCTTAGCTCTATGAGCCCTACAGTTATTATTGATAATGAAGGCAACCCAATAGTAACAATTGGAGCTGCTGGTGGATCAAGAATTATTACTGGTGTCTTACAAACAATAATAAGCATTGTAGATCATGGATTAAATATCCAAGAAGCAATTAATGTTCCAAGAACACACTCTCAATGGTTGCCAGATAATGTTCGATATGAAAAGGATGCATTGACTCAACAAACTATCAGTGAGTTAGAAGCATTAAATCATATCTTTGAACATAATGGTACCGCAGAGAATGGAACATATACGCTGGCACAGATACATGGAGTACATTTAAAGAATAATAAATTTATAACCGGTTTTGATAAACGAGGAACATACGATGAAAATGAAGGAATCACATATTAATAAATCATTCATTGCACTAACATTAGCAACGCTAATTTTTTTAATAAGTTGTGGCGATAATAATCGTGCAACACAATCTACAGTACCAACACCGACCGTAATATATACTCCTGGGGAACTAATATCAGATGGACAAGGGTATATACAATATAGAGTGGGTAATACTCCTGTTATTATCACTGTTCCTCATGATGGAACATTGGCTCCATCTACAATGGCAGACCGCACTGGAGATACAGAGCGCGCAGTCAATACAAGAAAAGTTGCAGAACAATTTGCAGTATTTTTTAATGCAAATTCTAGTGGTCTTTTCCCCCATATTATTTATAATAATGTTAGTCGTACAAAATTAGACCCAGATTTAAATGTAACAGATGGTGCACAAGGCAATAGTTATTCTGTGCTATCATATGGCACATATCATAGCTACTTACAAACAGCTATTGATTCTGTAGATGCACATTTTGATGCAGGTATATTGTTAAATCTTGTGGGGCATGACCATTCCGTACAACAAGTTGAGCTTGGCTATCTCTTATCTGCTGATAATTTAAATCTGTCAGATACTGCGCTTAACGCATATAATAGCCAATCTAGTGTGAATCAAATGGCATCTATTTCTGCAGCAACTTTCGCAGAAGTAATTAGAGGATATAGCAGTTTTGGAAATTTATTATTTGGTTCATCCTATAATGGCTATACTTTTAATGTTGTACCAACATTAGATAACCCATCCCCTGGTACTAACCCATATTTATCAGGAGGGTATACTCTTGAAACTTATGGTAGCAGTAATGGCGGGAAAATGAATGCTATTGAGATAGCAACGCCTTATGCTGGGTTTAGAGATAATGCAAATGCTTATCGCGCAGTAGGAGTAGTGCTAGAAAATGCTACTAAAGGATTTTACCAAGAACAGATTGGCCAAACTATTTACTAAATATAGATTTATAAAAAATTATTTTTATTTTAAAGCATTGGCTTTATTAAGATATTCTGTAGCGTCATCTAATCTACCTTCACCAAAATAGGTACGATATACTCCATAATAGTAGCTTGCCTTATTTGGATCAGAATCGATGAGTTCTAAATAATATGTTCTAGATTTTCTCCATCTTCCTGCTTGCTCCAAAGCTTTTGCAAGTCCCAATAAAGCTTCTTTATCATCGGGAGCTAAGAAATATGCTTCTTCAAAATTATACTCTGCTTCTTCAAATTCATTCATTTTTAAATAAACTAGACCTCTATTAAAAAACAAATCGACTTTTTCTTTATCGTCATCAGAATTTTCAATTGCTGCATTAAGATTTTTTAACGCAGGTTCAAAGTTATCTTTTGCAAGATACAAAGCACCTAGACTCTTAAGAGCTGGTACTTCGGTAGGATTAACAGCTAGAGCGCTTTCATAATAACTTAATCCTTTTTCAAAATCTCCTAAGCGCACCGCACTTTGTCCGGCGCTAACCAGTAATGCTAATTGAACATCTTCTGGTACATCTGGTAACGCTAAGGCTTGATCAATATATTTAAATGAGTTGTCTTTATCTCCTTTGACAGAATAGTAAAGTCCAAGCAATGCATAGGACCCTGGTTGTAATGGGTCTAATTCTTTTGCCTGCATCGACGTTTCAATGGCTTGATCTATTAGCGCATTTCTTTTATCTACATCGCTGACCTTATTTAATAAACCTAAAAATCCAGAGGCTCTATAATAAATCAAATTATAACTTTTTACCAATGAAGCTGTAATAGCTTGAGACAGTAAGATTTTTTTATCATTTGCTGTAGGTCGAATTTTAGCACTTGGTAAAGCAGTGCTAGCAATATCCATGTATTCTTTCACTTTTCCCCACTCTTGAGCTCTAGGATAAATTTTATCTGCTAAGTGGAATGCTGCTTCCCATTTGTCTTTTGGATGATTTAAAGCTTTTAATAAAAATTCTTCAGCTGCTCCCCATTCTTTGTCTTTTAATCTGATTTTTGCAGACTCTAAATCTTGTCCAGCAAACAGTGTAGAAATTAATATTAATGTAATAAAAAAGTTTTTTATAGCGCTTATAAACATATATCCTCCATTTAATAGGAACAAGTTAGTATTATTATTATCAGATTTCAATAGGTAAGAGTAGATTTAATCCATTCTTTTCGCAATTGATATTCCCTATCAGAAACATTAACTATACCTTCATGTGCAATATTCTCAATACAAAAAGACGCCATTGTTGCCCCAGCTATCATAGATTCTTGAATATTTTTTCCAGCCATTTTAGATGATAATAATCCTCCTGCAAAAGCGTCTCCCGCACCAGTGGTGTCCATAACTGTCTCAACAGGGTATGCGCCTATAGAAAAATGAGTATCGCTGTCAAAAAAAGAAGCTCCATCTTCTCCCTGCTTAATAATAAGACTTCCTGTACCCATATTTAGTATACATTCTGCCATTTCTCTTAAAGTATGGTGTGATAAGCCAGATAAATACACAGCTTCATTATAGTTGATACATAATAAATTAGATTTGGAAATAATTTTTTTTAAATCATTATTAGCTATATCCATATACAATTTAAATGTATCTAATATGACAAAAGGGTTTGATTGAATTTGATCTAAAACAGTAAGCTGTAAATTAGGGTGTGTATTTCCTAGCAATAAATATTCACATTGTTTGGAATCTTCAGATAAAACTGGCATATATTTTTCTGAAACCCCTGGATTAACATATAATGTCTCTCTTGTAGAAAAATCTTGAGCATATTCACCTCCCCAAGCAAATGTTTTTCCTTCTTCTATTTTTAAATCATCTAAATTAATAGAATGATTACTTAAAAGATTAAAGTGCTCGTTAGAAAAATCGCTTCCTACCGTTCCAACGAGCTGACATTCTTTCTGCTTCGTTGCTAATAAGGCATAAGATGCTGATCCGCCCAAGACATCTACATATGTCCCATATTTATTGATTATCTTATCAATACTGATAGAACCAAAAACAAGTGCTTTATGTGAGTAATTTGAAGTCATAATTTTTTTTACTAAGATAACAACGTAAACAACATGAAAAAAGAAAAAATAGTATTAGGCATTAGTGGTGGAGTTGATAGTTCTGTTGCGGCAGTGTTATTGCAACAAGAT
>NZWP01000013.1 GCA_002701645.1 Fidelibacterota bacterium | reverse complement strand
TGTCAATGAAGGTGAAGGAGAAGATTTAAACCAAGGCGCAGGAGATCAAGGATTGATGTTTGGCTATGCATGTAAAGAAACAGAATCTTTAATGCCAGCTCCTATTGATCTATCTCATCAACTAGTTAAAAAACAATCAGAAGTAAGAAAAAGTGGACTCCTTCCATGGTTAAGACCTGATGCAAAGAGTCAAGTTAGTGTGTCATATGGAGATAATGGAAAAACAATTAAAGGACTTTCTGCTATTGTCCTTTCTACGCAACACGATGAAGATATCACTCATCAAGAAATTTATGATGAGGTATTTAAGCATATCATTACACCTATAGTTCCTAGTGATTGGATTACATCTGAAACAAAAATCTTTATCAACCCTACTGGAAACTTTGTCATTGGTGGGCCTGTAGGTGATTGCGGTCTAACTGGAAGAAAAATTATAGTTGATACCTATGGTGGGATGGCAAGACATGGTGGTGGAGCTTTTTCTGGAAAAGATCCATCTAAAGTAGATAGATCTGCTGCCTATGCCTCACGATATGTTGCTAAAAATATTGTTGCAGCAGGATTAGCTGATTATTGTGAAATTCAAGTTTCATATGCTATAGGAGTAGCTGAACCGACATCTATAAGCATAGATACTTTTGGAACAAGTAAGATGTCAGCAAAAGAACTTGAGTCATTAGTAAGAAAACACTTTGACTTAAGACCAAAGAATCTCATTAATGCACTACAACTAAAAAGACCTATTTACCAAGATACAGCAGCCTATGGACACTTTGGAAGAAGTGGTATTAATTTTACTTGGGAAAAAACAGATTTAGCCAATATATTACTGGAAAATTAAATAGACATAAATGGGGGAATTGATTTATGAGAGTAGTAAATTTAAATAGTGAAAATAATGCTACGACAAAAAAAGTAGTTAAAAACAGTGGGAAAAATATGGAAAATGTAGTAAAGATCTTACCAAATCAGGTAAAAGATATGAGTCTCGCACCTCTGGGTAGACATAAAATTGATATTGCTGAGAAAGAAATGCCAGGGCTAATGTCTCTAAGAAAACAGTATACTGACAAACAACCTTTGAAAGGTTTTAGATTAACTGGCTCTTTACATATGACCAAAGAAACTGCTATTCTTATTGAAACATTAAAAGACTTAGGAGCTGATGTTAGATGGGCAAGCTGTAATATCTTTTCAACTCAAGATGAAGCAGCAGCAGCAATTGCAGAAACTGGTACGCCTGTTTATGCATGGAAAGGTGAAACGTTAGAAGAATATTGGGACTGTACTCTACAAGCATTAACCTTCGATGGAAATTTAGGTCCAAACTTACTTGTTGATGATGGTGGTGATGCTACGCTTCTTATCCACAAAGGATATCAACTAGAAAATTATTTTAATGAGCATGGAGATTATCCTGAAATAACAACAACGAATCCAGAAGAGTTAGTTATTGAAAAATTGATCAGAAAAGTACATAAGCTTAATGGAAATCATTGGCATAATATTGTGCCTGATATTATTGGTGTTTCAGAAGAAACTACTACCGGTGTTGCTCGCTTAATACAAATGGAACAAGATAATGAACTTCTATTTGCTGCTTTCAATGTTAATGATTCTGCAACTAAATCAAAATTTGACAATCTTTATGGATGTCGTGAATCATTAGTAGATGGTATCAAGCGTGCTACAGAAGTAATGATGGCGGGTAAAACTGTTGTAGTCTGTGGATATGGGGATGTCGGTAAAGGCTGCGCTCAATCTATGAAGTCTTATGGATGTAAGGTCATTGTTACTGAAATAGACCCTATATGCGCCTTGCAGGCAGCGATGGAAGGGTATGAAGTCCGAACTCTTGAAAGTGTATTAAATAAAGGTCATTTATTTGTTACCACTACAGGAAACAAAGATATCATTACCCTTGAAGATATCAGAAAAATGAGAGATCAAGCTATCGTTTGTAATATTGGTCACTTTGACAATGAAATTCAAGTAGATGCTTTAAATGACTCCGATGCAAAAAAAGAACAAATTAAACCTCAATACGATAGATATACTTTTCCTGATGGCAAAGAAATATTCCTTCTAGCAGAAGGCAGATTAGTTAATTTAGGATGTGCTACAGGACATGCAAGCTTTGTTATGTCAAATTCATTTTCTAATCAAGTATTGGCACAGCTATTTTTAGCTAAAGAAAAACCTGCAGTCAAATTATATAAGTTGCCTAAAGAACTAGATGAAGAAGTAGCTAGGTTGCATTTAGAACATCTTGATGCAGATTTGACAGTCTTAACAAAAGATCAAGCAGATTATATTGGTGTTAAGGTTGAAGGACCTTTTAAGAAAGATGAATATAGATATTAATTCTTTTTAATAAAGATATAATAAGAGATTCGTAGAAATAAAAAATTATAACTTCAAAGGATCGTCTGGTATATCATTGCCTGTAGTAATTAATGCAGACATATAATTACCTCTTGATCCTGGTATAAAGCTTAGGAACCTGCCGACTAAAGTGGTAAGGATTCTAACTATAGTATTTCTATTACCATTCCACTTAGAAGTCATCCATCCTACAGTAATATCAATCTTATATCCAGAATCTAGATAATAGCTCTTTAATATTTCATCAAAGATTTTTGGTGTCCATCTAAAAACATAATTATCTCTATACCGTATTGCTTGTCCATCATTATTTTTTTCTTTAGAGATATTTTCTTGATTAATTTCATATATATTTGTCAAACCAATTTTTTCAAATATTCTTCCTAAAAAAGTATCTGCTGGCTCAATAACAATAGAAGCGTCATTGGTGATTCTCAACATCTCATAAAGTCCTAATATCGGTCTTGCAAGATGGTGCAACCCTTCCTTTACTAAAACTAGATCAAAGGATTTTGAAGGTATGTCTGTGCACTCCGCATTGACTTCAGAATAAATCATTCTTGAATCTGCATCTATCAAATTCAAAAAATTTTGATCCGGAATACCAATTCCAGATAAATGAATTTTCTCAAATGAGAACTTGCTTAAACATTCTGCTTCTCTATAGTTTGCACATATAGCTAAAACGCTACCCAAAGAAGCATTCTTAGCTTTCCTATGATTGATATATCTATTAATGCTTTCATCAAATAGATAATTATGGAAATCTTCATGCGATTTTATTCTTAAAATATTAAATAAAGTATGAGATCTGAGTTTTATATTATTCATTTTTTTAACTTTTTTAGATGCGCTTAAATAAGCCATCCACCTGCAATAGCTCTCCAGAAGTATGATCAACAAATCCACTTTCAAATCCAATTAGCTGATAATGATTCTTTGTTAAAAATTCTAACATTTCATTAAATGAAGCTTCATTTTTATATAAAGGGACTAATGACATTTCTATCTGTAAAAGATTGATTTTTTTCAATGAAGCTTTCGCTCCCGATAGGACTTCTTTTTCAAAACCTTGAGTATCAATTTTCATATATATATTGCTACTTGAATCACAAAAATTATTAAAAACGGAATCTAGTGTTTTAATTTTTATTGATTCACGACTAACATAGTTAGATGTGGGAGAAATATCAGTATGCTTTGGTAAGATTTCTAATATAGAGCTGCTATAAGAATTTTCAGCAATATTGATCTGCATTGAACCTTCTTTTGAACCTAATCCATAGTTAAATGCATTCCATTTTGAATCTAAGTGAGATTTTTTTTCTAAATCCTTATAAGCAGACTCTAAGGGCTCAAAAGAAATTATTTCATTTTTATAACCTAAATCTCTCAATTCTGAGCCATATTGACCTATGTTGGCACCTATGTCTAATACTATATCGATATTATAATAATTTAATAGTTGTATTCTTCTTGAAAGATAATTCTTCAAAGATGAAAAACGTTCAACATTAATATTAATTTTCCAAAACTTTTTTCTGATTTTATTTAATAATGACATGCAAGATTTTCTATTTTTTATGCTTAGTCAACGGAAACAGCTCTACCCTTTAGTTTTTTCCAATCTTCTTCTGGTCTTACTTTTAAATTAGTATCCCATGCACCAATTAGAGTTTGAATTGAAATATCATTTTTCTTACAAAAATATATCAATGCATTAATATCTTTTGGAAAACAACTGCCTCCAAAACCTTTCTTACCATCGGGGCCAGGCACCTTCCAGTGGCTATTTCCTAATCTAGAATCTAGTTTAGCGATCTCAATGACGTTGTCATATTCTACATCTAGAAACTGACAAATATTATGTATTTCATTAGCAAAAGATACTTTTGTCGCAAGAAATGTATTGGCAACGTATTTAACCATCTCTGCTTCAACTGGCTTAATATGAATAATTTTAATATCAGGAAAACCTATTCGATAGACAGAGTGAATCATATCAAAATATTCTTTTTCATATGTGCCAAGAATTATTCTATCTTGATTTTTAAAGTCGTCTATAAAATTTTCTTCTGTTAAAAATTCAGGATTAAAACAAATTCTTAGATTTTTATATTGATCAATAAATGAGGTTGTACTACCTGGAGGTATTGTAGATTTAATGATAATTGGTATCTTACCTTTAGAGCTAAGATTATTCAACTTATCTAAGGTCGATGATAGAATTGATATATCACATTCTCCTGTTTTTTTCATAGGGGTAGGTAAGCATAGAAATAAAATTCGATTATCTAATAAATCCTCTAAGCTATCTACAGAAATATCTTTTTTATTGATATCATAGACTTTTACGTCTATCAAATCTTTAAAGAACTCATAAATTGCAGTTCCAACAAATCCAAATCCGATAATTCCTATTTTTTTCATATGCCTTTAAAACCAAAAAATAATGTTTTTATTATATAAAACAAATCACTTATTATAGATGGCCTAGATAGATATTTTAAATCATAGTCAATATTGAAATGAATTGGCTGATTCCTGGTATCACTAAGTTGCCATAAACCAGTAATTCCAGGCTGAGAGATGAGTCTTAAGTTTTCAAATTTATTGTACTGAGAAACAATAAATTCCATTTCTGGCCTAGGGCCAACAATAGACATATCACCTATTAGAACATTAAAAAATTGAGGTAATTCATCAAGACTAGTTTTTCTGATATATCTCCCAATTTTAGTAATTCTCTTATCATTGGAATGAGATGGAGATTTTTCATGTTGATTGCTGGCATTATACAAAGATCTAAATTTATACATTGAGAAGATCTTTTGTTGAGTACCAATTCTATTTTGTTTAAATAAAATAGGAAAGCCAGATTCTATTGGAATCAAGATAGCAATGATACAAAAAATAGGGAACAAAATAGTAATAGTAATGATACTAATTATAATATCAAAAATTCTTTTTGTAAAAAAGTAGCTTTTAGGTCTCTTTAACAATAACTGATTAATATCTCTGAGATCTAAAAAGCTTTTTTGTGCAACTGCTTCTTTTCGAGATGCAGTATAAAAATTTAGTTCATTTTCTCTACATATCTGAGCAATTAACAACATTTCTTCTTTATTAAAAGATTCAAAACAATAAAAAACCGAATCAATTTTTGTAATAGATAAAATATCTTTTATTGAATTCAATCCATGATAAAAATCAATATTCAGATCACTTTCGATTTCAGCTTCATCTCCTACTATAATTATATAGTATGATTCTTGAGGATTGATTCTAGACTGAATCAACTCGCTACTAATTGAATTCGATCCAATAACTACAGTATTTTTATACATAGTCTTCATTCTGATATAATTTCATTTATAAATTTATTTGCTTGAGAATACATATGATCAATTTGTAAGTGTGTATTATAAAAATTTCTTGCATTCTTTCCTAGTTCTTCAAGCTCTTCTATAGAAACATTTTTTAAAAAATTAATTAACTCTTCTTCTGAGTCAAATATCTTTCCATTATAATTATTTTTTATATATGAATATTCTACGCTATGAAGTTGAATATCTTTTGAAAGTGTTAAAACTGGAAGGCCATTTGCAAAACATTCCACTACACTTAATCCGATAAAATATGGCATAAATAAAAAATCTGAATTTTCAAAAATTTCTTTTTTCAAAGAAAAATCATAGACCTTTCCATGATCTATAATAAAGCTTTCCCTAAAGACAGGTTTTAAGTCTCCCGATCCTATAATGTTAAAATTTATTGCACTATTAATAGAGTAAATTTTTTTCATTAAATGATGCAGCTGATCCGGTTTTTTCTTTTTTGAAAAACGCGATATAAATAATCCATTTATAGTTTGTGTGTTTTTGCTTTTCTTAGCAGAAATATATTTACTATCAATAGAAACTGTATTATTTAGATATGTCGACGGAGCTTTTATATTAGAAAGATCATAACATTCCTTTGTATAAAACATAACTCCATCAGAAAAATCAAAAAGAAACTTTAAAAATGGTGTTCTTAGCCCTCTATTAAACTGTAATCCTTGAGACCAAAAAATGACCTTAAAACCAAAAAAATACTTAAAAAAAATAAAAATAAAATTATTGATCAATTTAACCTCACCAAAAGTAATAACCAATTTTGGTTTAATTTGAAATAAGGCCTTAAAAATATGATAATATTTTAATCTGAAAAATTGAGTTTTCTTTACAAGAATTGTTTCTTTTTTATTAATAATTTTTAAATCTTTACCGTCATTAGCTGATAACATAGTAAATGGATAAGCAATATTTTCATAAAATTCTTTTCTGTAGTGTGCAATTGTTGGCTGTAAAAATATAATCATTTTTATTTACTTATTTTTAATTGACGAATGTCTTTAATTTTTTCATAATGGCTGAACATACATATAGATAAGCCAATTATGATAGCTTCCAAAATATGAGAAGGCCATGCTAGATAGCAAATAAAAATTTGAAATATCATCATATTAATAATATGTATGTTCTTTATGTCATCATCTAATAAATGTGTCAAACTATGCATTTTAATAAAAATTTTCATAATAAAACCAAATATCATTAAGGTAATTGGCAATCCATAGTAATAGAATATTTGAACATAAAAATTATGTAGCCCGGCAGTACCCCCTGTCATAGATGTAAATTGTTCGACAAATATAATGGGTATATTCCCGAAAGACATTCCTATAAAGTAGGCAGCAAAAGTCATATTAGATAAATACCCAAGACTCACCAAACCTCTCCAAAAAAATGTTGAATTTTCACTAAATAAATTTTCATATGTAAAGCCAGAAAAATATGTTTCAAACAATGCTATATCAAAGAATGAAATAGATCCTAAAAGGAGTATTGTTGTTACTATTGATATGAAAAGAAATTTGATATTAAAAATGTTATTAACTATTAAGAAATAAGTCATTCCTAAAAGATATACTAAGATAATGGATCTTGTATTAGAAAATACAATCAATAAAGAAAAAAGAATGAAAAAGAGTAAATATATCTTCCTGAAGGAACCTGGCTGATGATAGAACGATGAAAGTGAAAAAATAGAACCAAATAGAATAAACATTAATTGATCTTTATCTAATAAACGATTTGAAGAAAAATCATCCTCCCAAACCATAAAATCAATACCATAATAAAGACTAGGTAAGAGACCTAAATATCTAAACAATGCAACAAATAAATAAATAAATGAAAAAAAGAATATTATCTGAAAAAACTTTAATATTCTTTTAGGACTCATAATACCAAGAGAAAAGAATAAGATATTACCTAAAAAATATAAAATCGCCCTCGAAGTTACAAACGCAAGAGTGCCAAAAATAAAATATGAATAAAAGATTTTAAGTATAGTAAGTAAAAATAATAATAACACCCAAAATTGCGTTGCAGAAAGCTTGCTATTTTTTTTCAATAGAAAATTTGTGATTAAATACTGGAATGAATATAAAATTTGTGCTAAAAAAAAGAAGTCATTTGTATAAAGAGCTGTACCCATCACTTCTAAAGAAAAATTTTCATTAGAAACTATCAGTATGTCTTGAAAAAAATTTAGGAGTATATAGAGGAAAAAAAATAGTTCAGTTTTTAAAAATAAAGTTGATATCAGGAAAAATATTATGCTAAATACTAATAATATTTCAAGCATAAACTATGTTTTTTTATCATGTAATAGAAGTATTCGGAAAAGATTAGTAATTGATAGGAACAACCCTAATACAACAAATCCAATCAGAAGAAAAATTCTTCTATTATTTCTATAGGCAGGAATCTCTGGATAGCTTATAACAGCCAATTCATTAATGTGGTCATATACTTCCATTTCTATTAGCTCTGATTGCTGCCTTAGAGATGATAATAAATATGTATGTAGCTCAACCTTTCTTGATAAAGTTTTCTCTTCAATTTCCAATAAGGGTGATTGACTTATAAATTTATTTTGGTTCTTAAAGTCAATATAATCTTTCTCTAATAATAGAAGTTCTTCCTCTATTGTTTTTAATCTAGTATCAAGAAAATCTTTTTTTTGTTTAGCTCTAAAGATGTCTATTTCGTTAAATCTACTATTAAGATAATCGATGGTAGTATTGGCAATATTATATGACAAGTTTGCTTCAGGGGAGACTATAGAAAAATTTATTACATTAGTAATACGATTTTTTTCTACAGAAAATATTTCTTCTAAAAAGTACTTCTTTGCACTATAAATATCCTGTCTTCCTTCATCAGTCATTTTATTTTCTTGATCAAAGACCTGAATCTTTTCATCATCTAATAAAATTTTAAATAATTCAATCTTTTTGTCAAACTTAGAATAATAAAATTTTGTAAAAAGCATTTCATTAGCAAAAGAATGACTTTTCAAAATTTGAAAAGAAATTTCAGACGGTGATGTACTAGACATTCCAGATGAACCAGGAAGTCCGAGTGAAGAAATTATTCCAGAAGCAAATTGACTTGAATTCATTGAAGTTCCGTTATGAACAATAGTAGCGCTTGATTTGAAATTAGCTGGATAAAAAAATAATAGAAAAATTAATCCAAATGCTGCAAATAAAGATGTGATTTTAATACTAGTGTTAATTTCAGATTTAAAAACTGAAAGAAAATTATTAGTCTCAATATTTGTATAAGGTCCTGATGAATGATTATTCATATAAGCTTTTAAAATATAATATTGTATCAGTTAAACCGATAGAAAAAAGAATTTTTGGATTATAATTTATTATCTCTTTTGCTAGTGATAGGTTTGGCTTCCTTTTTAAAGGATCATTTTCTGGAAGATCTTCAAAAATAATTTTTGAATCTGAGTTCATGTTTTTTACAATTTGATTTGCAATATCTAATATCGAGTATTCTTCATCGTTACCAAGGTTCATTGGATTTTGATAGTCGCTATCCATTAATTTCACTAAACCAGCAATCATATCTATGATATAGCAAAATGATCTGGTTTGAGATCCATCTCCATAAATAGTTATATCTGCATTATTAATTGACTGATTAATAAAGTTAGATACTACTCTTCCATCATTGATTTGCATTCTTGGTCCATAAGTATTAAATATCCTTGCAATTCTTATATCAACATTAAATTGGGTTTTATAGTTATAAAATATAGTCTCTGCTACCCTTTTACCCTCATCATAACATGATCTAGGACCATTAAGATTTACATTTCCATGATAAGATTCACTTTGAGGATGCTCTAGTGGGTCACCATACACTTCGCTTGTAGATGCTTGTAGAATAGTAGCATTATATTTTCTTGCTAAATCAAGAAGGTTTCTAGTTCCATCTATACATGCATTTATTGTTTCTATTGGATGGTTTTGATATTGTATTGGAGAAGCTGGGCATGCGAGGTTATATATTTGGTCGACTTCTAAATTAATTTTAGAGCAAATATCTTGATTGATAAATTCAAAATTTTTTTTCTCAATTAGATGAGAGATATTTTTTTCTGAACCAGTTAATAAATTATCGATACAATAAATAAAATTATTTTTCTCTTCCACCAAAAATTCACAAAGATGTGATCCTATAAAACCTGCTCCCCCAGCAATAATAATTTTTTTCATTTTATATAGTTAAATAGTTACTTAAAAATTTAGTTATTATAGTAAGTCATAATTTCTGGATATTTTACTATCAATAATCGATATAATACTAAAATATTAACGCATATCATAAGAAATATTAATCCCATATCATAATACAGATTATTCGATAAAAACCAATCATTAATAGAAATCAATATTAGTAAAAAATTAAACGATAATAAAAATAAAAATTTTACTCCGTAGGATAAAAAATGCCTTAAAGAAGAACTAAAATTCTTAATTGTATTTATTAGTAATATTGTCATTAACAAAGCATATAACATATCATTTAATAATTTTAATTTTAAAAAATCAATGATTGTTGATGGCTCTATAATTAAAAAAGAGAGTACAAAAATTACTCCTGAACATATCATTAATATTGGATATGGCTTAATCTTATTTTGAACTTTTAAATACTCTCTTAATAATGTATAACTTCTTGCAAATATTGAACTAATAAATAGATACAAACACACTATGTTTAAATTTTGCCAGCTAGTTAAGAATACTTGAAATAAATAATATGAAACAATAGAAGCAATAAATCCAAAGAAAATATTAACTAATATAGATATACCTATTATATCTATAAAAAAAGATAATAATTTTTTAATATTATTTTTCATAGAAGAAAAAATGGGTAAAATAATATTCACAATTGGGCTGCTGATTAAAGTAAACAGTATAACAGCAAAATTTTTACCAAAACTATATATACCCGCGATTTCTATACCTAAGAATGAAACAAAAAATAAATCAATCCATCCAATAAAATACTCTGAAGACTTTTCAGCTGTATTCCATTTACCAAAAGAAAAAAGTTTAGAGAGTAAATCTTTTGATGGAAGAACAAAAGAAACCGGATTTAATAAAAAATAAATCATATTACTTAGGCTATAATTCAAGATATGACTAGTTAGTATTGCCCAAAATCCATACCCATATATAGCAAGTGGAATTGCTACAAATATTGATGTTAAACATGGAATCAAATTGATATAGAATAAATATTTTATATCTAATTTTTTTTCAATAATAGTCTGTGGAACTAAACCAATACCTATGAAGGGAAACAAAAAACTGGTTGCAAACAGTGCTGAAGCAATTTGATTCGAGTCATAAAAATAAGGCAAAAGAAATGATAGAGCTAGACATAAAAAAAATGCACATAAAGATAAAATAAAGGATAAAGAATGCAACATCTCAATCTGCTTCTTTGTATCTATATCTCTACTTAGAATAAAGTCTCGAACACCAAAAGGAAAAAGGATTTCAATAAAGCGGAAATAAAGAAATGTTATTGCGACAACTCCATAATTAGAAGGACCTACAATTGGTATAATAAATAATCTTAAAAAAGGAATTAGAAATTGCTGCACAAAAGTCCTCATAAAAGACCACTGAAAAGCAATTTTGATTTTTGATAATGAAAACATCTTTATATTTTTAGGATTGTTTTGTTTAATAATACTATTAAATATGTTATAATACGATGATAAAAAATGAAGCAAACAAATAAAATAAATTCAGATAATGGTGCACGCTTTATCGTAGATAGGCTAAAAGATTCTGTCAAGCGAGTGTTAAAAAAAATTAATGAACTAATTTTTTTAATTTGTGATAGCCTTCTCTTGGCTGTTTTAAAAATCATACCCTTAAAAAATAAAAAAACTATTAAAAAGGTTTGTGTCCGCTTAGATGGTTTAGGAGATGCAATAATATTTATTGACTACATAAATGCCAATAATAAAGACGAGGTATTATATATAGTTTCAAATCTTCAAGAAAGTTTTGTCAAAAATCTTAAAAATGTAAAACATTATTTTGTTATTGATAGGGTAAAATTCAAAATAAATATTTTTTATAGATTTAAAATACTGTCACAAATTAATAGAATGCAGTGTGATGAAATTATTAATCCTGTTTTTTCAAAAGAAATTCTTTTGGAAGATTCGGTAGTACGATTTATTAGATCAAAAAATAAAATTGGTGTTTTGGGAAATTTAGAAAACTCCTCACCTTTCTTTAATTATATAGGAAATAAATTTTATGACCAACTTCTTCAAATCAATCACAATGAAAGTATACATGACTTTCATTTAAATCATGAAATTATTAAGCTAACTACAAATTCATCGGCTACACTTTATCATTCTTCTATAAATCTTGATACTTTCTTTTTTAAGTGGGGAAATATTGATTACAGTAATCATATTATAGTTAATTGTGGCTCTAGAAAAAAGAGCAGGAATCTACCAGAAATTTATTACTACAAAATAATTAAATACATTTTATCAAACAGCAGCCAAAAGATAATCTTAACTGGACATTCTTTATATGAAAAACATATATGTAATAGGATAGAAGAAAAATTTGGTGATAAAATTGTAAATTTACATGGGAAAACTAGCATCCCAGACATATTTGATATTGCTAGCTCATGTAAAAAGGTAATTACTAATGATACATTCATGGTCCATGTAAGTAACATGCTTGATTGCAAAACTATAATGTTTAAAAAACAATCAATTACTTATAATCGCTTTTTACCCTATCCCGATTCTTTCCCTTCAAGCAATATGAAAAAAGTCTTCCTATTGAATGATGATTTATACAATAATTTTGAGGAAGTGTTCTCAAGCATAGATACATTGCTAGAATCATAAATAGCCTGTAGGAGAAATCTCTTATTCTTTATAAATTTAAAAATGAACGATATTAATACTATTAAAATTCTTCTTAAGACCTCTATTTCAGTTAAAGAGGAAATCCTTCAAAATGAAGAGATTATTAAAAATTTATCCAAAGCAATTCAATCTATAAGCCTAGCTATTAAAAACAATAATTTTATCTTTTTTTGTGGTAATGGTGGAAGTGCGGCTGATGCGCAGCATATTGCTGCGGAATTAACAGGAAGATTTAAAATTGAACGGAAATCTTTAAAAGGTGTTGTTTTGGGATCGAACCTTAGTTCTATGACAGCAATAGCAAATGATTATGGCTATGATGATGTTTTTTCTAGAGAACTATCTGGTATGGGTTCAAAGGGAGATATATTGATTGCATATAGTACTTCGGGTAATTCTGAAAGTGTAGTTAATGCACTAAAAATGGCTAAAAAAATAGGTATAACATCAATCATTTTTACCGGAGAAAATGGAGGTTTATGTAAGAATATAGCAGATATAAATATCTGTGTCCCATCAAATGATACTGCTCGAATTCAAGAGTCTCATGTTACTTTATCTCATATTATGCTTGAAGTGTTTGAAAAAGGTTTCTAAAAATATAATCAGAGGGCCCATAGCTCAATTGGTTAGAGCAACGGACTCATAATCCGCAGGTTCGGGGTTCAAGTCCCTGTGGGCCCACAGAGAGTTTGAATATTTAATTTTAATAGTGAAGAATTGTATTTATATTTTGCATTAATCAATCTTTAAATCTTACAAATGAAAAAAGCATTTATGATAAACTGCAAATGAACAATAATAAATAAGAAATGATTTATATCGTTATACCAACATTTAATGAAAAAAAATTTATTAAAGAATTAATTGAGAAATTAAACGATCAAACTGTATCTGATTTTAAAATTATTATTTCAGATAATGGGTCTTCCGATGGCACAGACAATATGATTGTAAAAAAATATCCTTATGTTGATTTAGTTTTAAATGATGAAAGTTATTGGTGGACAAAATCAACAAATGCTGGTATTCAGCATGCATTAAAAAATGCTACCGAAAATGATTTTATTTTAACAATTAATTGTGATACAATTGTTAAGAAAGATTATTTAAATAATCTTTTAATCTGTAATAAAAAGAATCCCAATAATCTAATTGGATCAGTTACTGTTGATTTAGATTCAAACTTAATAAAGTTTGGAGGAGTGATTGTTAATAAATGGACAGCCAAATACCAAAGAATTAATCATAATGAAAATTATGATAACGTCTGTAAAAACACTCATAATATGACTATTAAAAGCAGTACTCTTCCAGGGAGAGGTATTTTAATTCCAATTCCTATTATTAAAAAAATTGGTTTATTTGATGAAATGTTACCACAATATTTTGCTGATTATGAATTTGGATTTAGAGCAGGAAAAAATAGTGTACAACCTATTGTTTGCTATGATGCTCCTGTTTATACTCATATGAAGAATACAGGCCTTAATAATGAATTAAGAAAATTATCATTTAGTCAATTTATCTATTCTTTTTTTACAAGAAGGTCTCCTCATTTTTTATTAAAAAGAGCTGTATACATATATAAATCTTTCGGAATAAAGTTTTTCTTAATTCATTTGCCTCTTGATTTCTTAAGATTAATTGTTGGATCTTCCCTAAGACAGTTTAAAAATCAACATTAGAAATCGGATCTAGGGAATATTTTGAAACTGGACAAACTATCTGATTTAAAAACAATAGACATTTATGGTGTTAAGATTGCTCAAACATCTATCTCTAAATTAATTAGCCACTTAGAAATCAAACTATTGGCAAATGATATAAAAGGGTTTATTACAGTTACTGGCGTACATGGAGTTATTGAATCTCAAAAAAATAAAAATGTAGCAAAAGCTCACAATAACTCGTATCTATCAATACCGGACGGTACTCCTCTTGTTTGGTATTCAAAATCAAAAGGGTCTGAATCAATTAAAAGATGTTTTGGTCCTGAAATGATGTATGAATTTTTTAAGAAAACATCAAAATCAAACTTCAGACATTTTTTTTATGGAGGTAATGAAGGTGTTGCAGAAAAACTGAAATCAAATTTTGAAAATAAATTTAATGCAAATATTGTGGGTACATATTGTCCCCCTTTTAGGCCTTTAAATAAAAAAGAAGATGAGGAATTAAGAAATCTAATTAAACAAAAAACCCCAGATATAATCTGGGTTGGCTTAAGTACTCCTAAGCAAGAACTTTTTATGAATGAATGGATAAATCAGCTTGATTGTAAGCTAATGTTTGGGGTTGGCGCAGCTTTTGACTATCATACAGGTAGTATAATAGTAGCTCCAAAACTAATTCAGAAAATGGGCTTAGAGTGGTTTTTTAGATTAATTCTAGAGCCAAAAAGATTATATAAAAGATATTTTGAAATGGTGCCAAAATTTATTATTCTAGTCTTGAAAGAATTTGTTTTAAAAATAAAATAAGGAGAGTATTGTGAAAAAAGCTATTGTAATGGGCGCTGGAGGCTTTATTGGTAGTCATATGGTGAAGAGATTAAAATCTGAAGGGTTTTGGGTTAGAGGAGTTGACTTAAAACATACAGAATTTTCAGAAACTCATGCTGATGATTTTGTAATTGGAGACCTACGAGACCCTAAAGTGGTAGAAAAAGTCATTGAAAAAGATATGGATTTATTATATCAATTTGCAGCTGATATGGGCGGAGCAGGATATATTTTTACAGGGGATAATGATGCCAATGTAATGCATAATTCTGGATTAATTAATTTAAATACTGTTCACGAATCACTAAAAAAAGGTGTAAAGAAAATCTTTTATTCTTCTTCTGCGTGTATGTATCCAGCTCACAATCAAGAAGATCCAGATAATCCAATGTGTGCTGAAGATAGTGCATATCCTGCAGCACCTGACAGTGAATATGGTTGGGAAAAATTATTTAGTGAAAGACTATATATGGCTTTTGCTAGAAATTATGGCCTTAATATTAGGATTGGAAGATTCCATAATATTTTTGGTCCAGAAGGCACATGGGATGGAGGAAAAGAAAAAGCTCCGGCTGCTATGTGTAGAAAAGCAATACTGTGTGATGAAAATTCTTCAGTTGAAGTCTGGGGGGATGGTTTACAAACACGATCATTTCTTTATATAGATGAATGTATCGAAGCTGTTCAAAGGCTTATGAAATCAGATTTTACCGATCCTGTAAATATTGGTTCTGAAGAAATGGTTCAGATTAATGAGCTAGCTCAAATAGCTATAGATTTATCTGAAAAAGATATCAAAATCAATAACTTGCAAGGTGAAGCATTTGAAGAGAAGTATGGATTTCCTGTCCCAGAAGGGGTTAGAGGTAGAAATTCAGATAATAAACTCTTTAAAGAAAACATAGGTTGGGAGCCTAACTACCCTTTAGATAGAGGTATGAAACATACATTTGAATGGATCAAAAATCAGACTAAGAAATAATTTTTCAAACATAGCTTAGTGATGGGCTCACATTCTTACATATCAAACCCTGCTAACCAGGCTATCTATATAAATATTAATGGACAATTATTCCATAGAAGCGAAGCAAAAATTTCTGTTTTTGATAGTGGATTTTTACTAGGAGATGGTGTTTGGGAAGGTATTAGACTTCATCAATCAAAACTAGTGTTTATTGAAGATCACTTAGATAGATTATTTGCAAGTGCACAAGGTATCTCATTAGATATCCCTTACTCAAAACAAGAAATAATTTATGAAATAAATAAAGTCTTAGATAAGAATAAGATGGATGATCAAATACACATTCGTTTAGTTGTATCTAGAGGAGATAAAATTACTCCATATCAGAATCCTAATGCAAATGTAGGCCCAATTAATTTGGTAATTATTCCTGAATATAAACAAACAGACCCGAACACATATATAAAGGGTGTAAATATCGGTAGAGTTCCCAATATTAGACCTAATGAGAGTATATTAAGTCCACACTATAATACTCTAAGCAAACTGAATTGTATTTTAGCAAGCATAGAGGCAAATAAGCTTGGATACGATGAAGGAATAATGAATGATATGAATGGTAATATTAGTACATGCAATTCTACTAATCTATTTTTTATTAAAAATGATAGAGTTTTAACTTCTACCGGAGAGTATTGTTTAAATGGAATTACAAGAGGAAAAGCTATTTTAGTATGTAATCAAAATAATATAGCATGTTCTGAAACTAATTTTACATTCGAAGATATTAAAAACTGTAATGAGGCTTTTGTAACAGGTACCTTTGCAGGTATTATTCCTGTCTCACAATTAGAAGGCAGAAAATTAGAATCGACTAATTCTGATTCTTTGGTTAATAAAATTAGAATGCTGTACAATAAAGAAATTCAAAACTATATAGGTTAACATGAAAATTGCTTGTTGGTCAGGCCCAAGAAATATATCTACTGCACTTATGAGATCTTGGTCATCTAGAAGTGATTCATTTGTTTCAGATGAACCTTTTTATGCTTATTACCTTAAAGAGCAGGAGTTAAAACATCCAATGTATAAAGAAATTATTGAGCATTATCCTAATAAATATGATGATGTAGTTACAAGTCTTAGTTCTGAAATACCTAATGGCAAAGAACATTGGTATCAGAAACATATGGCACATCATTTAATTGACTTAAATAACATCCATTGGATTAAAAATTTTGAAAACTGTATTTTAATTCGCCATCCTAAAGATGTAATAAACTCTTATGTGAAGAAAAATACTCTCAATCATGTAGATGAGCTGGGATATCCTCAGCAATATAAAATCATGAGATATTTAGATAGTATTGGTAAAAAATTTATTGTGGTTGATTCCAATATTCTACTTAATAACCCTGAAAAAATATTATCGCAGTGGTGCAGAAGTATTAATTTAGAATTTGATATTTCTATGTTGAAATGGCAGAAAGGAAATCATCCTCAAGATGGTATTTGGTGGAAGCATTGGTATGATAATGTTATTACCACGACTCATTTTCAGAAGTTTTCAGCAAATCAAAGCGAGTTAGATAAAAAATATCAATCAATTTATGATGAAGCATTAGATTATTATAACAAATTGTATTATTTTGCAGAACGATGAATTTATTATTAAAGCTATGGAACCAACCTAACTGGATAAAATGGATAGTATATTTTGCTATTGCCTATATATTATTTGTAATAAAGGAAGCTTTTGCTATAGTTCTTTGGTTTTTATTTTGTATTCTGCTGTACTATATTATTTTTGCTAAAAATATGTTCCAATCAACTACCTATTATGAAAAAAAAATATAAAATAATTATCTTTATGGTAATTGGCTATGCAGTCATTGCGCTATTAGCTAATTATCAGCTCAATTCGATTACAAATGAATCTAGGCCTCATGGCTCTCAGACAGATACACCTGAATTAACTCGCAATAATTATTTGATGGGGTTTTTAAATGAATATCGTAGCTCATACGATGTAACATATTATGATATTAATATAGATTTTGATATTGAAAAAAAATCAATCGATGGATTTGTAACAATCAAAGCAAAAAGCCTTAATGATATTGATACTTTACAAGTAGATCTAGCTAAAAATTTAAATATTACAAAAATTATTCATCAAAACAGTTCTGTTGAATATAGTCGAGAAGAAGATGCTGTGATGGTAGTCTTTAACCAGCCTATAAATAAAGATACATTATTTGATTTCACAGTTCATTATAATGGGACACCTCAAAGCGCTGACAATCCACCTTGGTCAGGAGGATTTACATGGGCTAAAGATAAGAATGATAGAGATTGGGTAGCAGTTTCTTGTGAGGGTGAAGGGGCAAGAATTTGGTGGCCTAATAAAGATCATATTTCTGAAGAGCCAGATAGCGTTAGAATGGCTTTTACTGTACCATCTAATTTAGTGAGCGTTGCTAATGGTCAACTAAAGAGTGTGATAGAAAAAGAAAATAATAAAACTACCTATGAGTGGTTTGTTAGCAATCCGATTAATAATTATAATATCTCTGTTCAAATTGGAAATTATGTTGCTGTTCAAGATACATTTATAAAAGAAGATACAACGCATTATATGAACCATTATGTTTTAGACTATAATGAAGAAGTTGCACAAAACTACTTCGTGCAATCAAAAGAAATTATTCGTTTCTATGAAAAATATTTTGGGGACTACCAATGGTGGGATGATGGATATAAACTGATTGAAGCACCATATCTAGGCATGGAGCATCAGTCGGCTGTAACCTATGGCAACGGATTTAGTATTTATAATGGTGTCAGGAGCGACAGTTGGGCTATGTATGGAGTGATTGATCCCTTAATTATACATGAGAGTGGGCATGAATGGTTTGGAAACAGTGTTACTGCAATCGATCCAACACATATTTGGATTCATGAAGGATTACAAGTCTATTCTGAAGCATTATATTTTGAAGATAAATTCAATAGCTATCCAGTAAGTGTTGATTACTTAAAGAGTATTAAAGCAAGGATTCAAAACAAAATACCTATTGTAGGTCCAGAAAATGAAAATTATTGGGCTTTAAATGGTGATACTTATATGAAAGGTGCTTGGGTAATGCATACTTTAAGAAGTGTTATAAATGATGACCCTGCTTGGTTTGCAATACTAAAAGAATTTATGGTTGAAAATGCAAAAGGTCATGTAAGCACAGAAGATTTCTTTGATAAAGTTAAAGAGAAAACCGGCGATGACTATTCATATTTTTCAGAACAATATTTTTATACCCCAAATCAACCTGCACTTGAATATTATCAAACAGATTCAAGCTTTTATTACAAATGGAATAATGTCAATGATAATTTTATTATGCCAATGGGTTTATTAGTAAACGGCATTGAAAAAAGAGTTTTACCTAATCAAGAATTTCAATCCTTTGATATCAGAAAACATACAGCTATTGAAGTTATGGATTGGAAATTTTATATAAAAAAACAAGATTCAAATAATAGTTTATTAAAGTGAAATTATTATGATTTTAATTACAGGGGCTGGTAGATTTATTGGTAAATATCAAAATTTTACTGAGGGAGATATGACAAAAATTAAAAAAGCTGGATTTACAAATTTTACATCACTAGAAGATGGAATTAAATACTGTGTTGATAATTTTATATCAGAAAGGAGAATAGTATGATTATTTGGTTAACAGGCCAACCTGGAAGTGGGAAAACTACGCTGGCTAATTCTTTTATAAAATCTATTCAAAAAGAAGAACCAGATTTGGATGTTATTAATTTAGATGGCGATGATTTGAGAAGTATAAATAAGAATAAGGATTATTCTAAAGAAGGTAGAATTAAAAATATATCTACTGCGATTTCTATTATGAGATTTTTAGCAAATAAAAATTATCTTTGTGTAGTTTCTATCGTTGCACCATACAAATTTTTACGAGATGAGCTAAAAAATGAGTTTCCTTTTTTAGAAATTTATTTACATACTTCAGAAATAAGAGGTAGAGAAGATTATTTTGCAAAAGATTATGAAATGCCTACCGATCCAAAGACTGTAAAAATAGATACTGGTCTACTCACAATCCAAGAATGTACTACTAAAATTATAGATTGCTATAAACAGTTAAATTAAAGTCAATGTTAATTAGAAAAAATAATCAAATCTCATTTCTAATAATGTTGATTTTAGTATTAAATACAACATTAGTAGCTCAGGAACAAAAACTAACATTTAAAATCAAATCAAATCCTACAGATTCAGATTATTGGTGGTTAGAAAAAAATAACTTTGGAATAAAACCTGCTAATTTTGATTTTCGAGGTAGTTGGAAATTAAAAACATCAAAAACTACTTATGTAATTAATATTCTTGCTCAAGATGATTCAGAAAAAATTTATCTTAATGAATCATTTATTAAATACAATTTTTCAGATAAAACATTTTTACGCATGGGAAGATATTATAGAGATTTTAGTAATTATTTAAATGACAACCTTAGTTCTGGGCATATGTTGATAAGCCACAACGCAAGACCTATGCCAAAAATTGGTCTTGTGACATCAAAAAATATAGAAAAGTTTAACAAACTAACATTTGAAGGTGGAATAGCACATGGTTTTTTTGAAAAAGAAAACTATTATACTAAAGCTCCGTTGCTTCACGAGAAATTTATTTATATGCACATAAAAAATAATAACTATAGAATTAGCTTGGGATTGGTTCATGAAGCAATGTGGGGTGGTGCATATTCAGATGGAGATGGTTATGATGGTCGAACTTTTTCTCACTCTTTTAAAGATTTTTTAAAAATATTTACAGCAGGAGATGGATTTGATTCACATGAAGGATCACATCAAAATGCACTAGGAAATCATGTTGCGATATGGGATTTTATATTTGAAAAAACAAACAATGAAAGGTTAACCAAGTTTTACTATCAACATATTTTTGAAGATACTAGCGGATTAAGATTTAAAAATAGATTTGATGGTCTATGGGGTTTAGAGTTAATAAACTATATTCCGAAAACTAATCTTTTGATTGAATATTTAGTCACATCAAATCAATTTAGAAATCCGAATCATTTTGAGAAATTATATTATTATCATTATCATTATAGATTAGGATGGAGTTACAATAATTATATATTAGGTAATCCATATATTAAATTGCCTGTTCCAGAAGACTATCCAAATTGGCCACTTGAAAAAGTTGATGTAATACATTTTGGTATTAATGGTGAAATTCTATCCAATTATTATGAAATAAAATTTGGAAGAAGAACTAGTATTAGTGATAGTTTTCAATATCAAATCTCTATTGGTAAAGAAATAAATAATAATTTCAATATTGGATTATTTATAGCAAATGATAATAAAAAAATAGGTACAGGGCTCGTAATTTCACGAAGCTTTTAAAACAAAAAAAGGGAGATAAATTATAATGAAATACTCAATGTTTATAGGTAGGTGGCAACCATGGCATGATGGACATAGATGGCTAATTGACCAGCGTCTTAATCAAAATAAAAATATATTAATATGTGTCAGAGAGGTAAGTAAAAATGATAGTAATCCCTACAACCCTCAAGATGTTAAAGCCAATGTTGAAAAAGAATTAAAAGATCTAATTGACGCTAAAAGAGTAAGAGTAATAATTATACCAGATATTGAGTCTGTAAATTATGGAAGAGGTGTAGGTTATGATATTATTGAACATGTTCCTCCTTCTGATATTGGTGAAATTTCTGCTACAAAAATTAGAAAGAAATTATTTAGCCAATAATTCTTTTATTTCTTTAATAGTAACGGTATTAGTACCAGGTTTTCTTACAGCAATAGCTGCTGCTGCATTAGCAATATTACATGCAAACTCTATGTCATTAGTTTGAGCGTATGCAAGTGATAAAGCAGAAATTACAGTATCCCCCGCTCCTGTAACATCTGGGGTACTGACAAAATGAGCATCTATATGTTTTATAAAATTATCTTTACCTACAACTATCATCCCTTTGTCACCTTTTTTGGCAACTATATATTCAAAAGAATGTTCTTCAATTAAATGTTTGCAGGCCGCTACAATTGATTGGTTATCATGAATTTTTATTGTCGTAGCTTTTGCAAGCTCATTTAAATTTGGAGTAATAATATTTGCTCCAGTATAATAACTAAAATCATCTTTTTTAGGATCAACAATTATATGTTTTAAACGACTTTCATATGAACGTTCAATATTGATAAGAAACGACTCAAAGTTTAAGACTCCTTTATTATAATCTGATAATATCATAATATCATATTTTTTGACCAAGTTTCTGGTGTCGATATCATCAAGCTTCCAATTAATTATCTTTTCAGTATCTAGCCTAGTAACCTGTTTATCATCTAAATAAATCCTTTGTTTTAAGGTAGTGGGATAGTTGTCAATTATTTCTATCTTTTCAGTTTTAATGCCTTTGTTTTCTAATATTGAAAGTAGACTTTTGCCCCAAATATCATTACCAACACACCCTAAACATGTTATATCTGCGCCTAATGCAGCTAAATTCATAGCTACATTTCCAGCTCCTCCTGGAATTGAATATTCTTTTTCTGGAATTATTACAGGCACTGGTGCTTCTGGTGACATTCTAGTAGATGTACCGAAGATATAATGATCTATCATAAAATCGCCAATTAATAGAACTTTAATATCTGAAAAATCTAAATTCATTTTGCCTTTCCTTGATTTACTACTATTTTTTGTTTTGTTTTTAATTCATCCTCATCCATTAAATATTCTTTATTTATAACATTTAAATTTTTATCTAATGTATAAACTAAAGGAACACCAGTAGGAATATTCACTGAGATAATTGCTTCATCTGATAATTTATCTAATATTTTTATAATAGCCCTCAATGAATTGCTGTGAGCAATAATTAAATGATTACCTGTATTTTTCTTTATGTGATCTATGTATTGTTTCCAAAATGGGTTTAACCTATCAATAACATTTTTTAAACTTTCACCCTTAGGTAGTTTCCCATCAATATTTTTGAATTTTTTATTAAATCTTGGATGTCTATCATCATCCTCTTGAAGCAATGGTGGTGATATATCATAACTTCTTCTCCATATATGAACTTGTTCTTCACCATATTTGGCTGCTGTTTCGGATTTATTTAATCCTTCTAAAGCACCATAGTGCCTTTCATTCAGACGCCAATCATATTTGATATTCTCTTTATTAAAACTGATTATATCTGCTATAATTTTAGCCGTATTGGTTGATCTTAGAAGTAATGATGTATGTAAGGTATCTATAGTAATATTCTTTTTAAGAAGTTGTTGGGCTGAAAATTTAGCTTCATTAATTCCGTCTTCAGTTAAATCAACGTCTTTCCATCCCGTAAATCTATTTTCAAGGTTCCATTGACTTTCACCATGACGGAGAAGAATTAATTTCATGATTACTAATTGTTGTTATCAGCTATAGCCACTATGGCTACAAGATTTGCCAGAACACTTAATATGTCAGCAGTAAATGTTGCTGTATCAAACTTAGTTGGGTTTGGATCTAAAGGAACTATAATTGTATCACCTGCATAAATCTTTTTTCCAAAAAGATAGAACCTACTGGTTCTTTCTATATTACCATTTGCTCTTTTGATATAAACCTTTCCTGCCAGAGTGTCTGGTTTATAGCCTCCAGCAAGTTGAATATACTCTGGTAATCTTACTCCTGATTTAAATGTAATTAGACCTGGGTTATATACATTCCCTTGTATTCGAACAACATTTTCAAGAGGCGCAGCGATAATTACTGAATTAATCCCTATTTCAAAATCTAGAGTAGCATTATTTACAGTTTCTGAATCGGTGACTGTATTCCCGGACTCATCAATGGAAGTAAATTCTTGTTGTATAGTAAGAGTGCTTTCGGAACCTAACTCTGTTAAGCCTCCAGCTAATTCTAAAGCTTGTCTTATTGTTAGACCAGAAGAGTGTATAACATAAGTACCAGGCTTAGCGACTTCACCTTCGATACGATAAGTAAAAGAATGTTTATAATTAGTATTTTCATAAACAAATATCTTATCGTCTACCTCTAGTTTAAACTTCCCCGCATCTTCATATCGTATATGTATTTCTTCGCTATAAAATTGATTAGCATCTTTACGCAATACTACAACGGGATCGATAATCGTTTGTTTATATACAGGGTCATCAAAACCTCCTGCGATATCTAAAACATTCAGTAATGTAGAATTAATAGCTGAATATTGTCCTGGATTTTTTATGTGCCCCAAAACTTGTACTTTTGAATTAACATTACTTAGAGAAAATACCCGTACACGATCGCCATTATTCAAAGTTACTAATTTGGCATTTTTAAAATTTATATTCATACTAGATTTGGCATTATCATCAGAAGATCTTTGATCTACAGGTATAATTTTATCTAGAATAAGATTGGATGATGCATTGCTAGTAAATCCAGAAGCATAATTTACTAAATCTGTTAATGTATCATTATTCAATAATTCATAAGAAGAAGGTCTCTTTACTTCACCTGATATAGAAACACGCTTTTTAATAGTTGGAACATGTATTATATCACCATCAATAAGTTTTATATTAGAAAATTGATTTTTTCCATCCATAAAAAAAGAGTAAAAATCTACCTTAGCAATTATTGTATCATTTCGTATTAATTGCAATTCTCTCAAAGAACCATTTTCGTTTATTCCTCCTGCTTGGATGATAGCTGTAAAAATATCAGAAAAAGGATGTACAAGATTAATACCTGGATTTTCAATCTGTCCAGAAAAATAAATATTCATGGATTTTAATTTCCCGAGCGATAGCATTAACTTGGTCGGATTGTCTTCGTCTTTTAAAGTTGAATAAATTCGAGAGAGTTCTTCTTTTAGCATTAGCTCTGCAGATTCAAGAGTATGATTAGATAAATTGATAAATCCGACATTATTATAAAAAATCATTCCATCTTTATTGATGACCAAATTTTCTCTAGAATTTGTTTCACCCCATAATGATATAATAATCTCATCTCCCGGGCCTAATCTATAATCAGCTGGAGTAGGAATATTATCAAAAAATGATATATCTTTTCTCAGATAATTATACCCAAAATAATCTCCTGTCATTAATGCCGCAGTAGTTGATGTAAGTGAAACAGAATTCGATTCAGATGACGTTGAAGCTGGTACACTTTCCATTATAGTTGTTTCTGTACTAGCTTGCAACTCTGCCTTGATCGCATCTAATTGTTGATTACTCAGCTTATTAATATCGCTCATTGATACTTGAGCAAAAACTGCGCTTAAAGAAAGTAAAAACATAATATATATCTTTTTCATATTTTGAATATAGTTTTAAATAGAGTCTTTACAAATATATTATATTGCTAGCCATCTATTATTCTTCAGTGTCCATTTTATTGTGCTTTCTAATCTATTAAAGGCAGATTGAGGACTCCAGCCCATATTAACCATCTTTGACCCATCTAAAGCATACCTCAAATCATGACCAGGCCTTTGAGAGTGAAAATCAACCATTTCATAATCTAATTCTTTGTTCTGTGTTTCAGCAATAAACTGTGCCAATTGTAAATTATCTATTTCATCCTTACCTACAATATTGAATTTTTGACATTTAGCTCCTGTAACATCTGGTTGCATTTGAGACATATTATAGTTTAATAAAAATAATAATGCGCCTGAAACATCCTCAGCATGAATATAATGCCTAGATCCAGCAACAGTCTTTTCACTGTTTGCATGAACTGTAACTTTTTCACCGTCTCTTACTCTCTTGATAACCATTGGAATATATTTTTCGGGATTTTGCCTCTCACCAAACACATTCATAGTATGGGTAATTATAGAAGGAAGACCATAAGTATTTTCAAAAGCAACTACCAATTCTTCTCCACCTGCTTTTGTTGCAGAATATGGATTTGTAGAATTGTATCTATCGTTTTCTTTATACTTAATATCTCCTGGTGCTGGTCCAAATACTTCGTCTGTACTGAAATATGCAAATCTTTCTAAACTATCTAACTTTCTCGCATAATCTAAAATATGTGCAGTCCCTACTACATTATCCATTACAAATTCTAAAGGATAAGATATTGATCTATCAACGTGAGATCCTGCCGCTAGATGAGCTATATAATCTACCTTACCAATAGTAGCAGCAATTTCTGGATTCAATTCTGCTTTTAAATCATGATATACTACTTGAACTCTTTTTTGCTCTGATAATGGGAAGGTATCGACAACCTCTTTTAGTCGATTAAGGTTACCGCTAAAATCCAATCTATCTAAAGTAACAATTTTCCAATCTGTTTCAGATAAAATCTTATTAATAGCATGATGTGCTATAAAGCCTGCGCCGCCAGTAATTAGTATTGTTTTACTCATTATATTAATTCAATCCTATTTTAGATTTATAATCTACTATCCAATCTGTTAATTCTACTATAGGTTCCCAATCTAATAATTTTTTTGCTTTAGTAACATCAGCTAAATTAGCAAATGGCTCGTTTACAGGATCTCTATAGATAATATCATTGCCAATGAAATTTGCAAGATTTTTAATAGAAATATTCTTTCCACTACCAATATTAATTGATTCTCCATCACCAACTTTATCAGATTGTGCAGATAAAATATTTGCCTTTACTACATCTCCAACATAAGTAAAATCTCTCCTTTGACTTCCATCGCCATTAATTGTCATTGGAGTATCATTTAAACATTGCTTAATAAAAATACCAATTACTGTCGCATAAGCTCCACCTAAATCTTGTCTCTCTCCATATACATTAAAATATCTTAAAGACACAGTTTCAAGATTATAGACCTTAGAAAACATTTTACAACAAATTTCTCCATAGTATTTTTGACTTCCATAGGGAGAACTTGGGTTGGGTAAATGATGTTCAAAGGATGGTAGGATGGTTGTTGAGCCATATACTGCTGAAGACGCACTATAAATAAATCTTCTGACTTTTGCATCACTTGCTCCCTTAAGCATATTCATTGTACCTATTGTATTATTCATTTCATATTTAACAGGATTATTAATAGAGGGTTGCACTCTTGCTAATGCTGCACAATGAAATATACTATCTGCACCTTCCATAATTTTAATAAAATTTTTATTTTTTGCAGTATCGGATATATCATAATTATGATATATGGCATTTGTATTACAATTTTCTTTTTTACCAGTAGAAAAATTATCTATTACATGGACTTCGTGCTTTTGATCAACCAGTGCATCTACTAAGTGTGAACCGATAAAACCAGCACCGCCAGTTACTACATATTTCATTATTTATCTTTTAATGTTTTAATTATCAAATCAATGTCGTCATGATTTAAATACGGATGCATAGGCAAGCTTACAATAGTATTTGATAGTTTTTCAGAAACTGGAAAATCTCCTTTATCATATTCTAAATATGCAAAACCTTTCATTAAATGAATAGGGTATTTATAATAAACAACCGTAGGAATATTATTTTCATTTAATCTATAAATCATTTGATCTCTTTTATCGTGAGAACCTAATGTAACTGAAAACAATGCATGCGCTGAATGATAATTTTTTGGTATATACTGTGCATTATTCAAATACTTCCTATAATAATCATTTACCTTATTTCTCATTTCTAGCTCTTCATCAAAAATTGTAAGTTTTTCTAGCAATACTGCTGCTTGCATACTATCTAATCGTCCATTAAGTCCTATCATTTCACTATTATATTTATCTGAATTTGTACCATGAATACGAATTGCTTTACATTGTTCTGCTAAATCGTCATTATTGGTAAAAATAGCTCCTCCATCTCCATAGCAACCTAATGGTTTTGCTGGATAAAATGAGGTAGCAGCAACATCTCCAAATGTACCTACTTTTTGATTACCAATTGATCCGCCAAAGCTTTGAGCGGCATCTTCAATCACTTTTAAATTATATTTTTTTGCTATGTCTTCAATGACACGATAACGAGCAGAAACTCCAAACAAATCAACGGGGATAATTGCTTTAGGCGTTAATTTTCCATCTTTTATAGTATTTTTAATCGCACTTTCTAATTTTTCACAGTCAATATTAAAAGTAGAGTCGTAAACATCAACAAAAACAGGGGTTGCGCCCAATAAAGCGATTACTTCTGCGGTAGCAACATACGTAAAGGGTGTAGTAAATACGGCATCTCCAGGACCTATGCCCCATGCCATTAAAGGGATTAACAATGCATCTGTTCCCGATGAACATGAAATCGCATGTTTTACTCCACAATAATCTGCTAATTTTCCCTCTAATTCATATACTTCAGGTCCCATGATATAAGCACCATGATCTAAAATAGTACCTAATCTCTTCTCAAGAGATTTTCGAATTCTTTTTTGTTGTGTTTTTAAGTCTAAAAATTCCATTTGATTAATATAAAATTAATACAATTATCACTGGAAAGATAAAAAATAATATGATATTTATAATAAAATTTGATTAAAAATGTATGAGTTTTATTGAGATAGCAATTAATAGTTGCGGTTCTAACGTAAATGGCCCAAATTTACGCAGAGTACATAGCTTGTACTCTTACGTTAATATATTAATATATGAAGATAACCGAGAAAAAGGAGTTAACTATGAATCGAACGATTCTTGGTGCGCTATTTGGAATTGTAATGATTTCTAGCGCTCTCTTTGGTCAAGGCACCGTGTCTGGAACTGTTACAGATGCAGACGGAGATGCCTTACCAGGAGCAAATGTTGTAGTTGAAGGAACTGCATTGGGTGCAGCTGCTACGCTTAGCGGATCTTACTCAGTAAGCGTTCCTAATGGTACATACACAGTAACTGCTAGTGTAGTGGGTTATACATCAGAAAGTGCAACTGTAAAGGTTTCAGATTCTAACGCGTCTGCAAGCTTTTCTTTAGCATCATCTTCCGTCGCGTTAGGCGGAGTTGAAGTACTAGCTGATCGTGTAGACAATACCTCCGCAATCCCTTATGATGACTATACCAAAGCTGAAATTGATTTCAGATTAGGTGGTCGTGGATTGCCAAAAGCATTATCAACCCTACCAAACGTTTACGTTGAAAATGGTGGTGGTTGGGACGATGAAAATGTATATGTTCGTGGTTTTGACGATCGTTATACATCTTATCTGATTAATGGTATCCCTATGAATGACATGGAAAATGGTAATTTATACTTCTCTAACTGGAGTGTATTAGCTGATGTTGCATCAGTAGTACAAGTTCAAAGAGGAGCAGGATCTGTTAATTTAGCAACACCTAGTTTAGGTGGTGTGGTAAACTTTATGAGTATGCCAGCATCTTCTGAGCCAAGTGTTGTATTTAAACAACAAGCAGGACAACATTCTTACTCAAAAACTGGTATTACTATTAACACCGGTCTATTGATGGATGGTAAACTTGCGATACTAGCATCAGCGTCTAAAAGAACTGCTGACAAACTATTCGCAAGAGGTACCTACTCAGAAGCATATTCGTATTATTTCAATGCGTCTTATGCCTTTGATACAGATAATCGTCTTGAATTTGTTGCACTTGGATCACCTCAGATTCATGGACACAATTTTTGGAACAACCGTGTTTCAAACTACAGTCATGAACTAGCCCGCGATATGGGTGTTGCAGAGGAAGATTTAAGAACTGAATACGGAATGGATTATAACCCTAGAGCAGATTATCTAGATACGCCTTTTACAGGTCAAAAAGCTACTGCTAGTTGGTTACCATTTGACGGCTGGAACAATCGTTCAGCTGACATGTATTCAAGTACATTAATTAATGAAAGAGAAAACTTCTTTCACAAACCAATTGTACAATTAAACTCATACAACAAGCTAAATGATACAATGACTTTAGCTTCTTCACTTTACTTTTCAGGTGGTGAAGGTGGTGGTTCCGGTTCTGCTGGTTCTATCAAATGGGGTAGCGATGGTCACAGAGACTATGACGGTACAATCTTAAGAAACCAAACTGATAATTATGTCGATGGCTATGGCTATCAATCAGCAGGTATCCTAAGAGCAAGTAGAAATAATCAACATACTTTTGGTGTAGTTTCTAAATTAGACATGGAAGTAAGTGACACGATGTCACTGACTTTTGGTGTAGATGTTAGAACCGCAAAAGTTGAGCACTATCGTGAAGTATACAACCTATTAGGTGGTGACTTCTACTATAACTCATCTAACCCAAACTGGTCAGAAGACGCACGTCACAGAACTCTTGGTGACAAGGTATTCTATGACTACACTAATACTGTAGACTGGATGGGTGGTTACGCTCAAGCAAACTTTGATGATGGGGATGGTACTAATGGTTTCGCTATGTTTGGAGCAACTTCAGCTAGCTATACTAACCAAGATCATTTCACACTTGATAATAATAAAATCGAAGCAGACGCTGAGCTAGGATATCAAATGAAAGCTGGTGGAAGTCGTGCATTAAGCGACACATGGCAATTATTCGGTAATGTAAGTTACTCTGCAATGACACCTTCTCTTGATAAACTAATTAATGATTACAACAACACAGTCAATTCAGGCTTTGAAAATGAAAAAGCTACATGGTTTGATGTGGGTGCTAGATTTAAATCAGCTAACGGCGAATGGGCTGGTAGTATGAATTATTACTATGCATTATGGTCTGATAGAAATCAAAGTGGTACTTCGGAATCACTTGATGGGACTGAATCATTCTTTAGTATTACTGGATTAAATGAAAAGCACTCTGGGTTCGAATACTCTATTGCTTGGCAACCAATTCCAGTATTGAGACTTGATATTAGAGGTCATGAAAGTGATTGGAGATTTACTGATGACTTAGATTATTCTTATAATGAAGTCGAAGGTGATCCATCTAGTGAAGAAACATTAAGTCTTTATGTTAAAGACATAATGATTTCTGGTGCACCACAATCACAAACTGTTCTAATAGTAACTGGTTTCTTCAACAGATTAAAAGTATCTGCTGAAGTTGAATCATTCTCTAAACAGTACCCAAGATGGGGTTATGATGGAGCTATTCAAGACTTAGGCTTCTTATTAGGTGAAGGAAATACCTTTGCTGAAGATGCTTATGTTACGGGCAGCACAACCCTAGTAAACTTAGTTAGCAGCTATACAACCGAGCTAATGGGCAAAGATGTTACTTTAAGTGCATCAGTGTTCAATGCATTGGATGAATTATATGTTGGTGACTTTGTTGATGCGTATGATGGTTCTGGAGACGTTGCGAATTTAAGAGTTCGTGTCGGTCAACCAAGATCATATAACGTCGGAGTGACAATTAACTATTAATCTCATTTTATTATAGATTAGTATTAAATAAAAAACCCTTCAATTTTTTGGAGGGTTTTTTATTGTAGTTTTTTTTGGAGAGCACTCAATTCTTCAAGGAGCGCTTTATCTGGTATAGAATCTTCTTCTTCTAGTCTGCGAATTTGATCTCTAAGTCCTGCAATGTCTTTTTTGATAGGCTCACGTTCTAAGGTAGCAATACAATCATTTAAAATAGTAGCTTCATATTCCTTAGCGGGCACTTCTATAGCTAAAGATGCAATTAAATTACGTTCCTCTGATGACCCTCTTATTAATTCAAGAATCTGGCCTGGATTATACTCTTTATCACTATTATCAATTAGAACTTTCAAAACATTATGCAGTAATTTGTTTGTAAATAGTGCTATAGGCATCTTCGTAGCAAGCTGTGGAGAGTGTAGCGCTAATTTGATGAGCTCTAATTGTGCTTTATCTGCAGATGAGTTGTAATGGGTAGCAGCTGTAGTGCTTGTATCTTCTTCATTTGAGACATTATATCTTTTTTGTTTCAGTGAACTAAAACGATCAAATATCTCAGCCTCTACTACCCCCAATGCATTGGATAGCTTACGAATCAAATCATTTCGGATCATTACGTCTGGTACTAATTGTATTTCACCAATACATTCATTTAAAAATTTTGATTGGTCTGCAGCGCCTTGGCTTAAAATATCTTTATGTCTAATAATAAAACTAATAGGATGTGCTGCTGTTTTAATCAGTGTTCTGAAATCTTCTTTTGTAGTACTATCTTTTTTGAAAAAATCATCTGGATCATCGCCATTACCTAAATACAACACTCTTGTTTCAATACCATGCTGTAATAAAACATAGCTTGTACGAATAGCGGCATTAATACCTGCATTATCTGAATCATAACACAAAATTACTCTATTAGTATATTTCTTTAGTGCAATTGCATGCTTGCTCGAAAATGCCGTTCCCGATGTAGCAAGTACATTGTCAAATCCTTGTTCCACTAGACGTAAAAAATCAGTTTGTCCTTCTACTAAAATAGCAAAATTTTGCTTGCGAATATTTGGTAGTGTTTGATAAGACCCATAAAAAATCTTACTTTTTTCGAATAATAATGTTTCGGGCGAGTTTAAGTACTTAACATCTTCTTTTTCTGATAAACTTCTACCGCTAAACCCAATAATTTTACCTGATAAGCTAAAGAAAGGAAACATAATACGATTACGAAAACGATCAATAAGTGGCCCTTTTTTTGACTCTGAAAATAAACCAGATTTCTTTAAAATATCATTATCAAACTTTCCTTTGACCTCTTTTAAAAGACTATCCCAACTATCTTGAGCAAATCCAACTCTAAACTTATTAATAATATTGGTATCAAAATCTCTATCTTTTAAATATGTTGTTGCTTTATTCCCAGGTTTAGTTTGTACGTTATTTTCAAAATAGATACATGCTAGTTCATGGATTTCATATAATTGATCATATAAATTATTCTGTTCTTGATCCCCTAACTCTATAATTTCAATACCATATTTCTCAGCTAAAGAACGTATCGCTTCTGGAAAACTAATTTTTTCATATTCGATTAAGAATTGTACTACATTTCCTCCTTGACCTGAGCCAAAGTCATACCACATATTTTTATCAGGCGCTACACTGAAGGAAGGTTTAGTTTCTGATCTAAAAGGACTTAAACCAAAGTAGTTTTGACCTCTTTTTTTTAAGTCCACATATTGAGAAATGGCATCAAGTATATCTACTTCTTCTAAAACACGATTAATAGTTTCTTGTGCTATTCTTCTCATATAGGCATCGAACGTGACATTGATTGACTAATATAATCTTTGAAAGGGTCCAGTAAAACAAGAATTTGTGATTCGCTATAAAGAATGTTATATATGTTACTAGATATAAAAGTATCAAAAAACCAAATAAACACGGTCAATAACACAAGTGTTTTTAAACCTCCAAAGAAAAATCCAAACACTTTATCTGTTAAAATAAAAGAGGTTGATCCGCGAAATAGAAATAATAATACGCTAGTAATAAACCTGGAAATTATAATAGAGAAAAAGAATATAAACACTGCAGAAATAAAGAATATCCATCTGGTACTGATATCCAAAAACGATGATAAGAATACTGTTAAATCAAAGTAGAAAGAAAGAGCAAAGAATAGCCCTATGCCAATATCTATAAATTCAAATATAGCATCTAAAAGTCCTTTTTTAATACCTAAGATAGCATTAAGCCCTATTAACAAACAAAAAAGAATATCTATAACCATATTAAGATAATAATTCTTTTAAAAGAGTTTGTGCCACCCCTCCATCAATTTTACCGGCACCTTCTTTCATCACCTGAGGCATTACTTTACCAAAATCTGCCATACTAGATGCTCCAGTTTTTTCAATGACAGATACTACAATCAATTTGATTTCATCTTCTGTCATCATGGAAGGCAAATAAGCCTCTACAATATTAAGCTCTAAAGTTTCTTGCTCTACAAGATCATTCCTTCCGCCCTGATTGTATAGCTTAATAGATTCTTTATGTTGCTTAGCAGCAGTTTGCAAAACTTTCATTACCTCGCTGTCTTCTAGCGATTTCCCCGTTGCAATAGACTTATTCCTACATTTAGAAATTACAATACGTAAAACGCCTACCTTTGTTTTGTCTTGACTTTTTAATGCTACTTTTAAATCATTTTCGATTTGATCTAACATAAATTTATTTTCCTTCATTAATAGTTTTCATCGCCAATAACAACTGATCTTGATTGGATTCAAATCCAATAAATCGTCTGCCTCTTTTTTTTGCTACGGATCCGACACTGCCAATTCCCATAAATGGGTCTAATATCCAATTTAACTTGAAGCTACTTGCCTTTACAATCCTATGAATAATTTCATCGTAGTCTAAATGAAACCATAAATTATTTTTAATCTCTTCTGGATGCGGATTATTAATATTTTTCCCATCTACAATATAATTTTGGTTAAAAATATAATCATTGGTCTTAGTAGCAAACCAAATATCAGATATTGTATTTTTCCATTGAGATAAACCTTCTTGTTCAGATGTGCTTTCTGTAGTGATTCTAGATTGAATACTAAATTTTTGATCTAAGATTGAATGATACATTGAAGAAGATTTCCAAGGACAAATAATATAAATTGATCCATTTGTTGTTAACACTCTTTTAGATTCTTCTAACCATCCATTTACCCAATCTATATAATTTGTAAATGTAGGACTTTTACCAGATAAGCTATTATTTTTTGGTTGCAGTGTAGGCTCTGTGACAATCAAATCGATAGATTCATCAGGAATATTTGCTAAACCATCAATAGGGTCTGATAAAAATATTCCTTCATGCAGCTTGTTTGTAAACATCATATCTTCATTTGTCTTTATAGCAGGCAAATAACGATTCAAATCTTTTACGGTAAGTATTTCATTCTGCATGATAGTTAGAATTTAGTCTTATAAAGTTAATTTAAAAATTGTAAGTTTATTATCTTGATACATGCACATAAAATCAAAATTGCCTTGAGTGCTTTACCAAAAAATGATTGGTGGGGCTCTGGTATTGTTGCATATCCAGATAATGATATGATGGTAGATGGTGCTATACCCAATCAATCTGTCCTAGAACATGAATACCAAAAACTAGTATCACTTATAGAACGTTTAGGGCTAGAAACTGTCATAGTCCCATTCTCAAATACTCTAGAAAAAGAAGGAAAATTTGATTTTATTTTTATGAGAGATCATTTTTTATGTAATAAAAATAAAAAAATTGTAATGTGCAATATGCGTCTTGAAGAGCGTTTAAATGAAGGAAAATTTGCAATCGAAACAATGAAACAATCTGGCCATACAGTGAACTATCTACCAACACAAGACTGTTTAGCAGAAGGCGGAGAATTCTTTTATCTATCCAAAGAAAATATTTTATTATCAGGTTTATGCCGTAATAATCTTAAAGGTGCTGAATCAATGGCAGAATTAATGGAAGTAGACCAATTACATATCATTGAATCAGATGGATATCATCTTGATACAGCAATTTGTCCCATATTCAACGATGAATATGATTGTGTAGGTATTAATTGTGCGAAAGAAGTGTTTGATGATAAGAACTATCATATTTTAAAAGATATATGTAAAAAGTATAGTTGGGAATTATTAGATATTGAGAATCGTGATATGAAAAAATCTTTAGAAGCAAGATCGGCTATGAATTGTTTAACCTTACCAGGATTATTAGTAGGTACAAGCCCAATTAACAATGAACAAGTTATAGATTTCGCTCATCAAAATAATATTCATATGCACGTATCCAATGTATCTCAATTCAATTTGAGCGGAGGTTCAGTGCACTGTCTTACTAATGAATTATTTTAGTTATTTATCTTTAAAAAATTCCCAAATCAATGCTGAAGTGTCTACATCATAACCCCCCTCTTTTGTAAACCATACATGACCTGCGTTTTGAATACTATATAGAATTACTTCTCGGCTCCCATCACAGTCATATGAAGTAAGTTGTGTAGAATAGACTCCGTCTCCATTGAAATCTGGAACAGTAACTTCAGACTGATTTTGGCAATTATTATAGTTCGCCCAGAATGAATGTGCATCCTCTACACTATAGGTCCAAAAATTTCCGTTGTAAGGCACTACTGTATCAGATGTTCCATGAAGATGAATAATACTTTTTTGATTTGGCGGTACGCAATTATAGTACACTGCCATTGAACCTGTAACAGACCCAATGCTATTTATTTCATCTAATTCGCATGCAAGTCTATAGCTCATAAATCCGCCTAAAGACATTCCAGTAGAAAAAATCTTATCATTAGCGATATTATAGTTTGCTTTAAAATATTTTATCAACGCAGCAAATAATCCGACATCATCTACTTGATCAAAGGTAGAAACCACATCCACATTCCAACCAGTGGTACCCGTGACATCGGTTACTCCTTGTACATAAACCACTATAAAATTTTCCTCATCTGCAATGGTATCAAACCTAGAATAGTTTCGTATAATAGGCGCTTGACTTGTATAGCCATGCAATACAAATAGCAATGGAAGCGGACCATTATTTGGATCATAGTTAGGTGGAGTATGAACAATAAAACTGCGCATATAATTACCAAATACTGTAGAAAAAGATGCAGTATCATCATTATAATAAGAAATCAATTCTACCGTAAGATCTGGAATAGTATTATCTCCACCATTCCCTCCATTATTACCATTCCCGTTGCCAGTATTAGGGTCTATGTCCCCGCTAGATGTTATTATCTGGGATCCTGCATTAGATCCACATCCAATGATTAATAAGAAGAGTAAAATTTTAGCTAATCTTTGCATTGTGGAAATTACATATGTTATGGTTAATAATTTGACTAAATCAATTAATGTGTACTTATGAAAGCTTCTTTTATCTCTTTAACTAAAAATGTAATTGAAGATTTTAGTTGATCTAAAGAACCATTATTCTCAAGAATATAGTCTGCATAGTCTTTCTTTTTTTTATCAGCCCATTGTAGGTCCATGCGTTCTTTAATCGATTCTTCTGATAAGTTACCTCTAGATAAAGCGCGTTGAATACGTGTAGCTTTTAAGCTAGTTAATAATATAAGATATGCTCCAGATTCATGATAATATTTATAAGAACCACTCTCAATAATAAGTGCGGCATCAACAATAAATATCGGATACTTCTTTTTATGATCAATCTTTTCAATTCTTTTTAAAAGTTCTACATTTACAGCTGGATGAAGAATTGCATTTAATTTTTTCTGATTCTCTTCATTTTTAAATACTATTTTGCTTATAGATAGTGGATCAGCGCTTTCTAGCTCTGGAAAAGTTTTGAGAATCTCTTCTGATATTTCCTGATTGAGCAAAAGAAGCTTTGCCTCTTTATCTGCATCAAAAATATATGCATTGTATTCTTCTTTAAAAATATTGGATACTGTGCTTTTACCAGAAGCTATCCCTCCAGTTACCCCAACAACAATCATTATTGAAGTTTTTCTAGAATATGTTGTGTTACCTGATTGATAGATCCATCTCCATTAATATGAATAATTTCATTGTTATAAAAATCAATTAATGGGGCTGTTAATTTTGTATATACTTGCTGGCGATTAATAATTACTTCTTCTGTATCATCTTTACGACCAGAATTTTGAGCTCTCTCAATTAATCTCTTTATTAATATTGTGTCTTGTACGTGAATATTTAATACGTAATCTATTTTTGAATTAAGTTTTTCAAAAATTTTATTTAATCCTTTCGCTTGTGGAACTGTTCTTGGAAAGCCGTCTAAAATAATACCTCCATTTTTCAGTTCTGTTAGTGTGCTTTCCATCATAGATAGCATTACAGTGTCTGGTACTAAATTTCCCGCATCCATATAAGACTGTGCTTCTAACCCAGTGACAGTTTTCTTTTGTATCTCACTTCTTAAAATATCACCGGTTGATAAATGTAAAAGATTATATTTTTCTGCAAGTATTTTAGCCTGCGTTCCTTTTCCTGCCCCTGGTGGCCCCATTATTAAAAGTTTTCTCATCTACTGCATTGCTTTTGGTGATTCAAAAATTGCCTGCATGGTGATTGCAAGCTTAGTAGGATGGTTTTTATATTTTTGTTGAACTAACAACAACAAATTTTTATTGTTAATTGAATGGTTGGTCTTGGTGTGTAATCGTGATTGTATATAACCTAAGTTCTGATTTTCTTTCTTAATATGTTTTAAATGACGATCATCAATCTTGCTTAAATCATGCTCGGTATCAAAGTGTTCTACAAATGTACTTTTAGCAGAATGGTCTTTTGTCTTTTTTAACACCTTTGGCTCACGTACTACTTTATCAGATATAGATTCTTCAAATGCTTTATTCAAAAAATCTAGGACATTGATTTTTTGATTGTTAGGTATTTGAGGACTGTCTGCTTCCTTTTGAGATGGTGTTTGTTGAGGTTGGGGCATCAATCGCTCAGCCTTTTTTTTCTTACTTCTATACGCAGACCAAAGATAAAAGCCTAGTATCGCTCCCCAATAAAGTAGTTCTTCCAAATTTAACCCTCTGAATCGTCTTTTGGTTCTTCTCCTGTGCCAGCAATAGATTGTCTCATACTAGTATCAGAAGCAATATTATCAAGCTTATAGTAATCTAGCACTCCTAAATTACCCTCTCTGAATGCCTGAGCCATAGCTTTAGGTACTTCAGATTCTGCCTCTACAACTTTTGCTTTCATTTCTTGCTCAAGCGCTACGGCCATCGCTCTTCTAGTTTCTGCCTTTGCTTGCGCTACTCTTAAATCTGCTTCCGCTTGATCTGCTTGTAATTGAGCACCAATATTTTTACCTACATCAATATCGGCAATATCAATTGAAAGTATTTCAAAGGCTGTTCCCTGATTTAAGCCTTTATCAAGCACATTCCTAGAAATTGAATCTGGATTTTCTAATACTGCTTCATAGGATTCTTTAGAACCAATCGCACTCACAATTCCTTCTCCAACTCTTGCAATAATAGTATCTTCAGTTGCTCCTCCTACTAAATTAGGGATATCAGTTCTTACAGTAACTCTTGCTCTGGCTCTTACTTCAATACCATCTTTTGAAACAGCAGATAATTTTCCATCTACTGGAGCATCAATAACTTTTGGATATACACTTGTTTGTACTGCAGACAAAACATCACGTCCCGCTAAATCAATGGCAGTTGCAATTTCAAAAGTCAGTTCAATCCCTGCTTTTGAGGCAGCAATGAGTGCATCAACAACCTTATCTACATCTCCACCCGCCATGAAATGCACTTCTAAATCATCGCTTTTCACAATAATTCCTGCTTTACGAGATGCAATTAATCCATTGACAATAATACCTGGAGGTACTCGCCTGAATCGCATTCCAATCAAATTAAAAATAGTGACGTGGCCACTTCCAATACTAAATATGGCTTGTAGCCATAATCCTACTGGTACGACCCATAACAACAATAAAATACATACTATTAGCGGCAAGGCAACATAAAGTCCCATTACTCCTCCTTTTTGTTTATAAAAATCTTCTACAATTTATTAATAAACTCTCATATAATACTACACCTTCCCTCTTTTTTTATAATTCTTTTTAAGGTTGGCTGTATTAGAGTCTTTAGTAATAAATTTTTCTAAAAATTTTGATTTTAATAATAAGTGGATCACCATCATTAATGCTATAATCCCTCCAACAATTCCCCATGAAAAACCATCTAATGCTTGTGAATATATTTCATCGCTTACGGGGATATCAGGAATTAACAACAAATATAGTCCGTAAAATAAAACACCAATTCCTGCAATACCAAAAAATCCAAACCCAGGAATTGCTATAAATTCTATTACCAGTAGTAATAAACCGCTCATAATAATTAATAAGTCTGTGGAAGATGCTAATTGAGTTAAATAACTTGCTCCTAGCGCTAAGGTTAGACAGACAATGCCAATCGTTCCTCCAATCCCCCAACCAGCACTATACAATTCAGAAATAATACCAATAGTACCAAAGGTAGTCAATAATGAAGAAATAGTGGGATCTGTCAAAAAACGAACTACATCTTCAGACCAATTTTCATTCAAAGTAATAATATTATAATTTTCTATACCGAGATTAGATAAAATTTCTTCTACTGATTCGCTTTTACCGTCAGCAATACTATATTTTAATGCTAGCTCTGTAGTCAATGTAATAAGTTTTCCTTCTTTTCTTCCTTCTATATCATCAACCTGTAACGAGTCTCCATTAATAACTAAAAATTCAAAACTTAGTTCTTCATCAACCATTCCTCTAGCGATGGTGGTATTCTTCCCTGTTTTTTCTGCAGTAGCCGCCATTTCTTCTCTCATATAACTTTGAGATTTCTCTGACTGTTTTGATCCTGTCATATCTACAACGCTTGTTGCTCCAATAGTTGCCCCATCTGTCATATAAATTTTATCACAAGATAAAGAGATTAAAGAACCAGCTGAAATTGCTCTGCGATTAATAAAAGCTATAGTTGTAATGCTTGTAGCTGATATAGCATCTTTAATTTGAGTAGCAGCATCAACGCGACCTCCAAAAGTATCAATATCAAAAATAATTAATTCACCGTTATCCGATTCTGCGATGTCAATAGCACGCTTTACAAAACTTGGGATACCTAAATCAATCGTATCTTGTATAGGCACTATATAAATATTTTTTTTAGTTTCTTCGGCCACACTGCTCCCCAAAGTGAGCAATAAAATAAATAGCCAGATGTGTTTAAATTTTGTTTTCATTACTGATACAAAGATTTACATTTACTAAATGTATATATTTTTAAAAATGCTTTCATTCTCTCTAAGAATTGTTCCAACATTCTTAAATAAATTTACCTATAAATGTGTTTATAATCTACTATTCCATTTACTAAGAATAAGACGGAAAGTAGTATTAGAGAACTTAGAAAGAGCATTCCCTGATAAGGAGAAAAGTTGGTATAATAATATTGCTACACGATGCTATAAGTTTTATGTAGAAGATTTTTTAGAGTTTCTTTCTTTCCCAAGATATTTTAATACTGAAAAAATACATTTTAACAAGCTTGAGATATTAGATGATGCATTAAAAGAAAATAAGGGGGTAATTTTTGTTAGCGGGCACTTTGGATCTTTCGATAAACTGCTTTATGGCCTATCCCGCAAAGGATACCCTCTCTGCGGAGTAGCATATAAACAAAATGACGGTAATGCAGATCAATTTTTTAAAAACATCAGAGAAAAATATATGCAAAGACAACTTTATAAGGGCGGTTCAAGCACAGATCTTAAAACAGCATTAAAAAATAATGAAATATTAGTTCTACTAAGCGATCAAGACGCGAGAGGGAAAGGAAAATTTGTTAACTTTTTTGATATTCCTTCATCCACTCCAGCGGGAGCAGCTATATTGCATAAACGAATGAACTCACCTATTGTTTTCTTCTCGATTACACAGAATAAGGATCAATATGATGTAGACTTCAAAAAGATAAATGCTTCTAACACATTAAATATTGATCAAATTATACAAGAATACACCTTCGAATTAGAAAACGCGATTAAAAAAAGCCCAGAACAATATTTTTGGTTTCATAAACGATGGAAAACATCTCATCACTAAAATGAAAAGGATACCAATAGATCATCCAGATGCTATCAACATAGCATTATTAGCATTAAAACAAAATCAAGTGATTGTATACCCAACCGATACAATCTATGGTATCGGTACAGATATAGACAACGATTTGGGTATAAAAAAAATTAATTATCTTAAAAAGCGTGAAGCTCCAATGAGTATTATTACTCATAGCTTTGATAATATTGCTAGCAAGCTGATTATATCTCCTAAATTACAAAACCAAATGAATATCATTATTGGTACTGGAGATACCTGTATTATAAAATATAAATCAGGAAGCTTTAATGACTTAATTACTAAAGATAAAAGAATTGGATTTCGTATACCAAATTACCCTTTTTTAATAACCCTACTATCTGAATATACAAAACCTATAACAACCACTAGTATTAATACTACCGGCCAAGCACCACTGAATAATCCAGATAAAATAGAAGAAATGTTTGGTGATAGCATAGACTTAATACTAGATGGTGGGATTATCAATAATAAATCTGCTTCTAAAATTTATATGTTTGATAAAGATAATATTTCTCAAATTAGATAAATAATGAAAAAATTGATTACACTTCTTTCTGTTTCATTTTTACTAGGACAAACACCCATAGAAAAAGAATCGTCCTTTATACCTGGAGAGCAATATAAATATGATCTATTTGTTGATTTGATAAAGATTGGTCCCAACTTAATCAAATTAGGTTCAGCCACTCTTAGTATAAAGAAGATAGATACAATTAATGGACAGCAAGCCTATCATTTAAACTTTTCGGTAAAAACTTCTAAAATGGGTGATGCTTTATATAAAATAAGAGATACAATAGATGTATGGGTTGATACTGAATCACTTCAATTGATTAAGCAGGTTAAAAAATTACGTGAAAGAAATGTAAGGCGTGAATCCACCACTATAATTACAGGTAATACCGCTATTACCGATGGAAAAGAATATACTATACCAGAAAATGTATTTGACCCATATGCATTAATCATGATTTTAAAAAATGAAAATATTGCAGAGAAAGAATCAAAAAAATTTACTATCCTAGATGGCGGGAAAGTTAGAGAGATTGAGATTCAAAATATTGGGTTAAAAACCATCCGTACTCGTGCGGGAAAATTTGATGCTTATACATATAAACCTCTATATAATGGCAAGTCGGCATTAAAAAATAAGGGGGATATGCAAATATCATATGGAATTATTAACAATAGAACTGTACCCGTTAAGATATCATTGAAATTGGGTAATGGAGTAATTGTGTTAAAGCTAAAAAAGTCTAGCAATATCATTGATTATTAAAAATGCCATTAATGATAATAAAATAAACATGCCTACTGACTGAATACGCATTCTTGCTTTAACTGATAATTTTCTTCTCATCAATACTTCAATTAAAATGACTGCAATATGTCCGCCATCCAGTCCTGGGATTGGTAAAATATTAATGAATGCTAAATTGACGCTAATTAAAGCCATCAAGAATAAGAATTGACTTAACCCAGCCTGAGCTGCTTCTCCGGCCATTTGCCCAATCATAATAACGCTACCAACTTCATCTCTAGATACATTACCCTGGAAAATCATTTTTAAAGAAGAGCTCATTAAGACCATTGACCAGACTGTACGATTATACCCATACTGAAAAGACTCAACAAGACTGAGTTCTTTAGCGCTCATATCTTTAGCAACACCAATTAATCCAATAGTCTGATCTACTCTACCTGTTTTAAAATTAACACCAGAGGATAATGTGATATTCTGTTGATAAAGCTCACCATCTCTTATCACTGTGATATGTACTTCTTGATTAGGATTTTTTTCTACTATACTTACAGCAGTTTCCCAACTTGCAACTTCAATATTATTAATTGCAACAATTTCATCTCCCACGAACAAATTAGCATTCTCTGCTGGACCACCAGGGACCACAAAATCTATTATGGCATCTTGATCAACAGGTACTGCATCTCCCTCTATCGCACCAATGGCAGAAAAGACAAAAAAAGTTAAGATGATATTCATAATTACGCCTGCACTTAACACCCAAATCTTTTGTAATGCATTCTTCGATTCTAATTCATCGTCTTCTCCAACAAGTTCAGTATCCATATTTTCATCTAACATGCCTTTTATTTTAACATACCCACCCAGTGGTAGTGCTCCGATGACAAAAACTGTATTAATATTTTTTGGTTTAAACTTGTATATTGTAGGAGGCATCCCAATTGAAAATTGTTCAACCGTTACGCCTATGCTTCGTGCAGCCAAATAATGACCAAGCTCGTGTACAAAGACAATAACACTAATAAGAATAATAAATGCGATTATGTAGATCATAAAATTAGCCTAAATATAGTTTTATTTGCTGATTTAACGTAAGTAAATCTTCTACAGATGGGTTTGAATTATCTTGAAATTCATTCACTGTTTTTTCAAGCAAGCTTACTATGTCTGTAAAAAGAATTTTTTGATTTAAGAATTGATTAACAATATAATCGTTTGCCATGCTCATGACAGGGACTCTATTACCTCCCTTATCAATTAATTCTATTAACAGTGCTAATGCTGGGTATCTTGCATAGTCTGGTTTTAAAAAAGTGAATTGACCGATATCTGCAAAATTTAAACTACCGTAATCACTATTAATTCGTCCAGGAAAAGACATAGCATATTGTATAGGAATTTTCATATCTGGTATACCCAGATGTGCTTTATAAGAATCATCTACAAACTGGACCATAGAATGTATAATTGATTCGGGATGAATAACAATTTCGATATCTTTTATGCCGACATCAAATAACCACATTGCTTCTACCAATTCTAATCCTTTATTCATCATAGTAGCTGAATCAATGGAAATCTTCTTTCCCATATCCCAATTAGGGTGCTTCAACGCTTCTTCCGGCTTAATAGAGTTAAATGTATCTAAGTCTCTTTTTAAAAATGGTCCTCCGCTACCGGTTAAGATAATTTTTTTGAGAGTATTCTTTTCTTCCCCATAAAGACATTGAAAGATAGCAGAATGCTCACTATCCACGGGGATTAAATTTGCTGAATTTTCTTTCACTTTTGGCATAATGAGGTGCCCACCCAAGACCAAGGATTCCTTATTGCTAAGTGCTAATTCAATGTTATTATGAACTGTATTGAGTGTTGGAACTAAACCATCTGTTCCCACAATAGCATTAACAACAAGATCAATGTCTTGATATTGTGACACTATAGTGGAAGAATTTTCTCCTATAATTAACTCAATATTATGTTTTTTACAAAAATCTTTTAGTGGATGATGGGAATTTAATGTATTGATGGCAATTTTTTGAGGCATAAACTGCTGCACTTGTTCAAACAATAAATCTGCATTATGATTACAGGATAAACACACAACTTTAAACTGGTCTTTATTTTGATTAATTACTGATAACGTTTGAGTACCAACAGAGCCAGTTGAACCAAATATAGAAATTCTTTTCATTAAAAATTGATTAAATAATTCCTCTATCACTTTTTTCAATAAAATCAACAATCTCATTAACGTGAGCGTTATCTGGAAATGCTTCTTTTATTTTTTTAAGTGAAATAGATGGATTTAATTCAGATCTAAAATAATAACGGTATGCTTTTTTAATAACTATTCTATCTTCTTTGCTAAACCCTCTTCTAGATAAGCCTAGAGAATTAATTCCTGAATATCTCAAAGGATGCTTCCCTGCTAATATATACGGAGGTACGTCTTGAACAATTTTTGAATTTGCTGCTAACATTACATGTTTGCCTATTTTACAAAATTGATGGACGGTGCTTGCGCCACCCAAAATAGCCCAATCACCAACTTCAACATGTCCACCTAAAGCAACTAAATTAACTAAAATCACATTATTACCAATAATACAATCATGCGCAACATGAACACCTGTCATAATTAACACATCATCTCCAATCGTGGTTACTCCTGTAGCGCTTGTACCACGATTTAACGTTACAAACTCTCTAATGACAGTGCGCTTTCCAACTATGAGCTTAGTTTTTTCACCCCCAAATTTTTTATCTTGTGGCGCTACTCCAATGCTACTGTTATGAAAAATATTACATTCATCATCAATTTCTGTATATTGACCAATAGTATTAAAATTACCTATGGTTACATTGTCACCAATAACAACGTCCTGTTCAATAACATTATAAGCACCTATTGTTACATTGTTACCAATCTTCGCTGAATCTGCTATAATATTTGTTGGGTGTATATTACTCATTATTTACTTTCTATCTACTACTGTGGCAAAAAATTCTGCTGAAGCTATCTTTTTATCTCCTACACAACATATTGCATCAAACTTAAAAGAACCTAATTTATGCTGGGATAACTTTGCTTCAATACATAGCTGATCTCCAGGAATAACATTATGATGTATCTTATAATTTACTACTTTTGACATAAATACGAATTTTTTAGAAGGATCTTCCATGAAATCTACCATAAGTAAGCATGCTGACTGTGCAATAGATTCTAAAATTAATACACCTGGCATGATAGGTTTGCCAGGAAAATGTCCTTGAAAATAAGATTCATTCATAGAAACATTCTTAAGGGTTTTTATACTTTCTTTTTTTCGATGTTCTATAATACGGTCTACCATTAAGAATGGATAGCGATGTGGCATCACCTCTAATATATAGTTAATATCTTGCATTTAAAATTGATCCTTAAATTCTTTTCGTAATAATTTTGCAAATTCTACATTTCCTTTATGCCCGCTCTTAATTGCAGTCACATGACCTACAATTGGCTTGCCTAGCAACGCAAGATCTCCAATAAGATCTAATGTTTTGTGCCTCACTGGTTCATTTCTAAAGCGTAAAATCTGTGACTTATATAACCCCCTATCTTGTTTATAAAATTTAATACCAAATCTTTCTTTAAAGAACTGTACTTCTTCATGGTCTATTTCTTTATCTACAATAATCACAGCATTCCCCAAATTGCCGCCTTTAATCAAACCTTGTTTTTCCAAGCCTTCTATTTCACTTAATAAACAAAAAGTGCGTGCTGGTGCAATCTGTTTTTCATAATTAGTATACATGTTTTGTACGGAACTATATTGCACGTCTAAGTCATCTAAGTCGTATTGAATAGTAAATGTCGTTTTAAAACCATCATAAGGCACTGCTAATACTTCCACATCTTTTTCTTCATCAGTATATACGACTGGCTTAGTAATTGTTAAAAAATCAACATTGTCTTCTTGTTCAATAAGCTGACCTTCCTTTAAAGCCGCCACAAAATCTTTCGAACTACCATCCATTACTGGAGGTTCTTTACTATTAAGCTCAATTAAAAGATTATTAATTCCCATACCTGCACATGCAGACATAACATGTTCTGTTGTATGGACTCTTACTCCATTTTCTTCGATAGTGGTTCCTCTAGTTAAATCTACCACATTATCTATATCGGGCGTAACAATCTGATCATCCTTATCATTTCTCCTAAATTTTATACCAAAATTTTCTTCAGCTGGATGAAAGGTAATAGTGCTTTCTACTCCGGTATGTAACCCAACACCAGTACAAGATACGGGGTGTTTAATTGTTTGCTGTTTTTTGTTCATTGTTTTTTTAGTCTCTTTTCTAATAATTCTAATCTTGTAAACACTGCATCTCTTTTTTGCTTCTCTTTAATAGGGCGAGCAGGATTTCCTGCATACATTTGTCCTCCATCTAAGGATTTTAATACGCAAGAGCGTGCAGCGACAACAGACTCATTGCCTAATATAACATGGGGGCCAATATCGGTTTTCCCAGCAATCATAGAATAAGCTCCAACTATTGCACTTCCTCCAACAAATACTCCTCCAGCTAATAAGCACCCTTCTTGAATTTTTACATTATGTCCAATATGGACTTGATTATCTAGCTTGCAATAATCTTCAATAATAGTGTTCTTTACTGACCCTCTATCAATAGTACACGTCGCACCTACTTCTACAAAATCACCTATAACAACGCTTTTAATATGGGGTATTTTATGATGTACTTTATCAATAGTAGTAAATCCGAAACCATCACTACCCACAATAGAACCACTATGAATTAATGTGTTTTCTCCTATAATAACATCATCATAAATAACAACATTATCTTTTATACTAGAATTAGATCCAATAGTCACTCCTGAATTGATTTTTACTCCTGAACCAATAGTTACATTGTTTCCAATAGTCACATTTTCTTCAATTACAGAAAAGGGAGCAATGCCTATATTTTTGCCTAAAGAAGCTGAGTTGGAAATAACTGTATTAACATTAATTGTATGATCTGTAGAAAGTTTTTTAGAAAATAATTCTAATATTTTAATCATCGCTAAATATGGATTTTCAACGACAATTCCAGGACACTTCTGTAAATCTTCTTTGCTCGTAACAATGAAAGCTGATGCATTGGAAGATATAATTTTCTTCTTATATTTTGGAAGAAAGGCGAATGATATTGCTCCAGCAACAGCCTCTTCAATATCGTCAACGCTAGTAATAATAATTGAACTATCGCCGACTATTACACCCTTTACCTCTGAGGCAATTTGTTTAAGTGTCAACAAGAGAAATCTCTATATTATTCTTTCGATTTTCTTAATTCGTAAAGAACATCGTCTGTTAAATCGTGTGTTGGTTTAGTATAAAGAGATGCTTGAGAACCATCCATAATAATATCATAACCTTTTGATATTGCTACCGCATCAACTGCTGATTTAAACTTTTGAACTAATTCATACTCTAGCTGAGCTTGCTTTTTAGTAAGCTCTCCGTTTGGACCAACTTTTGCCTGCTGATAACCTTGCATTGAATTATCCATATCTCTAATATCTTGCTCTTTTGCCTTTTTTAACTCTTCTGACATCATTAAGCTTTGTTGCTCATATTCTTTAACCATACTATCAAGCTCGGTTGCCATTGCTTGGTATTCTTTTTGAATGACCTGTAGATCAAGCTGTAATTGCTGTTCTACTTCATTGAACTCTTCAAAATCAAGTCTAATTTTTTCTGAAAAAACTACACCAATTTTTTCTTGAGCAAATGATACCCCAACTAATAATAATAAAATCACTATTTTTTTATACACTTTATTCTCTCCTTTAGTACGTTTGTCCAAATGTGATAGTATACTCCCAACCTTGTGGATTACCATCACCATTAATATCGTCAAATCCATATCCCATATCAAACCCTAATTTACCAATACCTGGCATAAAAAACCTAACACCAACACCGGCAGATTTTTTCATAGAAAGAGGGCCATTTCTCTCTATATAAAACGGCTCAGACATTTTTGAGCTGTTCCATACATTTCCCATTTCTCCAAAAGCCATTACGTATATTACAGGATTTTCTGATAATGGGAACCTTAATTCTGTAGTGACTTTCCCCATTGAATTTCCTCCAACAGCTTGACCAGAAGCTGTTTGTGGCCCAATAGAATTATCTGGATATCCTCTTAAGGCATTACCGTAAGGAATTCCATTACCTCCCATAATAAATCTTTCATCAAAGGGAACAAAGCTTTGGACGTCGTCATCTACGTCCAATGTCTTGATAACACCCAATTTAAAAGAATTATATAATACGACTTTAGAAAAAGTAGGTGTAAACCAATTTAAATCTAATATATGTTTTTGAAAGTTTTCATTTCCTCCTAAAAATCCACCTGAATAAGTGTTCTCAATTTGGAATCGAGAACCGGAAGTAGGGAATTCTGCCCTATTTCTACTATCTCTAGACAACATTTGAGAAAAACTAATCCCTCGAGTTGTGTCTAAACCTCCAATATATTGATCAATATCGGCTTGTGTTCCCTGATATTGTTTTTCCATTAATTTTGCAGACCACATAACTCTAAAGAAATCATCTGGCCATTCTAGTCTTCTTCCAAAACTAGCAACTGCTCCTGCTACTGTAAAGTCTAGTGGGAAATAATAATTTGTAGATGAACCTCTATAAGAATAAAATATTGATGCTCCAACCAAATATGGGCTATCGTTAATCATAGGATCTTGGAAGCTAATATTTAATGATCTATATTTTGAAGGCTCTTGATTAGAGTAAAGAGAAAAATTAGTTCCTGTACTTAAACCAATATTAAATTTTTGCCCTCTTCCCATAAAATTATCAAATTCAACTCCTGCTCCACCTGTTATTCCATACTCCCCAGTAAAACCAAGGTTTGCATTAATTCTTTGAGTAGACTTTTTCTCTTGAACTACAAAATCTAAATTTACCTTATCTTCTGATATAGGACTAACATCTGGTATTACATTATCAAAATAATTTAAAATCCAGATATCGCGTTGGCTACGCATTAACTTAGATTTATTAAAAACATCACCAGGAAATAGCTTTAATTCACGTCTAATAACATTTTCTCTAGTTTTATTATTTCCAGAAACAAAGATGTTTTCGATGTATACCTTACTCCCCTCATTAAAAACAAAATTAATATCTAAAGAATCGAGACCAGATGGTATGATTTCTGGATTAACACTACTAAAGATATACCCCTTATCTTGGTATACGCTCATCATATCTTCATAGACTGATTTAGTAAAATCTTTTTCTGAATAAACATCCCCTTTTTCAATTTTTAATAATTGTTTAAGGGTAGATTCATCTGCAATTTCGTTACCTTCAAATGTAATATTACGATAATGATATTGCTCCCCCTCTTTTAAAGATAATACCAATGTCAAAGAAAAATTTTCCCTATCTACCATCAGAGTATCGCTTACTACTTGGAAATCTCTATAGCCTTCATTGTGATAAAACGTAGCTAATGCTTTTTTATCTGCATCAAATGTTTTTTCGTCAAGACTTTTTACCCAAAAAGACCACCACTTTCTTTCTTTTGTATCTTTTAATTCTTTTTTCAACTTACGTGCTGAAAAATTAGTGTTTCCTGTAAATTGAATACTCTTTAGTCTATACTTTTCATGTTCTTTCACCTGAAAAATAACATCTCTAGCATAGGCGGCACGTACTAAGGTATCTTGTGGTACTTCTATTGTTGAACTTACTTCTACATCAAAATATCCGTCCTCTTGATAAATTTCTGTAATCTTTTTAACAGCAGCATCTAATGAATTAGGACGAATTCTCTGCCCTATTTTTAAATCAATTTTTTCTGTAAATCTAGACTCTCTAACAGATGTACCTTCAAATAAAATATTATTTAAAGTGGGACTTTCTTCTACTTGAATTGTGATTTCTACCCCATATTCAGAATCATTGTTAAGAACAATATTAACATCATCAAATAAACCTAAATCCCATAATCTTGTTAAAGCAGTTGATATATCAGATCTTTGAATTTGAGTTCCATCACGTAAACCCGCAGAATACTTAATCATCTTATCAGATGTCGTGGTATTCCCTTCAATATTTACACGATAAAGAGTTACTTCTTGCCCATATAAAATATTGACAAAAAATAATAGCATTATTGTTATATATATATTTTTCATATTTAATCAGTTAATTTACCAAAAGTTCTATTTCTGTTCTCAAAATCTTTTAACGCTTGCATTAAATCTTCTTCTTGAAAATCTGGCCAATTTTTTTTACTTACATAAAGCTCTGCATAAGCAGATTGCCATAATAAAAAATTACTTAATCTATATTCTCCTGCCGTTCTAATTATTAAATCCGGATCAGGGATTTCAGGGCAATATAAGTGATTTTTTACAATCTCTTCATCTATTATTTTACTTTTTTTACTTGCTCCAATTTTCTTAATTGCATCTATAATTTCTTGTCTACCACCATAACTTAGCGCAAGAGAGAGAACTAGGCCTGTATTTTGCTTTGTTCTTTCTATTGTATTAGCAATGATGTTTTGTATGTTCTTTGGTAAATCCTCTACTTTTCCAACGACATTAAATACTATATTGTTCCTCTCTAATTCCTGAATTTCATTATTTAACGTTGAGCTTAATAAAGCCATTAAACTATCTATTTCCAATTGTGGACGATTCCAATTCTCCGTTGAAAATGTATAAAGAGTAAGATATTTAATTTTTAAATTGGAACATGCTTGAATAATTTTTTTAGCAGATTTAGCGCCTTCTTTATGTCCAGAAAGACGATCTAATTTCTGATCTTTAGCCCATCTACCATTACCATCCATAATAATCGCGAGGTGATTAAGATTGGTTGGTTTGAGTGTCATATAGCTGCTATTTGTTGTGCTAATTTTAAGAATATTTTTGATACAGGCGATTCTTTGTCATAAAAAACAATTGGTTCACCGCTATCAATTGACTCCATTAATTCATGGGAATAAGGCACTTCTGCTAATAGCGGTATATCAAGCCTAGTACTTTCTGTTTGACCTCCGCCACGCTTAAATAGATCAAATTTTAAATTAAATTTACCATTTTCATTGGTCGTTACTTTTTCTCCATTAATCACAATATCTGCATTTTTACTGCCAGGAACTGCTCCTGAAATTTCCATGTAAGACATATTCTCTACAACGCCCAACAGCTCAGTCTCTACTTTCTTAAACATATCAGCGCCTTTTCTTACATCTGTTAAAGCAATATCGTTGGGTGTAGTCACAATAATTGCACCATCCAATGGAATCTTTTGAGATAAAGTAAGCTGAACATCGCCTGTACCTGGGGGTAAATCAAGAATCAAATAATCTAAATCGCCCCATTTTACATCTCTAAAAAACTGTTCAGTCATTTTAGCTACTAATGGGCCTCTCCAAACTACTGGTGCTTGATTACCGCTAATAAAGCCAAAGCTCATGAGTTTTAAATTATGTTTTTCTAAAGGAATAATTTTTTGATCTTCATCAACTTCTGGATTTGCTTGGATTCCCATAGTTAGAGGTAAAGATGGTCCATAAATATCTAAATCTAATAATCCAGTTTTGTGTCCACTGCTTGTTAAGGCGGCAGCTAAATTAAGTGCAATGGTAGATTTTCCGACACCACCTTTTCCGCTAGCTACTGCAATAATTTTTTTAATATTTCCTTCAACATTTTGATGCTTATTAGAAGTATCTACTTCTGCCTTTTGAGGTGGACGGTCTAGTATCTTGATTGTTACTTCAAAATCATCAGCAACAATAGTTTCTTTAATAATCTTGATAAGTTCTGACTTTTTCTCCTCGTTTTGAGAAGAAATAGATAACATAATAGTAATAGTTTTATGATCAACCAGAATTTCTTTTACCATCCCGAATGATACAATATCTCTATTAAAGCCAGGATAATTCACTGACTTTAGTTGATGTAATATTTGATTTTTATTTATCATAAAATAAAGACAGTTAAAAATAGAAAAGACTACTCTAAGATGTTATATAAATCTATGATGGTGGGTCTTGCCCAAAAAACTTATAATTACTCGCAATGGATGGCTCATATTCTTCTGGTGTTTCATCTTCGTCATAAATAGCATCGACTGGACACTCAGGCTCGCAAGCTCCGCAATCAATACATTCTTCCGGGTTAATGAAAAGTTGTTTTGATGTAGCATCAAAATCAGCAGCTTTTGCCTCCTCACCCGATCCTTCTGGATCATCCGGACCATGTATGCAGTCTACAGGGCACACTTCAATGCAAGCTGTATCGCAAGTACCGATACATGGATCTGTAATTATATATGTCATATTATTTAATTTTCTTTGTTATTAGAATCTATAATTATACGTAGTTTCATGTTCAAAATCAACCTATGCACAAACAAAAAAAATTAAATATATTTCTATGGACCGTCCCTTTATTTAACTCTATTGGACGGTCTATTTATGACGTTGCATTTATATGGCTTATATTAGATATTACCAATTCTGAAAAAATTACAGGATTTGTAGCGATGACTACGTACTTGCCTGCTATTCTTTGTGGCTTATTTATTGGAGCAATTGTAGATCTTTTTCCTAAAACTAAAATGATTTCTCTTGCTACCATCATGCAAGGATTAGTTCTATTATGTATACCTTTATTATTTTTTTATAACATTGCATCTGTATGGCTCCTTATGTTGTTAGCTTTTTTTCATAACGGATTTGCATTGCCTATGGTCCCAGCGTTTAATGCTTATTTACCAACACAGATTAAAAAAGAAAATCTGTTAAAAGCTAATTCTATTGTAAATATTTCTTGGCAAACTGCTGTACTAATTGGACCAATTATAGCAGCGCAATTACTCACCATTTATCCGGTAGAAAATTTATTCTATTTTTGTGTTTTTTTCTATTTTTGCGCAGCTGCGCTAACTGCTGTGGCTCCAAAAGATACTGTAGAAAAAGAACCAATTAATACTAAAAAAATAATTCAAAAAACTAAAGAAGGGTTACAATATCTAAAAGATAGGGCCACGTTTCGCTTTATTATTATCTTAACATTACTAAGCAATTTATTTGTAATGGGTCCTGCAATAATAGGAGTTCCTATATTGGTAAAACTGCACTTAGGCGGTAGCGCATCTGATTTTGCTTTAGTGGAAGCATTTATTGGATTGGGAATGTTGTTAGGCACTACCATGGTATACGGAATCGGCAATCGAGTTACGCATGGCTTGTTATTTTTATTAGGCTTATTTATTGATGGTGCTAGCTTTTGTTTATACTATTTTGTAGAAAATATAAACCAACTTAATTTCTTATCAGTCATACATGGGATTGGGGTACCCTTCTTAATTATTTCTCGTGTATCTATTATGCAAAAACATATCCCAGAAAAACTTTTAGGAAGAATTTTTGCTATTATTTCTATCTCTATTGTTAGTATGGCAGCAGTATCTAGTGGAATCATTGGGGTGATGGCAGACTTTTTTGATATTAAAACAATCTTCTTAATTTTTGGAATACTGGCGGGTGCCACTGGGATTGTTGGATTAATGCATCCAAAGATTAAATATTTAAATTAAGGCTTTATAAGTTTCGAAATTTTGTCTTTTGTCAAATCCCTTAACTGCTCCACCGATAAATCTGCATACTGATCAGCAGTAATTGGATTTCCGAATGCCAATGTTAATCTACCTGGATTAATCGTCCAGCTCGTTCTTTTGTTTGCTCGGTAAGCGCCAATTAACCCGATAGGAACTATCGTAACTTTAGTGGCTTTAGCAAAATGAAAACCGCCTTTTTTGAATTCTCCCATTTCACCTGTAATGGTACGTTGTCCTTCTGGAGATAAAACCATTGAATTTTTATCAACTAATAATATTTTCTCTGCAGCTTTTAGTGTTTCTTTGGCTTTATCGGTGTTGTCATGTGTAATAGAATATGCACCATATCGCTTGGCCATATATCCAAACAATGGAATTTTAAATACCCCTTCCCATCCAATCGCGTTAATGTAATATGGAATGGCTCCGGCAAGCATCAACACATCAAACATTGATTCGTGATTAAACATAAACAAATATGGTCCATTTTTTTTAGGTGGAACTTTACCCTTAACAGTAAAAAATTGTAACCCACTCATCATAGTCAGCCTAGCTCCTAATGGGACCAATAATGGGTAAGTATTTTTAGGATGTGTTATGTAACTAGATAAAATTACAAAGATTAGTAGCAATGAAAAAAAAGGGAAAAAGAGTAAGATAATAAAACGGGACAGAATCTTATTGAATACATTGATCATAATTATATGTCTTTGTTTAAGAGTTCTAACATTTTATAATTTGCTTTCGGCAAAGCAAACTTATCTAACCCCTTCATAGTAGTCCATATATAATTTTCTTTAATTTTAAGAGAGCTAATATCATCAACTGTATTAGAAAATAATGATACAACCACTTTAAAATGACTGTATTGATGTTTTATTTCTCCAACATATTCTACATTCTTAAGTGATAAATTAGTTTCTTCTTTAATTTCTCGTATCACAGCATTTTCTTTTAATTCCCCAGATTCAATCTTACCCCCGGGGAATTCCCACAGTCCTGCAAGCATCTTCTTTTCTGGGCGCTGAATCAGGAGTAATTTATGTTGATAAATAATAAAACAAACGGCTACTTGAATTTCTGGAATAGGTTTATTCTTTTTTACTTCTGGATATTGTAATGGGTTATCTGTTAAGGCAGCTTTGCAATGAACGGTAATAGGGCAAGCATCGCAATTCACTACTTTTGCCTGACAAAAATTGCTTCCTAAGTCCATTAAAGCTTGATTAAAATCTCCTGGATGTGCTTTATCTTGTTTGCCCTCAAGAAATTTTTTTACTCTATTATTATTAAACTTTGATTTCTTTTTTAGCCCCAACAATCTAAAACCAATGCGCTCTAAATTAGTGTCTATCCCTACTTCAGTTTGATTGTATGCAATAGCTAAAATAGTTTTTGCGGTATATTCACCAATTCCTGGGAGTTTAATTAACTCGTTAAATGTATCTGGAAAATCCTTGTCTAAGGCTTTTGCTGTTAAGTGTATATTTTTACATCGAGAATAATAGCCTAATCCTTCCCAATGTTTTAATAGGTGATCATAGTCGGCATGTGCTAATGTTTGAATATCGGGGAAACTATTCATCCATTTTGTATAATAAGGAATAACAGTAGCTACTTGGGTTTGTTGTAACATGATTTCTGAAATCCAGATTTTATATGGATCTTTAGTGAGCCTCCAAGGGAGAGATCTTTTATTTTCTGAATACCAAGAAAGCAGTTGTGTTGAGAGCATGGACTACACCTCTCTTATCATTAACTACAAGTAGTTTCAATCAGTATCGCGCAAGCTTGATATGGATCCATGTTAGCAGACGGTCGTCGATCTTCAAGATACCCAAACCCATCATTGGCAGTTTGCATTGGTATTCTAATAGATGCACCACGATCGCTTACACCATAACGAAATTGGCTTATACTACATGTTTCGTGTTTGCCTGTTAATCTTTGGTCATTATGCGCGCCATATACGGCAATATGCTCATCGTGTTTCTTGCTAAGTTTTTCACAAGCATCTTCAATAACCTTCATGCCGCCTTTTTTGCGCATTGATTGTGTGCTAAAATTGATATGTGCTCCGGCCCCATTCCAGTCGCCCTTCACAGGTTTTGGGTGTAATGTTGCGCTTACTCCGTAATCTTCAGATACCCTATAAAGTAACCATCTTGATACCCACATTTGGTCTGCCACTTCTAGCGGTCCCAGTGGTCCAATTTGATACTCCCATTGACCTGGCATTACTTCAGCGTTAATACCAGATACTTCTAGTCCAGCCTCAAGACATATGTCCAAATGATCTTCAACAATTTCACGCCCAAAGACCTCATCGGCACCTACTCCACAATAAAAAGGTCCTTGTGGTGCTGGATAACCGCCTTCAGGCCAACCAAGTGGATTACGCCCCTCAAAAAATGTATATTCTTGTTCTATGCCAAACCAGACATTTTCTTTTGCAAATTTTTCTGCTAATTCTCTTAAATGTGCTCTAGTATTTGAAGCGTGCACCGATCCATCGGAATTCATTACTTCGCACATGACAAGAATATTGTCTTCACCGCGAATTGGATCTTTGCATAGCCATATTGGCTTTAATAGGCAGTCGCTAAAATTACCTTCTGCTTGATTGGTACTAGAACCATCAAACCCCCACTCTGGTAATTCTGATACTGATTCTATTTTTTTGTTTAATATTTTTGTTTTTGAACGGAGTTTTTGTGTTGGTTCATGCCCATCCATCCAAATATATTCTGCTGTAATTTTCATTATTGATACCCTTTTTAATAGTTTTGTATCACATTAATCCCTACTAAATTAAGAAAATGGCAAATAAAAAAACAACCTTAAATGATATTTTAGAAAGAATAGTTAAAATTGAGATACGACTTGAAGAAATTGCTCCAATTGCTAAAAGAAAATTACCATCAAAAAAAGAACAGATTGCACAAATCGAAGCAGAAATTAAAATATGGTCTCAAAAATTTCCTACTATTGATATAGAATTTGAGTTAGCTAAAATGTTAGACTGGCTCAAAGCCACAAATAAAAGAAAAAAAGATTATAGGGCATTTTTTCGTAACTGGTTAAGAAAAAGTACTAATACCGTAGGGAATGAACCTGTTACGCCACAATCATATACTTATAGCTGTGCTAGCAATAAAGCAGGTTGTAAAGATGAAGTATCTGATTTTAAAGATATGTCATTTTTTTGCAAGGAATGCAACAACATAAAAACAATTATTAAAGTGACAAGAAATTAATCTTCTTTTTCAATAGTAAGCTTAAAACTACCTGAAATATCATTACTAAATTTTACGTAAACCTTATGCTCGCCTAAGGTTTTAATGGGTGAAGATAAATCAATATATTTTTTATCAAACACAATATCCTTTTCTAGTAAAAGTTTTTCAATATCTAATTTTGTAACTGAACCAAAAAGTTTCTCACCATCTTCGGATTTCATTTTTACTGTCATGTCCAAATCAGCAACCTTATCTAGTAAATCTACCAATACATCTTTTTGTCTTTCAATTTTACGATCTTCTTGGCTACGTTTTTCTTCTACGTGTTTTAATTGAGATTTAGAAAAAATAATTGCTAATTTTTGTGGAATAAGAAAATTTCTTCCAAAACCAGGCTTTACATCTACTATATCACCTTCATTCCCAACATTCTCTACATCTTTTGTAAGTATTAATTTCATTAGTTAGTCCCTATCAATAGCCGCAAACGGAAGCAATGCAATATTTCTTGCTCTCTTAATTGCTGTTACTAGTTTTCTGTGCATCTTACTACTGGTACCAGTTACTCTTCTTGGAGTAATTTTACCTTGGTCGTTAATAAACCTATTTAAAAGTTTAGTATCTTTATAATCAATTTCATGAATGTTATTTCTTTTAAAATAACAAGATTTTTTTCTACTAGATAACATTTAACTCTCCTTTTCTTTTTTATCTTCTACTTCGCTAGGAGCATCTTCCGCTGGAGCTATAGGCTTCCCATCAAGTTTAATAATCATATACTTTAACACTTCTGCGTGCAGATTAAGAAACATCTTGAAGTCATTCACAAAATCTGAATTTTTAAACTCAGCATTAAGTAAAACATAATTACCATATTTCTGCTTATTTACAGGATATGCTAATTGTTTTTTCTCCCAAAAATTGTGATCAACTACTGCATGTTTTTTAGATTCAATATGACTGCTTACCTCACCAATAATTTCAGATATTTTATCTTTACCATGGTTCGGGTTTACAACATATAATATTTCATAATAATTCATATACTTTCTCCGTTAGATAAGCGGTGCGATCACTAATGATACAACCGATATCAGCTTAATTAAAATATTTAAAGATGGCCCTGCAGTATCCTTGAATGGATCTCCTACAGTATCGCCTACAACAGCAGCCTTATGTGCTGTGCTTCCTTTCCCGCCATGTGCACCAGATTCAATGTATTTCTTTGCATTGTCCCATGAACCTCCAGCGTTAGACATAAAGATAGCTAATAGAACTCCTGTCACTGTTACTCCAGCTAATATGCCACCTAACATTTCTTTTTGTCCTAATACTAGCCCAAAAAAGATAGGGGTACAAATTGCTAGCGCTCCAGGGAGAACCATTTTATTGATAGCAGCTGTTGTTGCTATATCTACACATTTTGCATAGTCAGCTTTTACGCCAGGCTTACCATCTAGAAGACCTTTGATTTCTCTAAATTGTCTTCTTACTTCTTCAATCATTTCGAAAGCAGCATCTCCAACCGCTTGCATCGCAAGTGCCGAAAATACAAAAGGAAGAGAGGCTCCTATAAACAAACCAGCCATAATAGTTGGGTCGCTAATATCTAACACCAACCCTCCAACAGTCTCTCTAAATGCTGCAAAAAGAGCTAATGAGGTAAGAGCGGCAGAACCAATTGCAAACCCTTTACCAATAGCTGCTGTAGTATTTCCTACTGCATCTAATTTATCTGTTCTTTCTCTCACTTCTTTTGGTAGTTCAGCCATTTCAGCAATACCACCAGCATTGTCTGCAATCGGACCATATGCATCAACTGCTAATTGAATTCCAATTGTGGATAACATTCCTAGCGCAGCTAAAGCAATACCATAAAGACTTGCAAAATGATAAGATCCCATAATTGCTCCTGCAATTACAAGCACTGGTAATGCTGTTGAAAACATACCATTTGCTAAGCCAGAAATAATATTTGTGGCTGCTCCTGTTTCACTGGCTTCCGCTATTGCTCTTGAAGGCCTTTGATGATCTGAGGTATAATATTCTGTTAATAAACCAATTGCTATACCAGATACAAGACCTACTATGGTTGCAGCAAATAAATGAATTGAACCCACTGCAGTATGATCTATTCCTAAGTTTACTGATTCAGTCACAAATTCCTTAATAAGAAAATAACTCACCACTGACATTGCAGCTCCCGAACCAAAAACTCCGATATTAAGTGCAGTTTGTGGATTTCCGCCTTCTTTTGTCTTTACAAAAAATGTACCTAAGATAGATACACCAATTCCTGCTGCTGCTAAAAATAAAGGTAAAAATACTAACTCTGTAGAACCTGCGGCAGCGGCTAACACCATTGCACCAATCATAGATCCGACATAAGATTCAAATAAGTCTGCTCCCATTCCAGCAACATCACCAACGTTATCACCAACGTTATCTGCAATAGTTGCAGGATTTCTAGGGTCATCTTCCGGTATTCCGGCTTCTACCTTACCAACTAAATCTGCTCCAACATCTGCAGCTTTTGTATAAATTCCTCCGCCTACTCTTGCAAACAAAGCAATTGATGATGCTCCCATTGCAAAACCAGAAACTTTCGTCATTACATTGCTTAAGTCTGTACTCATTAAGCCGTCACTATAGATATAGAATAATAATGATAGCCCTAGAATTCCTAGACCTACTACATTCATTCCCATCACTACTCCACCATTGAATGCAACATTTAGCGCTGAGCTTAAGCTTGTTCTCGCTGCTTCTGTTGTTCTGTGATTTGCTAAGGTTGCTACACGCATTCCTAAAGCTCCAGCTAAAGCACTACAAGCTGCTCCCACAACAAAAGAAAACGCTACTTCCGTCGTATCGCTAGCCATATTTACCAAGTACAATAATCCGGCTACTATTACAACAAACACTGCTAGAACTTTATACTCTCTAACAATAAATGCGGTTGCACCTTCACGAATTGCAAGACCAATTTCTTGCATTTTTTCGTTACCTGGATTTTGTTTATTAATCCAGTTGCTTTTCATAAGCCCAAATAAAATTGCTAAAACACCAGATACTGGTATTAAGTAAAATAGATTTTCCACTATGCTACTCCTATATTTTGTTTATTAAAATTATTCATTGTTTCATTGGTTCCTTTATTGAGTATTGAAAGCATAGCCTCATTTGCTGTAACTAGCACTTCTTCTACTAAGGGATGAAATTTTTTATTAAATGGTTTTAGTACATATTTTTCTGAAGGCCTTCTATAGTCTGAAGCAGCAATACCAATTTTTAATCTGGTAATTTGATCAGTTGAAAGGGCTTGAAGAATTGATTTCATACCGTTGTGACAGCCATCGCCGCCATCTGTTTTAATTCGAATTTCACCTAACGGTAAATCTACATCATCAAAAACTACGACAAGATTTTTTATCTCAGCTTTATAAAAATTTAGTACTTCGCGAATTATAGAGCCACTATTGTTCATACCAGTAGTCGGTTTAACCAGTAAGAATTCACTACCTTTTTTTGCAAAAATATAGTTACCCTTGCCTGGTTTGAAATCCATATCATGGGATTCTGCAAATTTATCCATCACCCAAAAACCTACATTATGCTTAGTAGAAAGATATTTTGATTCACTATTACCTAGCCCAACAAAAATTATCATTATTGATTGTCTCCATCTGATTTATCACCTGATTCTGGAGCACTATCTTCTGCTTTTTCTGAAGATTCCCCACCTTCAGTCGTATCTGAATCCTCTGAATCTTCTGCTCCTTCTTCATCCATTTCAGCAGACACTTCTTCTTCCTGCTCTTCTTTAGGTTCTTGAACAGACATGACTGCAATATCTTCTGGTGTAATCATTTCTACATCTTTAGGGAGTATAATATCTTTTACAGACAGATTAGTATTCATCTCCATCTCTGCTACATCAATTTCTAAGAACTCTGGAATTTCAGAAGGCTTACATTTAATTGTAACTGAGTTAAGTAGTTGTACTAATATACCGCCTAATTTTACGCCCTGAGATTCTCCGACGCTTCTTATAGCAACCTCTAATGAGAGTTTTTCATCTTCTTTTACTTTTTGAAAATCAACATGTATCACTTCATCTGTTACTGGATGATACTGAACTTCTTTTAATAACACAAATTGTGATTTTTTATCTACAATAACTTCAAAAATCATTTGTCCTGTTCTTAATGCTTTATATAGACTTTTTTTATCCATCGATAATGGAGTTGCTTCTATCCCAGAGTGGTATAAAATAGCTGGCACCCTGTCGCGCAATCTAGTTCTTCTAGCTGCCGATGTACCTTGTTCTTTACGAATATCTACTTCTAATTTTTCAAATTTGCTCATGTTACTTCCCCAAATAGTTGACTTACTGATTCACCTTTATGAATTCTACTAATTGTATCTGCAAATATTTTTGCTGAAGAAACAATTGTTAGCTTTTCAAATTTTTTATTCTCTGGTATATGTACCGTATCAGATAAAAATACTTTATCAATATTTTTATGGGATAGTTTTTTTATTGATTCACCCGATAAAACTCCATGCGTAGCAGCTACTGTCACTGATAATGCCCCTTTTTCTTTAGCTACTGTAGCAGCATTAAAAATAGTGCCTGCAGTATCAATCATGTCATCAATAATTAAAACATGCCTATCGTCTAGATTCCCCACTAGGTGTGCGACCTCAGATTGGTTGTGTGCGTTTCTTCGTTTATCTATTAATGCAAAACCAATGCCCAGTTTCTTAGCATAAGCTTGACTCAATTTATTTGAACCAATATCAGGGGATAAAACTACACATTTGTGATCATTTTTAATTTTATCAAAAAATATTTGTAGTGTATCCATCAAAACTAAGCTCCCATATAAATTGTCAACTGGAATGCTAGTAAAACCTTGTATTTGTGTCGAGTGAAGATCCATAGTAATAATTCTATCTGCACCAGCTTGTGTGAAAATATCCATCATCACTTTGGCAGAGATAGGAACTCTTGGTTTATCTTTTCTATCTTGTCTGGAATATCCAAAATATGGAATAACTACATTGATTTTTTCTGCACTTGCACGTTTGGCTGCATCAATTAATAATGCTAGCTCAATAATATTATCTCCTGGTGCATTAGTGCTTTGTACGATATAAACATCATTACCGCGTAAATTTTCATTATACTTCACCCATATTTCACCGTCACTAAATCGTTCAATTACAAGGTCGCCAACAGGTAAGTTGGCTTGCTCTGCAATTTTAGCAGTTAGCTCGCGGTTGCTTGTACCGGAAAATAGTTTTTGTATATATTGTCCCATAATTTTTTATTTGTTGGGGAGCAGGGACTCGAACCCCGACTGCCTGGACCAAAACCAGGTGTCCTGCCAATTAGACGACCCCCCAAATTAAATTTTTGGATTCGCTATAATTGTAGAATAATGGGGACTGAAAAAAGACTGCGCTTTTTGCGCTGTTTGTTTGTCTGAGAATATTCCAAACACAGTCGAACCACTACCCGACAAACTGGCGTATTTTGCACCTAAATCCAAAATCTCTAATTTGATTTTGCCAATTTCTGGATGTGTCTTAAAAACATACATCTCAAAATCATTGTAAAATAACTCGGAGCTTAATTTATTAACTTTAAGCTCTTCCAACATTTGCGACAACTTAACGTCCGTTTTTCCTTTTACCAAATACTTTTTTATAAACATAAAAGCATCGGAAGTCTGTACTCTTATACTGGGCATTACGAGTAAAATCTGGGTGTCAATTGTACTATCTTTGATTGGGTATAGCTTTTCTCCTTTTTGTTCCCCGCCTTGCAGTCCGCCATTGACAAAAAATGTTGAGTCTGCACTAATTTTTTCTGCAAATTGTTTCATTTCTTTTTCTTGGATATTTAACTCGCATAATTGGTTAATTGCCTTTAGGGTAGCTGTACCATTACTAGACCCTCCTCCTAGACCGGCATTTGTAGGAATATTCTTTTGTAAAAAAATTTTAAAATTAGGTAAATCAGAATAATGGTTTTGTAAAATTTTTATTGCTTTTACGCAGGTGTTATTGTTTCGATCTACCCAATCAACATTCGTGTCAAAGCTCATTTTTTGGGATTCTTCAATTGTTATTTGATCGCAAAAATTAAGCTCTTGAAAAATAGTAGTAATATTATGAAAACCATCTGCTCTCTCATTAAGAACATGCAACCCGAGATTGATTTTAGCATAAGAATTAATTTGCATGACTGAGCGTTACAATTGCCTCACATCCCCAGCCGTTTGACATATCTAAGAATCTTAACCCATTTGTAGTGGTTGCTTTGATTGAAATAATATCTTCATTAACCCCTAGCGCTTCTGAAAGAGATGTTTTAATAGCCTTTTTATGGGGAGAAATTTTTGGGGCATTAAGAACAATTGAAATGTCAACCATTGCTATTTTTGTATCTTTTGGTATTTTCTTGATAATTTTTTGTAATAGCTCAATGCTAGAAATGTTTAAATATTCGGGAGTGTTTGGAAAATGTTCTCCTATATCTCCTAAATTTAGCGCTCCTAATAAAGCATCTGTGACTGCATGCGTTAAAACGTCTCCATCTGAATGAGCATCTGAGGCAAATTCACAATTAATTTTATGTCCACCTACAATTAAATATTTTCCTTGAACAAGAGAATGAAAATCAACTCCTATGCCCATCTTATTTTGATTATATAATCTACCTTTAATAAGCTCTAAATCTTCTTTTTTGGTAATTTTAATATTTTCAGATCTATTATGAACCACTTGGATTTTATGTCCAAAGTGCTCCATTAAACTTGCCTCGTCTGTAAACGCTTTTCGATCGTTTGTCTCTATATTATCATAACAAGAGCTTAGGAGGTTAAGATTAAACGCTTGAGGGGTTTCGGCCAACCAAAGATTATTTCTATCTATTGTGAAATCTACAATATTGTCATTACTTTTTTTTAGTGTATCAGAAACTGGATGCGCTAATATGGCTCCATCATTTTTTTGACAAGCTATAGCCAAATCTTTAATATGTTCATTTTTAATTAATGGCCGCACTGCATCATGTATAATAACTATTTTTGTATTACTGTCTAATTGTTTGATAGCATTATAGACAGATTCCGATCTTGTTTCTCCACCCTGACATAATATGACAGGTTTACTAGAATTATATGTAGATAAATCGTTTTTAATTTCTACTAATAAATCTTTTGGGAAAACTAAATAGATACTATCTATTAGATCAGAATCATTAAAAACGTCGAGACTATATTGATATATTGGTTTATTATTTAAAACCGTGATTTGTTTATGACCACCGAATCTTTCTCCTGTTCCACCAGCAACTATTACTCCAATATTCATCGTATATTACACAATAAGCATCGCGTCACCATAACTCAAAAACCTATAATTTTTCTTTTTGGCTTCCCTGTATGATTTTTTAACAAAATTATAACCTGCAAATGCAGAAGTAAGCATTAATAGGGTGCTTTCTGGTTGATGAAAACTAGTAATTAACCCATCTACAATTTTAAACTCATGCGGTGGGTGAATAAACTTATTAGTCCAACCCTTTTTAGGTGAAATTTGAAAACCTGAAACATTAACAGTCTCTAAAGCTCTAACTGTAGATGTTCCTACTGCAAAAATTCTTCTTCTTTTTCTTTTAGCTTCATTAATTGCTAAAGCAGTTTCCGGGCTAACTTCAAAGTATTCAGAATCCATATGATGTCTATTTAAATCTTCTACTTGCACGGGCTTAAAAGTACCAAGCCCTATATGAAGTGTAATATTATAAATTCTTACTCCTTTCTTTTTAAGAGCTGTTATTAGCTCGGGCGTAAAATGTAGCCCAGCAATCGGAGCTGCAACTGCGCCTCTTTTTTCTGCATATACCGTTTGATATCTTTTGGTGTCTTGCTTAGTAGTAGGTCTTGTAATGTATGGCGGTAAAGGTGGATGACCAATTTTATTTAAAATATCATCAAAATTTTGATCGCCAAATTCAAATCTTACTACCCTACCACCCGACACTGTGTTATCAATCACATCACAAAATAAATCTTTAGATAAAATTAACTTATTCCCAATTCTTACCTTTCTTGCTGGTTTGACTAATACTTCCCAAAGCCTATCCCCCAACTCTCTAAGCAAGAAAATTTCAACCTTTGCATCGGTCCTATCTTTGGTAGCATATAACTTTGCTGGGAATACCTTAGTATTGTTCATAATTAATAGATCATTTTTTTGGAAATAATCTATAATTTTTGAAAACTTACTATGCTTAATAGATTGATCTTCTCGATTTAGAACCATCATTTTTGCACTATCTCTTTTTAGTTTTGGTTTTTGTGCAATAAACTTTTTAGGAAGTTGGTAGCGGAAATCTGTTAGTTTATATTTTTTCTTTTTTTCGATCATTAAATTAATTCTCCTATTTATTTTTGTTTTGAAATACCAAATAACTTATATGCTTTATCTGTTGCTTTGCGCCCTCTTGATGTCCTTTCAATGAAACCCTCTTTTATTAAGTAAGGTTCATATACATCTTCAACGGTTTGTACGTCTTCATTCACAGATATCGCTAAAGATTTTCCTCCCGTAGGACCTCCGTTAAAATTCAGAATGAGATTTTTTAATATTTTTCTATCCATTTCTTCAAGGCCATTTTTATCAATACCTATACTCTCCAATGAATTCTTGGCAGTGTCTATATCAATCGTTTTAATTTTTTTAACTTGTGCAAAGTCTCGTACTCTCTTTAATACTCTATTGGCAATTCTTGGTGTTCCGCGTGACCTGAGAGCAATTTCATACAGCGCATCTTCGTCTACCTTAACACCTAAGATTCCCGCTGTTCGTTCTAAAATTGTAAACAAGTCATCTGTGTTATAAAAATCAACGCGAAAAATAGCTCCAAATCTATCTCTCATGGGCGTAGAAATGTTTCCCAGTCTTGTCGTTGCACCAACCAAAGTAAATGGCTCCAAATCTATTCTTACTGTCCTAGCATTGGGGCCTGAATCAATTAAAATATCAATTTTATAATCTTCCATAGCAGAATATAAATACTCTTCAACTGATGTATTCATTCTATGAATTTCATCGATAAATAAGACGTCGCAACTTTGTAGGTTTGTTAACAGGCCAGATAAATCTCCTGGGATTGAAATTACGGGGCCCGAAGACCCATAAAACCCTTGCCCTAATTCTGTTGCAATAATATTAGACAAGGTAGTTTTTCCTAAACCTGGGGGGCCATATAATAAAATATGATCTAAAGCTTCTTCTCGTTCTTTTGCTGCTAATATGTAAGTTTTTAAAGAATGTACTAGGGCTTCTTGCCCCACAAATTCATCAAATACGTTTGGTCTAATCTGTTTGTCAAAATTTCGTTCTTCGTTCGACGAAATAACTATTTTTTCTTCACTATTCACTATACACTAAGATAATTAGAGAAACATGGTTATCCAAAAATTTATTTTAATACTTTTTTTAAAAATTGTCCTGTGGTGGATTTTTTATTTTTTGCAATTTCTAGTACCGTACCTTCAGCTACTAACTCACCGCCGCCTTCTCCGCCCTCTGGGCCTAGATCAATAATCCAGTCTGCACACTTAACAACATCTAAGTTATGTTCAATAACTATTACTGTATTGCCTTCATTAACTAGTTTTTGCAATACAGACATTAGCATTTGAATATCATCTACGTGCAACCCCGTAGTTGGTTCATCTAAAAAATAAACCGTATTTTTTGTATTATTTTTTGAAAGCTCTGTAGACAATTTGATACGCTGTGCTTCTCCTCCAGATAAAGTTGTTGCTTGTTGGCCGAGCTTAATATATCCTAATCCCACATCATGCAACGTATCAAGGCGTTTTTTAATAGAAAATATGTTTTTAAAGAAAATTCGAGCTTCATCTACGGAAAGTGCTAATACGTCAGCTATATTTAAGCCTTTATATTCAATCTGTAATGTTTCGATATTATATCTCTTACCATTACAGTCTTCACAATTAACATACACGTCTGGTAAAAAATTCATTTCAATTTTAATAATCCCTGCTCCTTGGCACTTTTCACATCTTCCGCCTTTAACATTAAATGAAAATCTACCTAACTTATACCCTCTCAATTTTGCCTCTCTTATTTGTGCAAATAAGTCTCTTATATGAGTAAAAATTCCTGTATAAGTTGCTGGGTTTGATCGTGGAGTTTTTCCGATGGGTTTCTGATCTACGTTAATCACCCTTTCTACTCTGTCAGCTCTCAATAAATTTGTAAAAGGTAACATATCTTTTACTCCTAAGTTCACCAGGTTAGATAAAGCTGGATAAAGCGTTTGATTAATAAGAGAGCTTTTGCCGCTTCCAGACACCCCTGTCACCGCTATAAGCCTATCATACGGAAAACTCACATCAATATTTTTTAAGTTATTCCCTTGAGCTCCTTGAATCGTAAAATGATCAAATGTTACTGTTCTATAGTCAGGCAAGGGAATATATTTTTTACCAGATAAATACTCCCCTGTGAGTGTTTTTTTATTAGATAAAATTTGTTTTAATGTACCCGAAAAAACAACTTCTCCGCCATTAGCTCCAGCCTTAGGGCCCATATCAATAATTTGATCTGCAGATTCAATGGTGTTTAAATCATGCTCTACTACAATGACCGTATTCCCAATATCTTTTAATGATTGCAATGTCTGAATTAATCGATTGTTATCTCTAGGATGAAGACCTATTGATGGTTCGTCTAATACATATAATACGCCAGTAAGTTGAGAGCCTACTTGAGAAGCAAGCCTAATTCTTTGAGCTTCTCCACCAGATAAAGTGCGTGAGGCTCTATCTAATGTTAAATAGCTAAGACCAACATTAATTAAAAAATTTAATCGCTTTTTTACTTCTTTTAAAATGCCGTCTGCAATCTCATGGTCGCTTTTAGATATTTGAAAATTTTCAAAAAATTGTAACGCATCTTCTATATTTTTAGAACAGAGGTCCCCAATATTTTTGGTATCTATTTTAACGTGCATCGAAGATTTTTTTAATCTTTTACCTACGCAAGCATCACATTTTCTTGTGCTCATAAAACTTTCAATCCAACGACGTATACCATAAGATTGAGTTTGTTTATAACGCCTTTGTAGTTCTGGGATTACGCCCTCCCATTCACCGGTATAGGTGCCAGACCATTTTTTATTTTTAAAATTGATATCTAGGTTATGTCCTTTTAGCCCGTATAAAATAATAGTTCTGACTTCTTTGCTTAACCGATTCCATGGCTTAGAAAAAGAAAGTGGGTGCTCTCTAGCTAAAGCTCTTAATTTATTACCATGGAAACCTTTTGGCTGACTTCCTATGGGACGAATTGCTTCTTGAAGAAGTGATTTTTTATTATCTGGTATAACTAGGGTCGGATCAATTTCTGTAATATAACCGAGACCATCACATTGTTGACATGCCCCATATGGTGAGTTAAATGAAAACATTCTAGGCTTTAAATCGGACAACATTATATAAGGGTGGTATGCACAAGCAAAATGCTCGCTAAACATAAAGTCTTTCTTGCCATTAATACTTATAATGCAAATACCCCCACCCATCTTTAGTGCCAATTCTACAGACTCCAATAAACGTGATTTTACATCTTTATTGATAACTACTCTATCAATTAAAACGTCTATGTCGTGGTTTTTATTTTTTTCTAAAGAATCAGGCTTTCTCAAAGAAATAATTTTTTTATCGATTCTTGCTCTTAAAAAACCCTTCTTTTTAATGTCGTCGATAATATTCTTATGCTCGCCCTTACGTCCTTGGACAACAGGAGATAAAATATATGCTTTATCATCAAGATGTAATTTTAAAATTTGATCTACTATTTGTTCTGGTGTTTGTCTATTAATTGCTCGATTACATTCCCAGCAATGTGGCTTACCAATGCTAGCATATAGCAACCTTAAATAATCATGTATTTCTGTAATTGTTCCAACGGTAGACCTTGGATTGCGCGAACCAGTTTTTTGTTCAATCGATATAGCTGGAGACAAACCCTCAATTGTATCAACGTCTGGTTTTTCCATTAAATCTAAAAATTGTCGTGCATAAGCTGAAAGCGATTCAACATATCGTCTTTGACCTTCTGCGTATATTGTGTCAAACGCCAGCGAAGACTTGCCTGAACCAGATGGGCCGGTAATAACAACTAGCTTATTTTTTTCTATATCAACGTCGATATTTTTAAGATTGTGTTGTCTCGCCCCTCTGATTAATAATTTATTTTTCATTTTTTCATTTTCTTTCAAAAAAAACTTAACATATAACTTACTTAACTATAGAAATGATTCAAAAAAAGATTTAGGTTTATGTATAAATAAAATGAATAGCTTAAAAAATAAACTATTGGTCGCAATGCCAAATATGGCAGATCCATACTTTGCAGAAAGCGTTATTCTTATATGTGAAGATAGCGATGAAGGGGTGTTGGGTTTAATTATTAACAAACCTATCAGTCAAATGAAAGTTGTAGGCGCTGGATTAAAAAATAAATTTTTTAAAGATCTTATTTCTGAGTCCGAAAAAATTTATTTTGGGGGGCCTGTTATGCTACATGAAGCTTGCGTATTAAGCGAAAAAGAAAATTCAAACATTTTATTTGATATATCAGAGAAAATTAAGCTTTCTAATGATCTTGATTTAATACAAAAGATTTTATTCGACGATACAGACCCAAAAAATACAAAATTAATTTTTGGGCATGCAGCATGGGATACAGACCAGTTACAAGACGAAATAAAAAGAGGTGATTGGTTGGTTTATAATAACACAGAACAAATTTTTAACATGGGTCCAAAATTAATTTGGGGGAGCTTAATTAAAGATTTTGGTTTAGACCAACTGAATATAACAGGTATAGGTGGTATATCTTGATATCAGGTTTAAAAAGAGTGATGCAAGATGTGAAAAAACGCAAGGTGACTAAGGGAACAAATGGTATGCAGCTTATTGTAAATGGTTGGGGATTAATAAAGCAGGGATTAAGCCTTATAAAGAGCGATGTTCGCCGCCGTCACAAAAAATAGTAGAACAATTAATAAAATCTGCTTTATCGGATAATAATAAACTGACTAACCCTGCCACATCTTCTGGGGTGGTAGTTCTTCCCATAGGATTTCTTTCAACTGTTTTCTCTACCCATTCTTTCCAATTATCGGAAATTTTTGTTAACGCCCTTGTTGGGGTAATACCCGCCTGTATAGTATTTGCAGTAATACCTTTAGATCCAAGCTCCCAGCCTATTTGCCTAATAACAGCCTCCAAAGAGGCTTTTGCTACTCCTACCGGGCCATACCCCTCTATCGCTTTATAACTACCTTCGCTGGTTAAGCCAAGAATTCTCGATCCTTTAGATAAAAGACTATGTTCGAGCAATAATTGAGTCCAATAGATAAGGCAATGTGCCATTACATGTTGGGTCATATCCATTTGTCGTTGTCTTACTGGGATAGGTTCAAAAAAATTTGTAGTGCTCCCAAAAGCAATGGAATGCATTAATAATTTAATGGGTTGTTTTTTTGTAATTGAAACAATTTCTTCTATATGTTTCGACATTACTTCTTTATCTGCCGCATTTTCGTTCCAGAAATGTGCATGCCCCCCATTAATTTTTTGAATTTCTTCTTTAAGAGATTCTGCTTCTTTTTTTATGGGACCTCGATCTAAATGAAATCCAATAATCCCGTACCCCTCTTTTGCTAGTGCTAAAGCGGTTGCAGCGCCGTGTCCCGTAGAACATCCTAAAATGATTGCCCATTGTTTACTCATAGAAATTCAATTTAATAAATACTCATCCAATTAAGTATTATATTCTCACAATGAAGTTAAATTGTGGATTTGTAGGATTACCAAACGTAGGGAAATCAACCCTGTTTAATGCTCTGAGCAAAAATAATATTGCTGCAGAAAACTATCCTTTCTGTACTATAGAACCCAATACTGGAGTGGTAGAAGTTCCAGATGCAAGGCTTGGCGCACTATCAAAAATTTTTAAACCAGAAAAAACTATCTATAATACAATAGAGTTTATTGATATTGCAGGCTTAGTAAAAAATGCGCATCAAGGAGAAGGTCTTGGCAATCAATTTTTGTCACAAATCCGATCTGTAAAAGTTGTAGTGCAGGTTGTTCGGTTTTTTTCTGACAAAAATATTACACATGTTGAAAATCGCCTGGATCCATTAGATGATATAGAAATTATTAATACTGAGTTGGTGTTGGCTGATATGAAAACCGTAGAAAGGTCTTTAGAAAAAAATCAAAAACTTCTTAATGCTAATAAGCCGGAAGGTAAAATAGCAGAAGCAGCTCTAACGGGTCTTTTATCTCATTTAAATGAAGGATTAGCTGCGAGATCATTTAAAAGAGAATCAAAAGAAGACGAGGTAATTAAAAATTTATTTCTCTTAACCGATAAGCCAATGATCTATGTGGCAAATATAGATGATCATTTTTCCGATACCGATCAATTGTCAAAGACTAAAGAGGTTGCGGTAAATAATCATTCATCTTTTGTCGCCATTAACGGGAAGTTAGAAGCAGAAATGGCAGATTTTGACGAAGAAGAGAAAAAAATAATTTTAGAAGATTATAACTTAAAAGAGACTGGGCTGAGCGCTCTGATAAAAGAGGCATATAACACTCTTGGGCTTCAAACATTTTTCACATGCGGCGAAATGGAGGTTCGTGGTTGGACAATTAAGAAAAATGATTGTGCGGTAGATGCTGCTGCAGAAATTCATACAGATTTTGCAACAAAATTTATTAAAGCAGAAATATATAGTTTTGATGATGCCATAAAACATCAAGATAATATTAAAGAATTAAAAACATTGGGCTTGGTGAAAAATGTTGGTAGAGATTATATTATGCAAGAAGGCGATGTTGCGTACTTTATTAAAGGACAATGATGCAAACAAAAATTAAGATTGGTGTTATAGGTGCAGGACATTTAGGTAAATTTCATATTAATCATTTATCTAAGCATGCCAACATTGATTTTGTTGGGTTTTTTGATGTGGACCAAGACAATGCTGAAAAAGTAGCAACAGAATTTGCGGTAAAAGCGTTCGAAAATATTGATGAATTAATATCTAAATCAGATGGATTACACATTGTTACTCCCACGAACTTTCATTATCAAATTGCCCTGAAATGTCTACAACAAAATAAAGACATTTTTATTGAGAAACCTATAACGAGCACTACACAAGAGGCCAATGAAATCATTCAAATGGCGGCGTCTAAAAAATGTATTGTGCAAGTGGGTCATATTGAAAGATTTAATCCTACCATTAATAAGCTTAAACATATTGTTTCAGCGCCACACTATATTGAAATAGAAAGATTGGCCCCTTTTCAAGCAAGGGGTGCCGAAGTACCGGTGGTGTTAGATTTAATGGTACATGATATTGATCTAATTTTATCAATGATAGATTCAACTATTATAAATATTCATGCTAGCGGGGCTACAATGATGAGCGATACGGTGGATCTTGCGCACGCACATATTGAGTTTGAAAATGGCGTCGTCGCAAATTTAAAATCTAGCAGAATTGCTCAAAACTATGTTAGAAAAATCCGCACATATGAAAAAAATCTTTATACTATTACAGATTTAATGATACCACAAATTGAAATCTATGGCCTTGAAAAGACTTCTGCATTTTCTGACAACTGTATAGAGAAAGTTGTTGATACTGCTACAGGATCTAAAAATTTATTTTATGATAAACTAACACCAGAAAAACAAGATGCACTTTTAGAAGAAATAAATAATTTTATTGATTCTATAAACAGTCGACAGACCCCTATTGTCGATGGAAAACAAGGGTTACAGGCTTTAGAGATTGCTCTAGAAATTGAAAAAAAAATTATTAAAAATGGCTCATAAAAAAATAGTACTTATTGCTGGAGAAGATTCCGGAGATTTGCACGGTTCTCAGCTTATAAAAGCTTTAAAACAATCTAACGAAACTTATGAGTTTTATGGGATTGGGGGCGAAAAAATGATCAAACAAGGGTTAACTCCTATTGAACATATTAAAAATCTAAACGTCATTGGTCTTATTGAAGTATTAAAACATTACCCGAGAATTAAGATGATTTTTAATAAGACGTTGGCCTTTATTAAAAAAACACAACCCGAAAAAGTAATTTTAATTGATTACCCCGGATTCAACTTAAGGTTGGCAAAAAAAATATCTAAAATGGGTATAGAGATTTCCTATTTTATATTACCGCAAGTTTGGGCTTGGAGAAGTTCACGCGCAAAAATTTTGGAGCAAAACACCGATAAGCGCATTAGTATTATCCCTCTAGAAAAAGATTGGTTTAAAAAACGTAATATTGAAATTTCATATGTTGGCAACCCATTAATAGCATTACAAAATATTCGAGCAGATAAAAACCTTCTATATGAAAGATATAATATTTCATCAAACGATAAGGTCGTTGCGCTTATGCCTGGTAGTAGAAAATCTGAAATTCAAAAACATTGGCCAATTTTTTTACAAACATTAGATCTTTTACAAAAACAATCGTCTCACAACATAGTTCCTGTGCTTCTCGAAGCTCCTAATGTCGCAATTGATAATATTCCTGATAATGTTATTACTACTAAAGAAAATCATTACGAAATCCTATCTGTTTCAGATGCGGCGATTGTATCTTCGGGTACAGCTACTCTTGAAACTGCAATATTGGGGTGTCCGATGGTGGTCTGTTATAAATTATCCTCTGTTACTTGGTTTTTAGCACAAAAGATGTCTTCTGTAAAATATCTTTCTTTGGTAAATCTTATTAGCGATAAAAATGTTGTTAAAGAACTATTG
>NZWP01000012.1 GCA_002701645.1 Fidelibacterota bacterium | reverse complement strand
TCTAGCTTATATGCGATTGGTGATAAAGTATGTGCTCATAAAGGTTGGCAAACATATGTAAAAGCAAAAGATACTGATCTTGCTTTATATAAAGTGCCTGAATCTGATATACCGTTATCTACTTATTTAGGAACAGTAGGAATGCCTGGAAGGACTGCTTACTTTGGTCTAAATAGAGTTGGAAAGCCTAAATCTGGAGAAACCGTAGTTGTTTCAGCTGCATCAGGAGCTGTCGGAACCGTTGTTGGACAATTAGCAAAGTCTTATGGGTGCTATGTAGTTGGTATAGCCGGTGGTCCAGAAAAATGTTCTTATGTAAAAGATATTTTGAAATTTGATGAATGCATTGACTATAAAGCAGGCAATTTAGAAGAAGATCTTAGAAATGCTTGCGAAAAAGGCATAGATATTTATTTTGAGAATGTTGGTGGACCAGTAACCAGAGCAATTGCTCCTCTTCTGAATGAGGGTGCAAGAGTTCCAGTTTGTGGATTTATATCTCAATATAATGCCGAAGATATGTCTAAAATGGAAACACCTTTTCATGTTTTAGGTGCGCTTGATCCTACACCCGAACATAGATTCTTTGTGGTAACAGAATGGATGAGCGAATGGGGAAAAGCAACCCATGAAATATCTAAATTGATTTTAGAAGAAAAGTTATTTTATAAAGAAACTATTACAAAAGGTTTTGAAAATGCTCCTCAAGCTTTAAGAGATGTTTTGACAGGTAAAAATTTTGGAAAACAACTTATAGAAATTTAAACTAGTCTATATAAATCTTTCCAATCATCTATTTAATTGCTTTTCAAAAATACCCTGATTATTTCAGGGTATTTTTTTATATATTAATCTATGTCATTACCTAGCCTATATGAACTTGCAGATGAGTTTAAAGAAGCTCTAGAAAGTCTCACTGATTTAGACGATGAATCAGTTAAAGATACATTAGAGTCTCTCGAGGGTGAATTCAAACTTAAAACCACTAATGTGGCTAAATATATCAAAAATCTAGAACATACTGCTGAAGGTATTAAAGAAGTCGAATCCAGACAACATAAGAGAAGAACATCAATTGAATCTAAAATAAAACACCTCAAAGAATACTTGAGGTATAATTTAGAAAAAACTAACACTCAAAAAGTAGAGAGTTCTGAAATCACTATCACTATTCAGAATAATCCACATAAAGTTGTTATCACTAACGAAAAAGATATTCCAGATGATTTTCTTGAAACAAAAGAAATATACTCAATTGATAAAACTAAAATTAAAGAAGCATTAAAAAATGGAGATGATGTTCCAGGCTGTGCATTAATTCAAGAAAAGCGTGTTTCAATTAAATAATAATTGAAGAGGAGAAACGAGAAGTTATGTTAATCAAGCAAATAGCACAAAAAAGAGTGGTAGTATTAAGATTATCTATTGTACTAATAATTACATTAATCGTTTTTGATAACAATTTTTCTGCTTATAGTTTAGAGATAGATCCTAATACAGCTATCTTATTCAGCTATATAGGTTATACGCTTGTTGTACTGGGAGGATTTGGAAGAATATGGGCGTCGCTTTATCTAGAAGGATTTAAAACAAAAAAATTGATTAAAGAAGGACCTTACTCGATGGTGAGAAATCCTTTATATTTCTTTAGCTTGATGATATTCCTAGGAATGTTTTTCGCAATTAAGTCTGTTCCCATATCAGTCACCATATTATTGGTTTTTGTTCTCTTTCATGTTCCAACCATACTAAACGAAGAAAAAGTCCTTTTAGATACCCATGACGAGTCTTATAGGGCCTATTATGAATCAACACCACGATTGCTACCAAATATTTTGAAATATAAAAAAACAAAATCTACGGATAGAATTGAAGTGAAGATTAAGGGCATTAATAATGTATTATGGGAAATAATGGGTTATTTATTCTTATTTACACTGATAGATTTTTTCTATTTTATAGGACTATAAGAAATAATTATTCTTCTTTATCGCCACTCGGCAATAAAAGATCAATTGATTTACTCAGTTTCTTGTGTCGGGTAATGTCTATTTCTTTATAACTTTTATTTAAAGTTTCAATTTGATTCCCATGCTTTTCAATAACAGCACGCCATTTTTTATATTCATTTCTAAAGTCTACAAAATGTCTTTGGTATTCATTTATTTTTGTACTTACACTAAAAATATCAATGGATTGTTTTAGCATTTGCAACATAGCAAAAAGATCTGAAGTACCAACGATAAGTACTTTTTTTTGTATTGCATCTTGATATACATCAAATAATTCTTTCCTTACAAAATTTAAAACCCCTTCATTGGGAATAAACATTACTACAAAATCTAAACCTCCATTTGCCACATTTATATAACCTTCTTTCTCCATTTCTTTAATACGCTCTTTAACATCCTTTTCAAAAGCTTTTTTCTCAGCTTTTTTCTCAAAATCTCCTTCAACATTCACCATCTTATCATAATGATTTTGAGGACATTTTGAATCTAAATTAAAATATCTATTATCTGGATAGTAAAAGGTGTAGTCAGGTCTAACATTTTTAAAAGTCTGCTGCTTTTTCCAATGAACGTTTTCTAAAAGACCCATATGTTTAAGCAATTGCTCTACTGTATATTCACCAAAACTACCTCTCGATTGATTGCCCTTATATATTAATCTAAATTCGTCTAAAGATTTGGAAACACCTTCCTGGCTCGCTTGATATGTAGTTTCAAGAGCTGTTTGCGCTTTAACTAGCTCCATACTTAACTCTTGAAATTTTTTGTTTGAATTTTCTTCTATATCGGAAAATTTATCATCTATATTATTTTCATTCTGATTTCTTGAATTAAATTCTCTATGAACATAAAAAAACAATATTACAACCGCAGCTAATAAAGCAATAAGTAGATATGTATTTATCATATTAATTCTTTTTCTCTTAACATATTTATCAATTCTTCTTCACGATAATTTACAGGAAAAATTTCATATCTGTTTTCTTTTAAATGAAAGAGAGTTTGACTGCCAATATTGATACCATAATACCGTTCTAAAAGATACCTATAAAATGAAAGCTGTAATGAGTAATGATTAAAATTACAATCCTGCATATGTGCTGTAGAATTTAAAATACCTACTTTCTTTTTATAGGATGTTTTATCAATACGTTTATTTGTTTTCCAGTCTACAAGATGATATGTATCTTGTTTTTTATTATATACTAACACATCAATAGTTCCAGCAATACCTAATTCTTTAGAATAAATAATAACTTCAGAAAAAAATGTGTTATCAGGATCTTTTTGCTTTTCCTTAATCCATGCTGCACCTACGATAGACATTTCATGTTTTGGTGTAATATCCTCTTTTATAAATGATTCTAACTCATTGTGAACAATCGTTCCTCTTGTTGCCCCTTTACCCCACTCTTTAATAACCTCATCAACTGTTCTACCGCTATATTTTGGATGAGTATTAATCAATTTCTGAGCAATACCAACTTGATCAAACTTTTCAAAAAATTGATGGATAAATTCGGTCACACTTGAAAAATGCAAATCAGGGTTATCTTTTAATTCATATGTATGATTCTCTTGATCAAGAGAAATATTGTTGGAAAATAATTTATTCATTATTGATTCAATTATCCTTCATGCAAAACATCTTTACTATCATTTTTTCTCAATCTATTAACCCTTCTTCTTGTAATTCTGCGCTGAGTAAAACCCAAAGTCCAAACACAAATCAATAAAATTGGAATAACCACTCTCTCTGGAGTATCTGAATTAATAGTAAAGTAAAGTAATAGTAATGCCGTAATAAGTTGTAAAGAATACTGAATAGTATTAATAAATTTTAACTTATTCATTAAGCGCCAATTAAATCTAGAACTAGCCTAACTACTTGCCCTGAAGCACCATCTTTTTGAATATAACTTCTATTTTCTACGCCCCAAGATGTACCAGCAACATCAAAGTGTGTCCAAGGAATATCTTTTCCTACAAACGCTTTTAAAAATGCTGCTCCTGCTATCGTTCCAGCTTGTCCAGGTGAACCTAAATTTTTCACATCAGATATATTAGATTTTACCTGATCGCAATATTCATCCCATAAAGGCAATTCCCATACAAGTTCACCCGTATTTTTAGAGGATTCTTGAATGCTTTCAATAAGTTTAGGATTATTTCCTAGTATAGCCGTTGCAATGTGTCCAAATGTTACCACACAAGCCCCTGTCAATGTAGCAAAATCAACCATAAAAGCAGGATCATAGTGCTTACTTGCATAAGCAAGTGCATCTGCAAGAATTAGTCTTCCTTCTGCGTCAGTATTTAATATTTCAATTGTTTTTCCATTGTATGCTGTTAAAATATCGCCAGGTAAAAAAGCAGATCCGCCTAACATATTATGCGTGGATGGAACAATAGCTACAATATTCTTTTTTGGTCTCAACTCTGCAACAGCATTCATTGTTCCAAATACAATCGCAGAACCGCACATATCAAATTTCATTTCATCCATTTTTGCGCCTGGTTTTAATGAAATTCCACCTGTATCAAATGTTAATCCCTTGCCTACCAACACCACAGGTTTCTCATCTTTTGACTCTGCGCCAAAATATTCCATAATAATAAATTTTGGAGGCTCATTAGTACCTTGTGCGACACCAGCGAAAGCACCCATTCCCATTTTTGTAAATTCTTCTCTATCAAATACCGTTACTTTCATATCGCCTTTTTTACCCACTTCTTGCGCGAATTCTGCTAGACGTGAAGGTGTACTCACATTTGGTGGATTATTAGCTAAATTTCGAGCTTTACACACTGCATTTGCTACTGTAGCTCCTTTTTTAGATGCATCAGTACAACATTTACCAACCATAGTAATCTTTTCAAGATGATACTCACCTCTTTCATCTGTAAAAAAGTCTAAGAAACGATAACTTCCCAGTACAAGACCTTCTGAAAATGCTTGACAAAAATAATCATCATGACTATCTGATTTAGGGCATTGAACTGAGATAGAAGAATATTTATTACTAATAATGAATGTCATTATTGCACCTGCTGCTCTTCTCAAATCTTCAGGGGTTGCTTTATCAGATTTTCCTAATCCAAAATAAAGTGTTTTCTGGTCATCATTAAAGTCGTAAGCAAGTTCACCTACTTTTCCTTTTATTTGACTTTTAACTAATTCAGAATCGTTCTTATCTTGATAAACACCTACTGCTAAAATATCGCTATTTTTAACATTATCCATATTAGTATCGTATTCTAATTTTTTAATGTGAGCCATTACCTAATTCTCCTTTTCTAAAGAAATATTGTGATCAAATTTTACAAATTCATCATTATCATTTTTAATGACTGCAACAAAAGTAAAGTTTGCTGTACAAGCTAAACGTTTACCATGCACTTTACTTTCTGCATAAGCTTTTACCGCAATTTTAATAGAAGATTTTCCAGCTTCATAAACAACTGCTTCGCAATTCACCCAATCTCCTAAAAAGACGGGTTCTTTAAATTCTACGCTATCCATAGCCCTTGTTACTGCACTCAAAGCTTCTGTTTCTTTTAAAAAATGACTGGATGCTTTTCCGGCAGCTAAATCTAGCCATGCTAACATATAACCCCCAAATAGGGTATTCACACTATTAATATGTTGATGCTGAACTAGCTCTGAATATTTTGTTACTGGATTATTCATTGCTTGAATTTAAAAGAATTCTTTTCTATTAACAGTATAAAATACTAGAAAGTATTATAATTTTTTAGCCATGGCTTCACCCTCAACTAAATCTACCTTTGAAAATACATAAGCACCCAATAAGAGGAGTATAATAATAGATTGAAAACCGATGCGTGCTGCGAGCTCTTGATCTGCGATAGCATTGTTTATTAGCACGGTAACTGAACCCATAAGTAAAGGTCCAAATACTGCAGCAAACTTACCCCACATATTAAAAAAGCCAAAAAATTCAGCAGATTTATTCTTAGGAATAATACGAGAGTATAAACTCCTACTAAGTGTTTGAATACCTCCTTGAAAACAACCAATTAATCCTGCTAAAATATAAAAATGCCATGCTTCTGTAACAAAATATGCGCCAACAATAATAATGATATACGCCAAAATAGCTGTATAGATTCCATTTTTTATACCCACTCTATCTGAAAATTTTACATAAAGCAAGGTAGCAAAAAATGCAACAAATTGAACAAGCACAAGTGCTCCCATAATAGAAGTTTGACCAAAGCCTAGGTTAATACCAAAATTTGCTGCCATTCTTACTGTCGTATCTACTCCGTCGATATAGAGCCAATAAGCTAGTAAAAAAGTAGCTACTACTTTTAGATGTCTAATTTCATTGAAAGTAGATTTAAACTGAGCTACCCCCTCTTTAACTGCATCGACAATACCTTTTGTTTCAGATTCTCTCTTTTCTTCTACAAATAACATGATAGGTACTGAAAATAATGCCCACCATATTCCAACAGATATAAAAGACCATTGAATTGCAGCAGTACTATCTGCTAAACCAAAGGATTCAGGGTAAGATAACATTAAAAAATTAATCACAATAAGTATACCGCCTCCAAGATATCCTAAAGCATATCCTAAGGCAGAAACATAATCTACCGTCTTTTCATTACTAACACTTGGCAATAAAGAATCATAGAAGGTATTAGCGCCTGAAAATCCAATAGTAGCGAAAATATAAACTAATAGAGCTATGGGCCACATACCTTGGGCAACAAACCCTAAGCTTATTGTCATTACAACACCCAAAAATGCAAAAAATATTAAAAATCTTTTTTTGTAACTTCCTCTATCTGCGATTGCACCAAGAAAAGGTGCTAACAGTGCAACAATAATAGATGCTATAGAATTTCCTAATCCTAAATAAAAAGTACTAATTGATAAATTGTTTGGATCTGACCAATATTGAGAGAAGAAAATTGGGAAGAATCCCGCCATAACAGTAGTAGCGAATGCAGAATTTGCCCAATCATATAAAGCCCAACTATAAACTTTTTTTTGAATAATTATCCCTTTCTAACAGATAATTTAATTGTTAACCCATCTAAATCAAAAGACTCCCTAAGTTGATTATGTAAATACCGCTTATAAGCAACGGTAATGAGTTTAGGGTAATTACAAAAAAAAGCAAATATTGGTGGCGAAAATTGTACTTGATCCATAAACTTTAGTTTAATTGACTTTCCTTGCAATGCTTGAGGTGGATATTTCCTCACTGTTTTTATAAGCCATTCATTTAATACTTTTGTACCAATTTTATCTCTCTGTTTCTCAAACACAGTCCAAGTTTCAGATAATACGTTTGATATGCGTCTTTTTGTTAAAGCAGACACAAAAAGTATGGGGTAATATTGCAATAAATGGAACTCATGAAACATCTCTTCTTTGAATGTCTCTGCAGAAATATTTTGATTAGCAGTTAGATCCCATTTATTTACTAGTATCACCATTCTTTTTCCTCTGCGAATAATTTCGCTAGCAATGGTCTTTTCTTGTTTTGTAAAACCTTTCTCCGCATCAATAACAAGCAAAACAACGTCAGATCGAATTAATGAATCTACCGCTCTTAACGAACTATAATATTCAATATCATCATCAATCTTACTCTTTTTTCTAAGCCCTGCAGTATCTACAATTTTAATAGAATGTCCATGCCATTTTATATGGGTATCAATAGAATCTCTTGTCGTTCCAGCAATATTTGATACAATCGCTTGTTCTTTTTGGATTAGAGCATTAAGAATAGATGATTTCCCAACATTGGGCATTCCAACAATTGATATTGACATAGACTCTTCGTCAATATCTTCAAAATCTTGTCCTTGAAGATCTTCATGCGCGAATAAAGTATCTAACACGTCTCCAACACCTGCTCCATTTAATCCTGAAATTGGTACAGGCTCTTTTAATCCTAAACTAAAGAAAGGTATTATTCGATCATTATGGTCTGGTGTATCACACTTATTCACTGCTAAAACATAATTTTTACTAGAATATCTCACCATTTTAGCTAAATGACTATCATTTGGATTTAGCCCATCTTTTCCATCAACCATAAAAATGATACCGTCACATTCATTCAATGCTTCTATAATTTGTTCTTTAATTTTTTCATTAAAAATATCTTCATTTGAACTAACAAATCCTCCAGTGTCAATAATATCAAATCCCTTATTAAGCCACTCGCCCGAGGCATAGATTCGATCTCTTGTTACTCCTTCAACTTGATCAACAATAGATGTTCTTTTCCCTGACAGTCGATTGAAAAGTGTTGATTTTCCAACATTTGGTCTTCCTATTATAGCAATTCTAGATTTTTTACCCATATTGTTGAATTATACAACTAAGGTGGTTGTAGTGCTATAAAATTTATTTAGCGCGAAATATGGATTAACAACTCTAACCAAAGTGCTAAAGAAACCATAAAAGAGAGTTGAAAAATAGGGGCTCTTTTTGAAAGTTTAGGATTTGTTGATCTAACAACAAAATGAATCATTCTAAATAGTACATAGAGCCAAGAAAACGTAATAGTCAGCAATGTTACATGCCCAACTGTGAAAGCTAAAATACAGTAACAATAAAAGAGTAATGGTGCTTGATATAAATTTTTATAAAGCTCTCTAGATGCTTGAACATTATCGGGAATTGCTTGCCATGAAGGCATATATTTGAACCATCTCACATCAAGCTCTTTATTTTTTACGGCTTTTCGCAAAATTACTGCATTAACCATTGTATGAAAATGAGTTAAAAAGACAAGCGGAAAAATAGGAAATAATATCTGTATAGGGTCCACTTATTGACCTAAGTATACTCTAAGAGGCTCACTACGAGTCTTATGTGCAAGACGTCTAATTGCTTTCTCTTTAATTTGTCGAACGCGTTCACGTGTTAAACTAAACTGCTCTCCAATTTCATTTAACGTGAAAGATCTGTCTCGGTTAATACCAAAATACATTTCAATGACAGAGCGCTCTCTATCTGTTAAAGTACTTAGAGCTGAAGCAATTTCTTCTTTCATAGATGTATCCATAACCTTATTATCAGGATCTTTTTCTTGCTCATCTTCAATCACATTAATTAAAGAACTATCTTCTCCTTCTGCAAATGGCGCATCTAAAGAACTATGTCTTCTTGAATATTGTAGAGCATTAAATACTTCTTCTGTTTTGACTTCAAGCTTGTGACTGATTTCTTCCACTTTTGGAGGTCTACCCATCTCAGCTTCTAATTTTTCTGCTGCTTTTGTAATTTTAGTAATAGTACCTACTCGATTTAAAGGTAATCGAATTAAACGGCCTTGCTCAGCTAATGCTTGTAATATTGCCTGCCTAATCCACCAAACCGCATAAGAAATAAATTTGAATCCACGTGAAGGGTCAAATCGTTTAGCTGCCTTTATTAAGCCTAAATTTCCTTCATTAATAATATCAGAAAGAGATAATCCGTTTCCTTGATATTTTTTAGCAACAGAGACTACAAATCTAAGATTAGCTTCTACTAAATCTTTCATTGCTTTCTTATCTCCCTTTGCAATAAGCACAGCTAGCTCTACTTCTTTTTCAGGAGCTAAAGGTTCATATTGAGAAATTTCAGATAAATACATGCTAATAGTACCGCTAGACACTTTGGATCTTTTGATTCTTTCAGCGGCTCTCTCTTTTGCAGCTTTCATAGCTTCCGTTTTTTCAAGTTTCACTAAGTCTGCTTGTATTTCCTTTTCAGATTTAGCTATTTTCTTTTTTGAAGCTTTCTTTTTTGGAGCTTTCTTTTTTGGAGCTTTCTTTGCAGGAGTCGCTGACTCCATTTTTAGAATTTCTTGCTCTACACTTGCTAATTCTTTTTTAAATACCTTTTTTTTGGTTTTTTTTACAGCCAATTGATGATTTCCTTTTGATAAAAAATAATTGTTTTCACGGCGTAAAATTTAGCAAATTCTGGGTATTTTCCAAGTATTTTATTTGTGAATTTGATGTAATGCTTCGCCTAAATCTGGAAACTTAAACTTATATCCACTCTCCAATGTTCGCATTGGAATGGTCTTAGGCCCATACAATACCATTTCACTCATATCTCCAGCCATTTTTACTATAAAGCGTGGAATGAATAATATCCATGGAAGAATACCTCTATAATGCCTTCTAATTGTATGATAAAAGTCTTTATGACTAATAGATTCGGGAGAAATTAAATTAAAAGGACCTTCAAGATTATTATCAAGTGCATGATGTATAAATCCTACAACATCATCAATATGAATCCACGGAAAGTAGTGATTCTTTATTCCAGGAATTGGAACTGAAAATAATGAAGAAAGACCGATCAATAAAGAAAAACTAGGTGTAAGTACCATCCCAATTCTAAGATGGATAACTCTCATACCTTCATCAGAAAATATCGCACAAGACTCTTCGTTTAATTGGCATACTTTTGATAAAAAAGAATCTCCGCTATGAGATTTTTCATTTACTTCACTGTCATAATTCATCGCCTTTTTACTGTAAAATCCAATCGCAGAAGCATTGATTAGTAAATTGCTACTTATTTGATTTCTTTTTAGAAACTCTAGCAGATTTTTAGATATATCTATCCTGCTATTTAAAATTTTCTTTTTTACATTTTTTGTCCATAACTGGGCGACAGACTCTCCACTTAACTTAATAACAGCATCAATGTTTCTTAACAACTCTATATCAGTAGACTGCCAATCAACAAAGTTAACTCGACTATCAAATTTATTTTTATGTTTTAATGGATTTCTGGATAGGATGATAACATTATGATCTTGTAATGTTAAAGAATTAACCAATCTGGACCCGATTAATCCTGTACCTCCAGCAATAAGAATCTTCATTTTTTAGATAATGTACTCATTACCTTTTTAATTTTGGCTTGAGTTTCGGTGCTAAACCAATTGCTAATTAAGACTTCGTAATCAAAGTCAGTATCATGCATTAAAGATTGTTTTAACCTAACAAATGGTTCTCCAGCATTAATATAAAATCCTGCTAATTTTTTTGCTCTTTTAAGAGCTTCTGCTGTTGCTTTTTTCTTACCAATCAAAGGATTTCCAATATACTCGTTAATCAAACCTTTCTTATGGGCTTGTTTCGGAGTATACATCTTACATTGTGTTGCTACCTCAAAGAGATTCTCTCTGCTGATTGAATGGCTAATAATCGATAGCATATCTGGTGGCAAATCAATACCAATGGCCATTTCATTAAGACCCATTCTATGCATGCCAAATATTCCATAGCGATAATCAGATGCTAATGCCATCAAACACCCTCCAGCAATTGCATGTCCACCTACTATACTAATTACAGGGCCAGGAAATTCTCTAAATGATACTAATAAATCTCTAAGGGTATTAAAAATAAGAGAAACCTCGGTCGCATCTGTAGCGTTCATTAAATCTTTTAAATTCAGTCCTGCACTAAATACTTTTTCATTCCCCATGATAATGACAGCCTTACATTCTTTATAGTTCAGCTCTGCCATAATTTCTTTTGATCTGGCCACACTTAATAGGTTCGGCCCTTTATCCCCCATTCGGATAATTTTAATATCATTTTCGATGCTAACATTCATAATTATATTTTTCCTTGATTATATTTCATTTTTTAAAGCGTCAAATACAGAAATACTCTTTTGATTTTCAAAATCAAAACATACTAATGTCATTTCACATTTAATGACACATTCATTATCGCCTTCTTTAAATATACCATATTCATAATCAAAACTTTTCCCGCCAATACGTGACACTCTAATACCGATAGTTAATTTTTCTGGATGGCTAATTTGTTTTAAATAGTCAAACTTCATAGAAGCTACTATAAATGGAAACTTATATCGATCATATGGTTCAAGACCTATATCAGCAGCATGTCTTATTCTTACATCTTCTATGAGCGTCACAGTTGTACCATGATTTAAATGACCCAACATATCTTCGTCATACCATCGAGTCTCAATATCATAAAATCTTTTAAATGTGTCTCTTGTCATTAGTCAATTAAAAATTGTGAATTATTATTAGGAAAAATACATTCTTCTTTTTTTCCAAACCAGCTATATCTTCTCTCGGCCACAAAATAATAAAGTTTATCTGCTAAAAAAGATGGGAGAATAAATTGAAAATATCTTAAAGGATGATTGAGTTCATCTAAAACAACAAATGCAGCTTTTGATTTTGTAAAAGTTCTATTATCCTTTTTTACAACAATAGTATTCATGTCATCAATATATTTTTTATCTAAAGTTCTTTTGGCATAATCAGATTGTATAGGACTATAACAGATAATCTTATCACGATCATGTTTTATAGAAAAATCCATTGCTCTAGAGCATAAGACGCAGAATCCATCATAGTATATAATAAGTGGTGATTGCATCACAGGATATAAGGAATAATAAAGGCTGTTTTCTTTTTATATGCTTCATGTCCTTCAAAGCGAGATAAAGAGTTATCAATTCGTCTCATTCCAGGAATCCAAACCATAGTCATAAAAATACTTAAGATTAATACTGGAACCCACCATAAAGATGATTCAATAGTCAGTAATAAAAAGCTAGAGTAAATTAATAATTCACCAAAGTAATTTGGATGTCTGCATTGCTTCCACAATCCATCAGTGATTAATCCTGAATTATATTTCAGATAGATATACTTCTGCATATCTGATGCAAAATGATAATACACACCAAATGAAAATAAAATAACCGCACTAACAATAACTTGCAATGAAGCATCATGACTGTTCATAGTAATAATGAAAGCAGGCGCCCAGTATGACATCAGTCCAAACAAAATTAATGCCAAATATGGTATGTTCACTTTTTTTTCCCAAGTTTTATCTGGAAAAATACTACTTTTCATAACCCACATAATCCCATAGGATCCATGTAAACAAAAATAAAGCCATGCTGTAATATTATCTAATTGATTGAAATAATAAATTAGTCCAAGTACTACTAACCAAGTAATACTCTTGGCAAAATCAATTGCATATTTTTGTTTAATTAGCATAGCAAAAAAATGGTATGAGTAAAACCAATAAAACAATCATAATTGTTATAAATGATTTTCTATACTTAGTGACTAACTCTTCTTTTTTATTCATTATCTAATGGCTTCCAGGCCAACATTCCGCCATCAACATTGATAGCGTGAAAACTATTCTCTCTTAAAAAATTTTTGCCAACATTAGATCTATTTCCACTACGACAAACCACATAAATATTTTTATTTTTTACATCGTCGAGTTCGCTTATCCTAGAAGATAGCTCATCAATAGGAATCAACATTGCACCTTCAATATGTCCTAGAGGTCCATAGAACTCTGCTTCCGTTCTAACATCTAAAACGAATGTATTTGCATCTAGAATTTTTGATTGAAATTCTTCCATGGACACTACATCGCTATTATTTTTACTGCACATAACTAGTAAAAAAATAACTATAAAAATTGAGAATAAATATTTAATCATTGATTTCTCTTTTTTCGAATATATCGTTTAATAGTAAAGAAATTAAACATTGTTCCAAGCAAAACACATAAAACCATTAAAATAATTGTAATTTTCATTGTTTTGTAATTTCAGTGCCAAACACTTTATCCCAGAGCGTAAATGTTGAAGCATAATTCCCTTTATTTCTTGAATGATGAAGGTCGTGGTGCTCTGTTGTGCCATAAAAAGGAATAGCAGATGTAACTTTTGAAGACTTTACTCCAGAATGAATATCTAATTCATGTAAATTCCTTAAAGCAGTCATAGTCCAAAAAGCATAGATATTTATTTCAGGAATGAATAGTGCAATCACTGCTAATCCGATAAAAGGACCAATAGCACCAAAAAACCATTCAAGAGGATGCGTAAAGATATATTCCATTGGGATAGGCATTGTAGATCGATGATGTGTTTTGTGAATATGTTTGTATAGAAATTTTGTATGTAAGGCTGCATGATAAAGATAAAAATACAAGTCATCTATCAAAAAGATCAAAATTAACTGCAATAGAAAAACTCCAAGAGTTGGAATGGAAAAATCAAGTATATCATAAAATAAATATACTCCAATAGCTCCTACAGCTAATAAAAGGAAAATATTAAATAGTATTAAAGGTAATCTTTGATAAAAACGTCGAGAAAAATATTTCTTGGGTTGAATTCTATGATCATTAATAAGATTGGTATGAAGAATTAAAGCAGTATATATATATCCTATCAAATTGGTAGTAAATAGTATACTAACAGTAATTAAAATTGCCTGATTAATTCCTATATCCATAAAAGATTTTTGTTTCTCCCCGACTTTTTTTATCGCATTTAAATCAATTTAAGGTGCCAACCAGCAAACTGAAACATTTTTCAAAAAATTTACTGAATTAATATCAAAATCAAACTTACATCATGAATGTCCACTATATTTTTTGTTCATAAATAAACCTCTTTCTTACTCAAATAAATCACTTACTCTGTTTTTAATAATCGCTTGATTAGCCATAATCCCTAAAGAATTGACAGCCACACTTAACATACTAAATCGCTTATCCTTGGTATAGCCTTTATGATATCTATAGTAAATTTGTTGAGCAATAATTGCTATCTTAAATAAACCAAAGACATAATAAAAAACTGGATTGTCTATTGGTTTGCCTGATTTTCTCTCATACATAGTTAATATCTCTTGCCTAGACGGGTTACCATTTAATGTCGTAGGGCTTAGTTGAAATAGTTTTAACTCTTCTGCATCATTCTGATCTACCCAATAGCCAAGCGTAGTTCCTAGATCCATCAGAGGATCACCTAGGGTGGCCATCTCCCAATCTAGTACTGAAATAATCTTAGTAGGATCATCTATATCGAGCACTGCATTATCATATTTAAAGTCATTATGAATAATAGCTTTACCAGATTCTGTAGGTTGATTTTCATTCAACCACTTTGCAACAAATTCCATTTCTGGAATCGAATGAGTTTTGGCATGAAAATATCTCTCTGTCCATCCTGAAACCTGTCTTGATACATAACCATCTATTTTACCAAAATCACTTAACCCGCTCTTATCTATATCAACTTGATGCAAACTAACTAATGTATCAATAAGTGAATCTGCAATTTTTGATATAGTCTTAGCATCAGGTGCATTTTCTTGAGATAAATCAGGTCTTAGAATATATCCTTTTACACAATCCATAATATAGAATGGTGCACCAATAATAGATTTATCTTCTGTGTATAAATGCACATCTGGAACTTTCTTAAATTCAGATTTTAACTTGCTCAAAACCTTGTATTCTCTAGACATATCATGTCCACCCTTCAAGCTATCAGCACCAAAAGGAGGTCTCCTTAATACATATTCATTTTTATTAGTGCTTAAAAAATAAGTAAGATTTGAATAGCCGCTAGGAAACTGTTTGACAGCAAGCCCGTTTGTATCAAAACCCTGAGAGTTTAGATAGTTTGTTAGTGGCTCTATTGGAAATTCTTCACCCTTTCGAATATCTTTGGGCTTATCTATTGAAAAGGTAGTAATATTCTTTTGTTTAAAAATTTTTGATAGAAAAAGGTAAAATTTAAGCTTTAGCGGAATTCTGAAACCTACCTTAACCTTTTTAAAAAACATAAAAATTTACTTTGAATATTCTTTTAGAATCTCTCTAGCCACTCTAGATCTATGGACTTCATCAGCTCCATCATAGATTCTTGCAGATCTTTCATGTCTCCATAAAGATGCTAAGAAAGTATCATCCGTCATTCCGAGCGCTCCATGCGTCTGAACTGCACGATCTAACACATTCTGTAATACTTGAGCTACAAAGAACTTTATAGTAGAAATTTCTACTTTTGCAGACGCAGCTCCGCTTTTATCGATTTTACTCGCTGCATCAAGAACCATCAATCTTGAAGCATTAATCTCAGCGCGAGAGTCAGCAATCCAATTCTGAATAGTTTGTTTGCTTGCTAAAGGTTTTCCTGGTGCTATTTCGCGACTCACTGCTCTTTCGCACATCATTGTGAATGCACGTTCACATTCTCCTATCCAACGCATACAATGATGAATTCTTCCTGGACCTAATCTATCTTGAGCAATTTTAAATCCTGTACCTGGTTTACCTAGCACATTTTTTTCAGGAACTATACAATTTTCATAGCGAATTTCAGCATGAGCATTCCAACCATCACCTTCATCGCCCATAACTGATATGTTTCTAATAAAATTAAATCCTTCAGTATCTGTTGGCACAATAATCTGACTTGCACGAAGATATGGATTAGGATTATCTGGATCAGTCATCACCATTACAATAGCAAAGCTTGCACCTTGCGCAGAGGAAGTAAACCATTTATGTCCATTAATCACATAATTAGAACCTTCTTTTTTAGCAGTTGTACCCATCATTAAAGGATTTGATCCTGCAAATTCTGGTTCTGTCATAGAAAAACAACTTCTAATTTTTCCTTCGATAAGGGGCTTTAAGAATGTTTCTTTTTGATAGTCCGTTCCATGATCCATTAATATTTCCATATTTCCAGCATCAGGAGCTTGACAATTAAAAACATATAGGCCGTAAAAAGTATTTCCTAAGATCTCGTAGATTTGACCTAATTGATGAAGACTTAATCCTAGACCACCATATTCTTTAGATATTTGAGGTGAAAATAAACCCATCTCTCTAACTTGATTTCTTTTTTCTTCAAGATAAGGTAGGTGCTGTTCAAATGTATGTTTGACATTAAATTCTTTCTCATCAATAGCTAATTCTTCTTTAACAAATTTTGCTATTCTGTCTTTAATGTCTTGAAAATCTTTGTCTGGTATTGCCATATTATCCCTTAAATAAATGTTTCTAATTCTTCTGGTATTAAACTACTATTAAAAGCCTTTAAAGTAAATCCCTCAGTTGTCATTAAAAATTCTGAAATAGACATATTTTTAATGCCAAAATTCAGTTTCTGAATATCTTCATGCGAACACGAAATCACTTCTGCGTATACTCCTGAGATTGCACCACCTGATGTAACAACCATAATATTGGACTTATCTATCAAGCTACCTTGTATGCCTTTTAAAACATTAGCTATACGAGAGCGAAAAACAGAAAATCCTTCAAAACCAGGCTTACTTAAGTCTAACTCTTCATTCATCCATTTTTGTGCAACAATTTGGAAAAGTTCTAAAAATTTATCATGACGTTCTTTTGGTTCACATTCCTCAAAAATCTGCTTAGTAGTTTTTGATGTGTTTAAAATTTTTGGAATAAAATATTGTGCAATTTCCATTAATTGATTTTCAGCAAATTCTTTCTCCATGACAGGCTCTGGAAGGTCTGTTAGGCTATATCCTTCCTTAATTCCTTCAAATGTTTGGATATGTCGTCGATGTGGGCCAACAATAACATGATCAAATGTAGATTGTTGCTTTGCAAGTGCTTTACCAAGTTCAATAGATTGTTGAACACCTTTCGGGCTAAGATTGTCATAATCATTTGCCCCAAATGACGCTTGTCCATGGCGTACTAAATGCAATATACTCATTTTATCCCCCCCCTCTTTTTTTTATTCGTAAACAAGAAATACTTGTTCTGCAACGCAAGCAGGTTTTTCACTGCCTTTTAATTCAATTGTTACTTCAACTATCATTTGCGCACCATTTGTTATTTTTTTGAATTTTTTTAAAATAACGCGACCTCTAATATAACTCCCCACAGGAACAGGCGCAGTAAATCTGACGCGATTTAATCCATAATTAACGCCCATTTTTGCTGATGCTATTGAATAAGTCCCTTCTAAAATTTTAGGCAGTAAAGAGACTACTAAAAATCCATGGGCTATTGTAGTTTTGAAGGGAGAATATAGTTTGGCGCGAATAGGATTCATGTGAATCCATTGACGATCTCCTGTTACCATGCCAAATTTCCAAATTTGTCTTTGGGTAATCTTCTGCCACTTACTAAGACCGAGCTCTTGACCTACTAAGGCTTCTGCTTCGCTAAGATTTTTTAAAACTTTCATGAGATGAAATTAAGAGTGAAGACTAAATCAAACAATAGCAAACTTTCTAAAATAATAACGTAACCATCCAAATGATATACTTGCGGCAACTAAGATTGCAAAGACTTGAGCATACCATACCCACTCAAGTGGTTTACCGGTGATATAAAAATAATAAGACAAGGGTGCTGTAATAATTAAAACTCTTGTAATGGTGGTCACTAATAATGGTAATCCCTGACCTAAAGCCTGACATATTCTTGAACAAATCACGCTTAATCCTACCGCAGGATATGCGAGGATGATAATACGTAAATATGTTATTCCTATATTCAGTACTTCGGAATTATCAGTAAAAATAGGGAGAATCTTATGCGCAAAGATAAATAGTATTGCCACACTGATTGCTGTAATATAAATCGCTCTTACTATCCCATACTTAACAATCCATACTAATTTTTCATATTCTTTTGCTCCAAAGAACATTCCCACCATAGTCGTTAAACTAATCGCTATCCCTAATATTGGCATAAATAATAACATATCGATTCTTGACACAATTTGATATGCTGCTACCGCCTCTATCGAATAATTAATAAGAATCTTATTCATCACCACTTGTCCAAAAGAAATGATTATCATTGATATAGAAGATGGGATTCCAATCTTAAATATGGTATTGATAATGCTAGGACTATATTTAAAATCGCTAATATTAAAAGTGATATATGTAGATTTTCTAACGAAAATAATAAATAAGTAACTTACTACCATGACTGCTTGGCTAATTACCGTAGCTAATGCAGCACCTTTTACTCCATATTCAAGAACAAAAATAAATATCGGATCTAAAATAAGGTTTAATAAAGTACCAATTAGGCCAATTATCATCGGTATTTTTGTTTCTCCTTCTCCGGCTAAAATTGCACGGAAGAATAAAGAAAATACCACCAACCCTATTCCATACAAGAGAACTTTTAAGTATGTGTATGATATGTCTAAAATATGACCAGACGCTCCTAACAACATTAAAAGTTGTTCTCCGAAAATAATACCTAATAATGACAGAGTTAATGTAATGCCAATACCAAGCAAAATGGTATGTTCTGCGCAATTATCTGCATTTCTTTTGTCTTTTTGGCCTATAAATTGCGCAATAGAAGCAGTAACTCCTGCTCCAAGACCTACTGTTAGGCCTATAATAATAAAAAATAATGGACTTACAAATGCTACCGCTGTTACTTCTTCTGCTCCCAACCATCCAATAAACATAATATCTACTACATTAAAGAGGGTTTGAACCATCATCCCCGCAATAATAGGCAAAGCCATTGTCCACAAGGACTGGGATGGGTTAGATAAAAATGAGTTTAAGCGAGATTGTTTTTCCATATTTACAATCTAATTAAATAAAGATAAATACTGAGAATATCCTTCTTTTTCCATATCTGCTAATGAGATAAATTTTAGAGATGCTGAATTAATACAATAACGCAGTCCTGTAGGGTTAGGCCCATCATTAAAAACATGGCCTAAGTGAGAATCGCTATCTTTCCCCTTGACCTCTGTTCGAGGAAGAATTAACTCATAATCTTGCTTAAACGCTAAATCTTCTTTATCGATTGGTTGATAAAAAGATGGCCAACCAGAATTAGAATCATACTTATGTAGAGAGGAAAACAACGCTTTACCTGATACAATATCAACATAGATTCCTTGTTCTTTATTGTCCCAATATTCATTATCGAATGCAGGTTCTGTTCCACAGGATTGGGTCACATAATGCTGTATATCCGTTAATTTTTCTTTATTCTCTTTCATGATTTCTTCCGTAGTTTGTCCATATAGTAGGTTAAAAGTAACTAGTATTGATATAATTTTGACATATTTCATCGAAAATAAGTTACAAACAAGATGCCATTTTTTATTTGGTTTTTTTCAATTGAGGTAGTACCTTAAAAATAATTGACAATTATGTGGTGTTTTTTATCACATAAGAATTAACTGAAAATAAAAAGAGGTATAAATAATGGAATTTAACAAACCAAGTTTTAAATACTTGTTTGTCTTTCTTTTGTCTGTTGCGACACTAACTGCGCAAACCGTGTCTGGTACTGTTTCTAGTTCTGACGGGAATGCTCTTGCTGGTGCAAATGTAATGGTTGAAGGAACTGATATGGGGGCTTCATCAAATAATGATGGATCATTCTCTATTTCAGGTTTAAGCGACGGTGACTATACACTTACTGCTTCATATATTGGATATGATTCGGCAAGTATTGTAGTAAGCGTTAGTGGTGGACAAGCAACCAATGCAAATCTTACTCTCGACTCAGGTAATATAAGACTGAATCAAGTTGTAGTATCTGCATCTTTTAAAAAAGAATTAGTTACTGAAGCACCTGCTAGTGTGGAAGTTTTTGGCGGAGATGAATTAGAAGCCAGAGGCGCAATCACTATTGCAGATATTTTAGCTAACAGAGCTGGAGTTGAAACTATGAAAACCGGTCTTGAAGGGTCTAATGTGACTGTTCGTGGTTTTAATGGTGTTTTCTCTGGTGCGATTCACACTGTAGTTGATAATCGTTGGGCAAGACCCCCTGTTATTAACGCTCAATTACTTCAATTCGTGGGTCCAGATGACTCAGACGTTGAAAGAGTAGAGCTTGTACGTGGTCCTGCATCACCGATGTGGGGTCCTGATACACAACAAGGTGTAATTGCATTTTTTACTAAATCTCCATTTAATCAAGGAAGCAGAGTTTCTGTGACTGTTGGAGAAAGAGATTATATGAAGCTATATGCACGTGTTGCACATCAATGGGGTGCTAAAGCAGCAACTCGTTTGACTGTAAGTCACAGATCATTTAATGACTGGGATGCTGACATGCCACATACACAAGCAGAAGCGAATGCACAGGGTCACAACTATTGGGAACCTGCAAGTATTCGTAGAGCACTACAAACTCCAAATTATCCATTTAGAACATATGGTGGAGAGGATGATCCATACAACGATCCAGTTGGTGGAGCTCCTAATGACGCTTCATTCGATTTTAGTCCGGAAGCAACATCAGTGAGTATGAGAACTGATATTCGTCCTGATTTAAAATCTAGCTTATCAGTTAACTTCGAAGCAGCAAATGTTTCTGCGATTGAAATGACTGGTGTTGGTAGAGCGTTTGCAGATGATGCAAGTCTATACCGAGCTCAAATGTCTTACACAAGACAAGACGTTGCTGGTGGAGATTTATTTTTAAATCTATTTACGAATTGGAATGATCAACCAAGTACATACAATTTATCAACAGGTAATATTGTATATGATCAATCATCAAATGTTGCACTCCAAGTACAACACAACGTAGAACTATCTAATGGTCAATCTATTGTATATGGTGGAGACGTGTTACAACGTACTCCTGATACCAGAGGAACTATTAATGGTAAAAATGAAGATATTGATGATTTCGAAAACATTGGAGCATACTTCTCTTATGAGAAAGAATGGGACAATGTTAAATTTGTTGGTACTGGAAGAATGGATAGTAATAACTACCTAGACGATATTGGAACATCATCAGTGTTTGCTCCAAAATTGGCGTTAGTATGGTCACCTGAAGATGTAAGAGGAACTTTCCGTCTTACTTATGGTCAAAATATTGACTTACCTGGTAACTTTACTAAAAATCTTGATATCGCAGTACTAGGAACTAATCTAGTGTACGGTGCTAATGGCATCGACTTTACTAACCCAGCATTTGGTGGATTACCGTTCCAACCTGACTTCCAAGCGAAAGCGATGGGATCAACAACAACTGGTTGGACATATGACAGAGATGCAAATGGAAATCTTACTTTCCGTTCAAACTGGTCACCAGCTTTAGGGTTAGGCGTAAATACTAATTACAGCTTAAGCGATCCTACTATTAATGGCGCACTATGGGGAGTCTTTGCCCCAGTTATTGGTGGTGGAGTACTACAATCTGCTCAAGGCGCAGCCTGGATGGGTGGCTTTGGTGCAGCAGTAGCTGAAGGTTATGTAAACGCTACTTACACTGGAACATATAACTATTATATCAGTCTTGGTGCTGACGCAGCGACTGCAGCAGCAGCCGCAGCAGCAGCCGCAGCAGCAGTTGTAGCAGATGGTTCTGCAGCAGCTTATGGTGCGCAACAAACAGGTATAGCAGCAGCGGACTTTATGACTTTAATGGGAACAGCAATACCAACTATTGGTAATCTGGTTCTTGGTCCTGCTCTAACTGTGGTAGATCCAGACGTAGAGTTTGGTGACTACGCGGTCACTAAAGAAACTACTTGGACTCAAACAGAAATTGGATATAAAGGCCAAATAAGTGACAACATGACATTAGCATTAGATGTTTATAAACTGAATATCGCTGATTATATATCAGGCTTATCACAAATTAGTGGTTATACTATTATGGCTGCTGATGGTGGAAGTTATGTTGCGGCATTGCTTACGGCAATGTACGGCAATGACAACCTAACGAACTTTGTTAGCGCACTTGATGCTAATGGAGCGTATGGTGGTGCTGACGAACTTGCTGCATTAATTGCAGGTCAAGTTGCTCAACTTCCAATGGGTTCAATTGCTCCATCACAATCCCCTTATGGTGGAAACATTATTATTGGGTACAAACAGTTAACTGAAGACCTTAACTTAAGTGGTCTAGAAGCAACTCTAAATTACTTTCCAAGTGATGACTGGAACTTCTATATCAATATGTCACTGCTAAGTGACAGTAGTCTAGAAGGTAAAGATGGTGCTGGACGTTCAAGTGACATAAACATGAACACCCCTGAATTTAAAATGGGTGGTGGAATGCAGTACGCAGGCGAAAGCTCGTCTTACGGAATGTCATTACGTTACCAGGGTTCACACACTGCTACCGGATTCGCTGGTACTTCTGGCGACATTGAATCATTCTACACTCTTGGTGTAAATGGTAAATGGAACATTGATGGACTAGATGGTATGTCAATTGGTTTATCAATTGATAACATTACTGATGTTGTACACAAAGAAACTTACTTAGGCCCTGCAATGGGTAGATTCACAACACTAAGTGTTGGATACGATCTGTAAAAGATAGTTTCAATGAAAAATAAAAAAGCCCTCATTTTTTGAGGGCTTTTTTTATGCCTAATACTTATGAAATAATAATTATTCTTTACCGACTTTTTGCCAAGGCAAGGAGACAAGATCTACATTACCTCCTGTAATGATTAATACGATTTTCTGCCCTATAAATTTTTCTTTATTCGCCATAATACTGGCAAGCGTTAATGCAGAAGAAGGTTCTATAATAATCTTCATGCGCTCCCAAATTAATCGCGTTGCATCAATAATCTGTTCTTCTGATGCCAATACGATATCATCTACACTCTCTTGAATGATAGGTAAGGTCAAATGACCAACGATTCCCATCAGTCCATCTGCAACAGACTCTCTATGTTGCATCTCAATACGCTTATTTGCTGTATACATTTGATGCGTATCATCGACACTGGTTGGTTCGCATCCAATAATCTTTGCTGAATGATTTAATCCTTTTAGTGCAATCGATATACCACTAATTAAGCCTCCACCACCAATTGGAACAACGACAGAATCAAATTCTGGTACTTGGTCTACAATTTCAAGGCCAATAGTGCCCTGTCCTGCCATTACAGAATAGTTATCATAAGGATGAATTGAAATACGATTATTTTCTTCTACTGTTTTTGCAAACAATGCATCTCTTTCTGACATAGAATCACAAAAGATCATATTCCCATTATAAGTACGCACATTATGAATTTTAGCCTTTGATACGCTCTTAGCCATAACAATGTCTGCATGCACCCCTTTAAGGGCTGCAGCACACGCTATAGCGCCTCCATGATTCCCTGATGACTGGCAAGCAACTCCTTGAGCAGATTCTTGTTCATTTAAAGAAAAAATAGCATTGGAAGCACCTCTTATCTTAAAAGAGCCTGTCTTCTGAAAGTTGTCACACTTAAAAAATAATTCCATCCCTAATAACTCATTAAAATGCTCTGATGTTAAGATAGGGGTTTTACGTACAATAGAAGCCGTTAATGATTGCGCAGACTGGACGTCTTTTAACGTAGGTTTAGATTCTAACATAGATTTTATATGATTTTACTTATTTAACAAAAACCAATTTACCGACTGCGTTAAAATTGCTAGAGCGAATCTGATAGAAATATACCCCGCTACTGACATCGTCTCCATCATCATTTTTTGCATCCCATTGAACAGATTGGTATCCAAAACGTTCTTCATTATTAATCAGGGTTCGCACTACTCTTCCACGAATATCCATAATAACCATTGTAATACGCTCTGTTGTAGGCATATCAAAATCAATAGTGGTTCCACCGCCAGTGAATGGATTCGGGTAACTCTGAGATAAGCGATATGTTGATGGTGCAGTTTGTAATAAATTATATCCCTCAGCAACAATCTGATTATATTGATTATAAGCTGAATAACTTATTTTTAGAAACTCATAAGTGTCTGTTAAATTTTCAAAACTAAAATAAAGCTCTGTTTTATCTTCAGTAGATGAGGTGGTAGAACCATAGTCTCCTACTTCTACTTGTATCACTCCATTTGCTTGATCGTTATTGCTTAAAATTAATTGATTCGTTGTACTACCAGAAAGCAGACCTACATTATACTTCTCTGGATCGTAATCAAAATAAACTTGTGCTGTTTCAGTCTCTGATGGAAACTTAACAATAAGCTGGCTATTTAAGACGCGTAAAAATGGTGATACGCCTTGTACGGTATAATTTGGTACGGTTCTTCCATTGACGTCAATAGACCAATTCCATAGGGACTCAAACATGGCTAAATCTTGTATATCAGATACTCCGTCAAAATTAGGAAAGAAGTACGGTGCACTACCTGTTACGGGTGCAATATCAATACCTGGATAATTGGACATAAAAGAAGTATAGTCTGTAAAATCAATTACCCAATCGTTATTAGAATCTCCCAATAATGTTCCAAAATAATAGAATGAAGCAGATGTTGTTGTAGAATTAAGTCCTACTAAATCTTGTCCATATACACTCACAAAATATTGTTGATAATCATTTAAAGAAAGTGCATTCAAATTGAACTGGGTTCCAGTATAAGGCGTATATGCCAATACATCTCCTCCTCCTATTGATGTTCCTACAGCAACATAATAAAGGGCAATCCCACTTGTAGCATCATAAAAATTATCCAATGATATTGATACGTTAGGGTTTCGTGTAATATACTGCGTATCTACTAAGTTTGTAATCGATACATCTCCCGCAGTTGGCCCTACCCTATCTACAATCACTGAAAGTGTATTGGATGCAAAATTGGAATATCCTGTTGTTGCTCCAACACATGAATTTTCTGCAATATCAACCGTTACTTCTCCGTCAGCTGCTGCAACAACATCAAAACTATATGTTGTTCCATCTCCTCCATTAAAATTACTTACCGATCCATTGGTAATGACTAAATCACTTTCTGTGAAACCAGTCATACTTTCTCCAAATGCTACAGTTACAGTAAATCCATCATTTGTGGTCGCATAAGATACATCAGAGCTTAATGTCACATTCACTCCATTAGCAACTTGCTCCCAATTTCTTCCAGCTGCCCAAGCATACCCTTCTAAGGCTTGTTCTTCGGAGAACATGCGCATCTGATCATCATACACATAATCCATATAATTCATAAATTGATCACCCATACCGCTTGTAGCAATGCAGCTATTCTCACCATATCTTCCATAAAAATTACCACTACCTGCTGGCCATTCATAAATCTCAGCGCTACGATTATTTACTGTCTGTGGTGGAATATCATTCCAATATTGTGTTCCACAAGTATTCGCGTTAAATACATGATTGTAGGTAAAATTATGGCCTAATTCATGTGTTAATGTTCTTCCTACATTATAGCCGCCGGTAGTTCCAGGATTTTCAACAGATCCCACTGAACCAGCTAATACTACTGACTCAGGATATCCTAAATATGCCTGACCTAAAAGACCGCCTGTTAAAGGAGCAATATAAACATTTAAAAATCCATTTTGATAGCCATTATCTGGACAATTACCACAACTTGTTGAGCTAGCCAAACTACTTGCTTCGCTTACTCCACTTACAGTAGACTGACTAATATTATATCTACGAATAGATATGTCTTCCACTAGAGTACTACCCGTTAGCTCTCCTTGTGCTCCTACAAATTTGATTTGATGAATACCTCTTGCAGCTTGATGACTATAATCTACGCCAGGATCATTAGGTGCATCACTAGGATTTGCAGAAGATGGAATTTCATCTCCATCTGGATTTTGATTTTGAAAGTCTAAATTAATTTGATCAAGGTTTGCCCCAATTTGAGCAGCAGAAAGATTACCTGCACTAGAATTATAAAGCACGTGGAATATTACAGGGATATAAATAGTATTTTGACTGTTAGCATCTGTACGCCATTGAGGATTGTCTTTAAGCATTTGCTGACCACGCTCAATATAAGCATCACGCTTTGCAATAAATTCTGGATTAATTAATTGCAATTCTTGTTCTAGTTCGTCTGAAGCACATCTTATCCATTGATCGCGATCATCGGCTTGTTGTGCGTTTAGAAGAGCTAAAAATGATAAAGTTAATAGTATTTTTTTTGTCATAAGTGAATATCCCTTAATATTTTAATATATAAATTTAATCGGAATAAATATACTGGCTATTCTATAAAGTTGAAATAAAAATAAAACCCTAAGACTTAAAAATTTCTTCAGCCTTGTGATAATAGGTTTTCATACTTTCAAGCCTTACTTCTTCATACCCTCTAACATGATTAGGCAATACAGAAAAACTAATTAATTTTTCATATTTTCCGTTACCAATATTAGAAAGGTTATTGATTATATGAGATTTATAATGATCTAAAACTTCTCTATCTGCCTTACGCACATCACTACTAAATAATGCCATAAGGTCAAATCTAGTCCCACGAATGAATTTCAAATGCTTAAGTAACATATAGAACGGTCTAAACCATGATCCCAATGCTAATTTTGATTTTACTCCAGGTATTCTATTTAATAATGGGATATTCGCTAATCCTTTTAAAAATGGCGGATGTAACATATAATGTACTGTTGCTGATGTTCCGAATTCTTGACTTAATGCCATATCTAATTCGGCTTTCAATGAAAGCCTTGCTACTTCATATTCATCTTTAGTTGCCATCAATTTAAAAAGGTATTTTGCGACATTTTGTGATAGAATAGATGCAGAACGCTCTTTCTTTTCCGCCTTATAAACTTTCTTTACAAACATAGCATATTCTTTTGCATATTTGATATTTTGATAATCAATTAACTCTGGAATACGATACTCTAGAACATTACGTAAATCTTTATCAGGTTTTATTGAATCAATTATTTTTTTTGCTTCCTTGCCAACAGCAGGTGTTGGATTCAAATCTCCTGTTCTGTATAAGCTCATTGATTCTATCCACAATGGATCTGAAATGAGCGTTCTTCCAATATTAAAAGCATCCGTATTATTTTTAATAGCAACCCCATTAATATTAATTGCTTCTTCAATAGAGGTTGCATCAATTGGAATAGCTCCAGATTGATAAGCAGCACCAATTACGATAAAATTAGCTTGCATATTACTACCAAAAAAATGCTCAGACAGCTCAGTAGCATTTAACAAAACATGTTTTTTTGAAAACTCTTTAATCAGCCCAATCATATGCTCTGCGTCCGGATATTCTGACTTTGTAGATCTAACCATATCTCCAGTTGGAATTTCGGATGTAGAAATAACAGATATAGAACGTTTTACATTTAATTTTTCCATATTCTTAGGATTAGAGCCTGTCAGCAAATCAAATACTAAATATGCATCTGATTCTCCATTAGCAACTCTACTAGAACAATCTTCATTCTCTTGCTCTAAAATCTTTAAATGAGAGACTACAGATCCTCCCTTTTGACTTAATCCTGTCTGATCTAGTGCTATTACTTTTTTGTTTTCTAAGAATGCTGCAGTCGAAATAATCTGATTTACCGTTACAACACCTGTTCCTCCAATTCCGAGCATGAATATGTTTCCAATTTTTGTATTTGCTTTTTTTGGTTCAGAAATTTTACTGGATTGTAAGTTTATTTCAGGTAATACTCTTTTATCTTGTTTCTCTGAAGGAATAACTTTAAGAAATGAAGGGCAATTTCCATCTACACATGAATAATCTTTATTACACGAAGGTTGATCAATCTGTGTTTTTCTACCATATTCTGTTTTAATAGGCTGCACACTCAAACAATTTGATTTAACACCACAATCTCCACACCCTTCACAAAGAGCTTCATTGATAAATATTCTTTCTTTTGGCTCATGAGCAAGCCCTCTTTTACGTAATCTACGTAAGTTGGCTGCACATGATTGATCATGGATTAATACCGTAACTCCTTTTATGGCTTTTAATTTTTTTTGTGCATCAATAATATTATCTCTATGCAGAATCTCGACATCTTTCTCCCATCGAGATTTTTCAATAGAATTGTAAGCAGAAGTATCATCTGTAGTTACGATAATTTTCTCAACTCCTTCAGATTTTAAATACTTTGTTAATTCTGGCAAATCTAAGGCACCATCAGGGGCTTGCGCTCCCGTCATTGCTACTGCGCGATTATATAAGATTTTATAAGTAATGTGCGAATTAGCTGCTACTGCTTGTCTTAATGCTAAAGAACCGGAATGAAAGAATGTTCCATCTCCTACATTTTGAAACATATGTTCTTTTTCAATAAATGGTTCCATCCCTGCCCACTGAGCTCCTTCTCCACCCATCTGAGTTGTTCCAAATGCCTTACCATCATCAACAAACATTGCCATCAAATGGCATCCAATACCGCCAAAAGCGAAATCATCACCTTCTGGTAATTTTACGGTAGATGTATTATGAGGACACCCTGAACAGTAATACATAGAACGAGTTGATAATGATTGTGCATAGACTCTATTATCGATATCACTTAAAATATTAATTTTAGTATTTGTAGATTCAATATTCATTTTTTTAGAATATCTATTAAAAAGTATTTTTGCTAAATGATCTGCTGTTAATTCTCCATAACCAGGAATAAGATTCTTATTATTTTCATCATACTTTCCAACAATAATAGGCTTGTTAGAATGATTATACATTTCTTCTTTTACTAACATTTCAATAAATGATCTCTTTTCTTCTATAACAAAAATCTCATCTAATCCATTAGAAAATTGATTAATCATTGCAGAATCAACCGGGAAAGTTGCTCCAAGTTTCAAAATTCGAATGCCCGCTTTATTTAAATAGTCAGTAGTCCATCCTAGAGATTCAAATGCTTCAATAATATCATAATAAGTCTTTCCAGCTGTTATAATTCCAAATTTATCTTGATTGCCCTGAACGGTTATCTTATTAATAGGATTACTAGCTAAAAAATGTTTAGCAGCTTTAATACGACCTAAATGAATTTCTTTTTCTGTCGGTAAACTATGATGTCCTACTAATTTAGCATTTTGTGTATGCTTCCATGGTTTGCCATTATAAGTAAAATCAGGTATAGTAATATTGACTCGTTGTGGATCTACAAAAGCACTACCAAATCCATCAGCAATATCTGTTACGATTTTAAATCCCGACCATAGGCCAGAGTATCTTGACATTTCATAGGCATAACGACCTAAATCAAGAATTTCTTGTACATTACCTGGATAAAATATAGGCATCATCGCATCAAATAATGCCGGCTCAGATTGTGAAGGTAGTGTAGACGATTTACAAGATGGATCATCCCCTGCTACTGCAAGCACTCCACCATTTTTACCTACTCCCAAGAAGTTAGCATGTCTAAATATATCTCCAGATCTGTCAACGCCAGGTGCTTTTCCATACCACATACCTAAAACACCATCATATTTTACATTGGATACCATCCCAGCCATTTGACTTCCATAAATTAAAGTGGCTCCTAAATCTTCATTAACACCAGGAATAAATTTGACATTATGTTCATCCAAAAGTTTTTTATTTTTTACAAGATTGATATCTAAGGTTCCAACTGGAGAGCCACGATACCCAGATACTAATGTTCCAGTGTTAATACCTTTAATAAGGTCTGCTCTGTGTTGGTCAAGAAGCAATCTGACGAGTGCTTGTATACCCGATAAAATCACTCTACCTTCAAATAGAGTATATTTGTCATTGAGACTAAAATTAGTCTTTAGCATTTGTCCTGTCATATAAGTTGTGTAATAATTGCCTAGTTACTTGCTAGTCAATTTAAAGATTTTTTTCATGGATTCTACAACTTTTTCGGGTGATTCTTGTTGAACAAAATGACCAGCATCAGTTTTCACCGTTTTAGCTTGAGGTAATAATCTTTCTGTCCTTCTTCTCAACTTCCACATCACTGGGTCATTCATTCCCCAAACAATCTCAGCTGGTCCTTTGTATGACTGTAAAAACTCTTCCACTTCTTTTTCTATAGGAACACTGGGATGGAGCATATTATTAGGAACCATACGAGCTAAAGCAAGTGGTGCTGTATTATCTCTGAATTTTCTTAATGGATACTTATAGCTCTTTAAATCTTCTTTTGAATAAGAATTAGGAATACCTTGGAATTGCTTTAAAGCAGATAGTGGAAAATTAAAAACTCTAAACAATAAATCGCTTATAATAGGAGCCTGAGACAGTCCATGAAACCAAGTCGGAGTAAATCCGTCTTTTGGCGCCGTTACTGATGTATTCATTATTACTAATCCATCAATTTTTTTACCTGCTCTCATCGCCCCAGCAACACCAATCATACCGCCCCAATCATGAATTACCAATCCAACAGAGTCTTCTTCAATTGTTTTAAAAAAACTAGTCATCCATTCTGTATGAGCTTCCAAAGAATGTTCATTAATTTTAATTTTATCAGAAAATCCAAATCCAATTAAGTCTGGTACAATCAATCTAGCAGAAACATTATCAAGCTGATCTAATACTTTTTTATATAAATATCCCCACATAGGATTACCATGAACAAGAACAATAGGTTTACCGCTTCCCTTCTCCATAACATGCATCTTTTTTGTACCTACACTAATATCATAATGATTATAAGGCAATTGTTGTAAAAGCCATTCAGGAATTTGGTTATAAGATTGCTTATTCATATGATTATAAAAAAAATAATAAAAAAAAGTTTTTAAAGCTTGACTAAAATGAAAAAAATTAAATAATTTACCGGTGCCAGCCAATCAGCTTTTCGAAAGCTTAAAGTATTTGCAAACAGTCTCTTTATTAGAGAGAAAATATACAATTATTACGTATAACTGTGTATTGAATTAATTAATTAACAAGGGTAAGAGTATTATTTAGAATTATGGCAGAAGAAATTAAAATAAATTTTCCTACGGAAAATGAAGCAAATCCGAATATCGATTCGGACCTTAAAAATAAAATCTTGGGATTCAATATCAAGGAATCAATGGATGAATCAAATCGAACAGATGTAGATGTATGTCCAAAAGAATTTGAAATCGATGAATATTATAAAAATGATGATCTAGGCAAAAGTGTACTAGAAATGAAATATTTAGCACCATGGGAAAAAAATCCATGGGATTTATGGAAACGTCAAGCTAAAGCATTAGCTGGAGTGGAAAAAACAAAAGAACTTCAAGAAAAATGGGAAGTTGCTTTCTTTGAATCATTAAAAAATTTCAAATTTGTACCAGGTGGAAGAATTATGCATGGTGCAGGTAGAGAAGATATTACCACAACATTAAACAATTGCTATGTTGTAGGGATTAAGACAGATTCTATTAAATCTATATATGATTGTGTTGTACAAGAAGCTATGACATATAAATATGGCGGTGGATGTGGACATGACTTGTCTATCTTAAGACCTTCAGGAGATGCTATCCTAGGTACGGGTGGTGACTCTTGTGGTCCTGTTGGTTTTATGAACCTATTTAGTGAAAATACAAATACTATAGCACAGCACGGTAGACGTGGTGCGAATATGCAAACGTTACGAGTTGACCATCCTGATATTCAGAAGTTTATTGAAATCAAAACTGGTGATATCGATATGGTTAAATATTCCAATATATCTGTATTTTTAACAGATGATTTTATGGAAGCAGTTCAAACTGATTCTGATTTTAATCTGCAATGGGGTGGCAAAGTTTATGAAACGGTAAACGCTAAAGAGCTTTGGATGAAGATTATCACACATGCTCACGCTAGCGCAGAACCAGGGCTACTCTTCTGGGATACAATGAAAAAATATCATAATGCAGAGTATTGTAGTCCTCTAATCTCAACTAATCCTTGTGCAGAACAACCTCTTCCTGATGGTGGATGTTGTAATCTTGGGGCTTTAAACCTAGAACGTTTTGTTGATGATAGCGGTAATTTTGATTTTGAAGGATTTCGTGAAACAACTGCTGTTGGAGCAAGATTCTTAGATAATGTAATAGATTACAATATTAATCGTCATGCACTTGAAGATCAAAAACAAAATGCCATCAATGACAGAAGAGTTGGTTTAGGAATTCTTGGCTTAGGTGATATGTTAGTAAGAATGGGTATTAAATATGATTCAGATGAAGCATTGGAGACTATTGGCCAAATTATGAAAATTCATAGAGATACCTCATATGAAACTAGCGTTGAACTAGCAAAAGAAAAAGGTGAATTTCCCAACTTTGATTGGGACGGATATTCTGAGAGTCTTTTTGTACAAGACCTTCCACAGGAATTACAAGAAAAAATTAAAAATCATGGTATTAGAAATTCTACACTAACTACAGTAGCTCCAACAGGAAGTGGTGCTATTATTGCAAGAGTAACATCTGGAGTAGAACCAATCTTTGCTACTTCTTACAAAAGAAAAGTGAAGAAGAATGGTAGTCTTGGAAAAGAATTTGATACATTTACCGTATATCATCCTGTATTGAAAGAAATGTTTGGTGATGATAAAAATCTACCTGATTATGTGGTTACTGCACATGATGTAGATCCATATTTCAGAGTAAAAATACAGGGTGAAGTTCAAAAATATATTGATAGCTCAATCTCTTCTACTGTTAATCTAGCAGAAGATACTACGGTAGAAACTATAGCTGACATCTATATGACAGCCTATAAAGGAAATCTAAAAGGTATTACAGTTTATAGAGAAGGATCTAGAGAAGGCATTCTTATTACTGATGAGAAAGCTGAAGAAAAAAACGTTCAAGAAGCACCAGATAATACTAAGAAAACAGCTAGAAATAGACCTCAAATTACTACCGGAAAAACAAGAAGAATGCGAACCGGAGATGGAACACTTTATATTACTGTTAATGAAGATGAAAATGGATTATGTGAAGTATTTACAGCTATTGGAAAAGCAGGTGGAACTGTTGCTGCTCAAACAGAAGCAATCAGTCGATTAATATCTTTAGCATTAAGATCTGGTGTAGATCCAAATAGCATAATCAATCAATTAAAAGGGATTAGTGGACCTAATCCAACATGGGAAGATGGACAATTAATTCTATCAACTCCAGATGCTATTGGAAGAGCTTTAGAAACTTTTCTTGATGGTGAAGAAAATCCGAACTTAAAAAATAAAGTTCAATTTGAAATAGCAGAGGAACCTACTCAATCAAAAAAAGCTAATGGAATACACTGTATTGACTGTGATGGACATGAAGTAGTCAATGAAGGTGGTTGTTACATATGCAAAGATTGTGGTTGGTCTAAGTGCGAATAAATCCAGAGAATCTTACATTTAACGATTTTCCTAAATTCAAGCCCAACTTAACCCCTTATCAAATTTTTAAATTAGGTAGCTTTGGCGGTACATATTGGAGACCTATATACTCTGTAACAAATCAACAGTCATATAATAATCTGCATCTAGATGTATTACATAAATGGTCGAATGATATAGAATTAAAATATCTAACATTAGACAAAGAAAATCTTACGTTAAATAGATACAAAGTACGCAGTGGCACTACTTTAGAATATTGGGAATCAAAAAACTGGATTAATCCTATCGACCCTTATGGTTGGGTTCAATGGTATTGTCATTTTTACAATGGCAGAAGAAGTAATGATGACGAGAGGCAAGTTCAGAGATGGAAAAATTTCACTGGACCAAATGGTAGATGGAAATCAAGGTTAATTAGCATGATTCTTAAGAATAGCACTACATATGACAATGAATCAATTAGTCCTGTCATAAGACAAGGATTACAGCACTGGGGATATCAATTAACAGAAGAAGATTTTGAACAAACGCTTTGGAGTAAATAGATTTTAATTATCTAAAATTTCTTTTTCTTTAGCTTCTTGATTCGCATTAAGCCTTTTAATAAAAGAATCTGTAACATCTTGCATTTGATCAAAAAATCTTTTCATATCATCTTCAGGAATTTTTTCATCTTCTTCTATTTTTTTAACAGATTGAATAATCTCTCTACGAATATTTCTCACTGAAACTCTTCCATCTTCAATAATTTTTGAAGCAACCTTTACCAAGTCTTGTCTTCTTTCTTCTGACAAAGGAGGAAAAGTAATCATAATACTATTACCATTATTTGAAGGGTTAAGACCTAAATCTGATTCTAAGATTCCTCTTTCGATATCATCAATAGCTGTTTTGTCAAATGGTTGTATACTGATAGTAATTGCATCCATTATAGATATATTTGCAATCTGATTTAATGGTGTATCAGTGTCATAGTACTTTACCAAAATCTTATTAAACATATCAGGATTAGCTCTTCCCGTTCTGATCTTACCTAATTCTGATGCAACAAATACAATTGTTTGCTCCATCTTAGTCTTTGCAAGTTGCATATTTTGATTTAACATAGTTAGCTAATTGTTGTCCCTATATCATTGTTAGAAAGTGCATTATATAAATTACCTTCTTTTGTAATGTCTAAAACAAGAATAGGCATATTATTTTCCTTACATAAAGTTATCGCAGTTAAATCCATAATTGCTAATTCTTTTTCTAAAACTTCTGAGAAAGAAATATGAGTATATTTTTTAGCTTCAGGATTTTTAATAGGATCTGAGTCATATACTCCATCTACTTTTGTAGCTTTAACTAATAGTGAACAATCAAGTTCTACGGACCGTAATGCAGCTGCACTATCTGTACTAAAAAATGGATTACCAGTGCCACCTGCAATAATAACTATTCTACCCTTTTCTAGATGTCTAATAGCTCTTCTTCTTATATATGGCTCTGCAATTTTAGGGATATCAATCCCTGATAGAGTTCTAGTTTCTAAGCCTAACTGTTCAAGAGAGTCTTGAAGAGTAACAGAATTAATAACTGTCCCTACCATACCTATATAGTCTGCTGTCACTCTATCCATACCCTTTTCAGAAGCATCTCTTCCTCTAAAAATATTTCCTGCACCTAAGACAATTCCTATATCAATATCTAATTTTTTTAAAGCAGCTACTTCTTTTGCAAGTTGTTGTGCAATTTTAGGATCAATACCATAAACATGATTTCCAGAAAGAATCTCCCCACTAAGCTTAAGAAGAATTCTTTTTTTATTTTTTTGTGACATTAATTATTAGACTGTTCACCTAAAGCAAAGCGAACAAAGCGATTAATAGTGATATTTTCTCCAAGTTTGGAGACTCCCTCTTGAATTAATTGTCCAATTGTAACATCTGGATTTTTTACAAATGATTGATGAACAAGACAATTATCTTCTTTGAATTTTTTCAATTTACCTTCAACAATTTTTTCCACAACATTGTCTGGCTTCCCACTAGACTTTGCTTGATCTGTATAAATTTCTTTTTCTTTAGCAATAAGCTCTTCAGATAAGCTACTTTCATCAATAGCCATTGGATTTGAAGCTGCAATCTGCATCGCAACATTGTTTGCTAACTCTAAAAAGCCATCAGTTTTTGCAACAAAATCTGTTTCACATCCTATTTCTAATAAAACACCTAACTTGCTACCGTGATGAATATAAGAAACAACTAAACCTTCGTTTGCATCTCTTGAAGATTTTTTTTCTGCTTTTGCAATTCCAGATTTTCTTAAGAAATCTACTGCTAAATCTAAATCTCCTTTAGAATCGACTAGAGCTTTTTTGCAATCCATCATTCCAGCTCCGGTTCTTTCTCTTAAAGTCTTAACTAGATTTGCATCAATACTCATAAAATTATGCTTCCTTTTTTTCTTCGACTTGCTCTTTTGTTTCTTCAGCTTTAGCATTTTTCTGCGCAACATCTATGATAGCATTTGCTATTTCTGTTACCAATAACTGTATAGTTCTGATAGAGTCGTCATTAGCAGGAATTGGATAGTTACATAGCGCTGGATTTGTATTAGAATCAACAATACATACTATTGGAATTTCAAGTTTTTGTGCTTCTTTTATGGCAATAGATTCTGTTTTACCATCTACGATTACAATCATACTTGGTAATCTTTTCATATCTTTAATGCCTCTATGCTGATCTGAAAGCTTAATCTTTTCACGATTTAACTTTAAAATTTCCTTCTTTGTTAAATCTTCAAATATTGTTGATCCTTCTTTCTCTAAAGAGTGCAATCTCTTAATACTCTTTTTGACTGTAGAGAAATTAGTTAATGTTCCCCCAAGCCATCTTTCCACTACATAGAACATACCGCATCTATCAGCTTCTTGCTGTATAACGTCCTTAGCATGTTTTTTAGTACCAACAAAGAGTATCTCTCCATTTTTTTCTACAGTACTTGTAATAAATTTTAAAGCTTTGTCAAGGCCTTCAAGAGTGTGATCTAAATTAATAATATCAATGCCATTTTTTTGAGAGATGACATAGTCTTTAAAATTTGGATCAGTTTTGCTTGAAACGTGCCCAAAATGAGCACCAGAGCTTAATAAATCTTCTTTTGTAATTTTGTGCATATATTTTATCTCTTAGAGAATTGGAATTTCTTTCTTGCTCCAGGTTGGCCGTATTTTTTTCTTTCCACTTCTCTAGCGTCTCTTGTTAATAAACCATGTGATTTTAATTGAGATCTAAATTCTTCATCTACTTTTAAAAGAGCTCTTGCTATTCCAAGTTGGATTGCACCGGCTTGACCAGTTAAACCTCCACCAGAAACATTAATCTTCAGATCGTATTTATCTTTAAGATTTAATACTTCTAGAGGTTTCATAGCATGAATAACTAGAGATTCTCTTTTTAAATATGAATTAATGTCAGATTTTTTATTAACAGTGAAAGTTCCAGATCCATCGGATAAATAAACTCTTGCAGTTGAATTTTTTCTTCTTCCAACTCCATTAAACAATTCTTTTTTCATTAAATAGAACTCCATTCAGTCGGTTGTTGTGCTTCATTTTCATGATTAGAATCTTTATAAACTCTAAGATGTGTCAAAATTTCTCTACCTAACCTATTCTTTGGTAACATTCCTTTTATAGCATTTACAACTACCTTATCTGAATCATTTTTCATTAAATCTTTATAATTAGTGAACTTAACTCCTCCTGGATAACCAGAATGACTAAAATACTTTTTTGAGTCAGCTTTATTGCCAGTTACTCTTATTTTATCTGCATTTACTATAATAACAGCATCTCCCATATATAAATTAGGAGCATAATTAGGTCTATGTTTTCCTCTTAAAATTTGAGCAACTTGAGATGCAAAACGCCCCAATACCTGATTGTCGGCATCTAGCAACCACCATTGTTGCTTTATATCTTTAGCTGATACTGTATTTGTTATCTTTTTCATTAAAGTCTCAAAAATGCTCCAAAACTTAATTGATGTGATTCCATTAGTCAATGATTAATGATAGTAAATTTATAAGGTATAAAACTTACTTTTTGATACTACATATTTAACTTTTCCAATCAACTCGCGACCAATGAATGGAGAGTTTGAAGATTTAGAGTAAATATCTGTATTTGAAAAAGTCCATTTTTGATTTGGGTCAAGAATAGTAATCTGAGCTTTTTTGCCTATTTCAAATAAATCTCTGTCAATATTCATAACTTTTCTTGGATTGACTGTCAATTTTTCAATTAAAGATTTTAAGCTCATTCCATTATTCTTTACTAAGACTTTATTAACAGCACCAAAACAGCTTTCTAGGCCAATCATACCAAATTCTGCATCATTAAAGGTGGTTTCTTTGTCTTCTAACCTATGTGGGGCATGATCTGTAGCAATACAATCAATTATACCACTCTTAATACCTTCAATAAGCTTCTTTCTATCATCTTTTCCTCTAATTGGTGGGCCAACCTTTAGCTGTGTATTAAAATCTTCAATATCTTCATCTGAGAAGTAGAGGTGATGAGGAGAAACCTCAGAAGTAATAAGATTGTCTTTAGATTTAAATTGTTTAATTAAATCAACAGCTTCTTTTGTAGAGACATGGAGGACATGTAACCTAGCATTTAAAGATGATGCTAATAATAAATCTCTATAAACCATCATAGCTTCAGCTAAACTTGTATTTCCTTTTAGACCTAAATTGCTCGATGTTTTACTTGCATTCATAACGCCATCATTTCTTAGATAGGTATCTTCAGAATGGTTTAGAATAGGAACATCAATCATTTGAGCATATCTTAATGCTAAGCTCATAAATTGAGGATTCTGTATTGGCATTCCATCATCAGTAAAAGCAATCGCACCATTCTTCTTCATTAACATCATTTCAGTAAGATGTTCACCTTCTAAATTTTTTGACACTGCACCAATTGGAAAAATATCGATAGGTAAATTTTTACTCTTACTTGCTATATAATATATATGCTCTGGGGAATCAATAACTGGATTTGTATTTGGCATTGTACAAACTTGCGTGAATCCTCCTGCAATTGCAGCTATAGATCCTGATGCTAAATTTTCCTTATCTTCTCTTCCTGGTTCTCTAAAATGTACATGAATATCGCAAAAGCCATGAGTAACAATTAAACCTTTACAGTCAACCACATTATAGTCTTTCCCTCTAGATGATATAGAATCTGCAATTCTAGAAATTGTACCATTTTGAACTAATAAATCTCCAATAAATGTTTTTTTTGAGAATGGATCAATTATTCTACCGCCTTTTAACAATAATTTTTTTGTATTTTGATTATCTATCATAATTTTTCCGATTTATCTCCTAGCAGAAGATAGAGAATAGACATTCTTGATGCTACACCATTCAATACTTGGTCAAGGATGACTGCATTATCTGAATCTGCAACTTTACTATCAATTTCTACTCCTCTGTTCATAGGACCTGGATGCATAATAACTACATCCTTCTTTAATTTACTTACTCTTTCGTAAGTCAAGCCAAACTCGCTATGATACTCTCTTTTAGATGGGATTCGACCTAAATGCATTCTTTCAAGCTGAATACGTAGTCCAATTACTACATCACACCAATTTAAAACTTCATCAATGTTATGCGTAATATTTACTCCTAATTGTTTTGCATTACTTGGTAGTAATGTACTAGGACCACAAACTACAATCTCAGCTCCTAATTTTTGAAGAGCAAAAATATCACTTCTTGCCACCCTGCTATTTAGAATATCTCCTATAATACCTACTTTTAAATTTTTTATCTTACCAAATTTTTCCTTTAATGTTACCATATCTAGAATAGCTTGTGTAGGATGTTCATGAGATCCATCTCCTGCATTAATAACAGAGCCATCTATATATTCAGTTAATTTTAATGCTGATCCAGGATGTCCGTGTCTAATAACAGCTCCATCTATTTTCATTGCATCAATGTTTTGAATAGTATCTTTTAAAGTTTCTCCTTTTTTCACACTGCTCGTTGATGAAGAAAAATTAATACTATCTGCCCCAAGTCTTTTTTCAGCTAGCGTAAAACTAATTTTTGTTCTTGTAGAGTCTTCAAAAAACATATTAACAATCGTTTTTCCTTTCAATAGAATTGCTTTTCTCTCTGGACTTTCTAGGATTTCTTTAAATTTGAATGAAGTATCAATTATTTTATTCAAATCAGAGGTTGGAAAATTTTCTAAACCGATAAGATGTTTGCTTTTGAGCATAAATTTTCTCTAATTCCCGGAAACTTAGTTCATTTCAACTAATTTATCAACTATATCATCAACACCGATAGTATCCATATCAAATATGTTATGAAAACTCTGGTTATCAAACCATTTCATCTGTCTTTTTGCATACTGCCTTGTACGAATATGAATTTTTTCTATAGTATCTTCTATTGATATCTCTTTATCTAAGTATAATGATATTTCATTAAAACCTATATAATCTATATGGTCAATATTATATTTTTTATCTCTAATATATTGAACTTCCTCTATCATACCACTGTCCATCATAGATAAAATTCTTTGGTAAATTCTCTTTTCCAGATTTTTTCTTGACATTTTTAGGTAAACGGTATGAAAATTTTTAGAAAAATTACTTTTTTTATTATCAGACTTAAAATTCTCTGTCATATTCTTACCTGTAATTTTATAAATCTCAAGAGCTCTTATCAGTCTTTTTTTATTATTCGGGTGAACTTTTTTAGAATATTCAGGGTCGATGGATATCAACTGCCTATATAGATTATCTGACTTTCCATTATTATATTCCTCTTCAAGGAAGGACCTGATATTCGCATCTGTCTTGCTACCAGCAAAAATACCCTCTACTAATGATTTTAAGTATAGTCCAGTACCTCCACAGAGAATAGGTGTTTTTTTATTGTCTAAAATTGTTATGATTTTTTTATCTATTAATTGAACATATTCGCCAGCTGATACTGACTCATTTAGATTTTTCACCCCAACTAAGTGATGCTTAACACTATTTAACTCTGTTTTGGATGGTTGAGCAGTTCCAATTGGAATCATTTTATAAATTTGCCTGGAATCTAGACCAATAATTTCACTATTTAATTTTTTAGCTAATTTTATTGATAAACTTGTTTTACCTATACCAGTAGGACCAACTATTGCAAAGAAATTTGTCAAACCAAAGTTATGCCTGTTAATAGATTAAAAATCACCTTTGCTGGCTCAAATATAATAATACTAAAAATACTTAATCCGCCAATCAATGATAGCAGTACTAAGCCCATAAGTACACGTGGACCATAATATTCAATCTGATATAGTATACGAGGATCTCTAATAAATAAAGGTAGTATTCTTGACCCATCTAAAGGAGCAATCGGAATAAGATTAAATAAAGCTAAAACAATGTTTATAAAAATAAAAAATACCATTGCACTATTAAATAGCTCTGGAATATTAAAAGGAGCAATAGTCGAAAATCTTAAAAAGAGAGAACCTATCGTTGCTAACAAAATATTAGAAGCAGGACCTGCAATTGCAATCAACATCATATCTTTTCTAGGATTAGATAGATTGCGCATATTCACAGGTACAGGTTTTGCCCAACCAAATCCGAGAAAATATAATGCTAAAGTTCCAATTGGATCTAAATGACTAAATGGATTTAAATTCATCCTATCCTGATAATAAGCTGTATAATCACCCAAATAATAAGCTACTCTGGCATGAGCATATTCATGAAAGGTTAATGCAAATATAATGCATGGCATTACTATTAATTGCATCTCTAGTGGTGCGCTTGCTATTCCCATATCAAAAAATAGTTAATTCTTATCCTTTTCAAAAGCTTTCATATACTCACTTTCAATAAATTCTCGTGATAAGTGAGTATAAATTTCTGTAGTTGATATATCAGCATGACCAAGAAGTGCTTGTACTTCTACTAAATTTGCCCCTCCATCAATTAAGTGTGTCGCGAATGAATGTCTAAAAGTATGTGGAGATATTTTTTTAGGAATACCAGCTTTATCAATATACTTTTTTACAGACTGCCAAACGGCAGCTCGAGTTAATGGTAATCCATTATTACTTAAGAACACAAAATTAGATCCTTTTGTTGATCGTTCAGACAAAATGCTACGTGATTGGGTTAAATATCGCTCTAGCCATCGTCTTGCATAATAAGTAAGTGGAATCATTCTTTCTTTGTTGCCTTTACCAAAAAAACGAATAAGATTTAAATCAAATTGTATATTATTAATTTTTAGATTACACAATTCACTTACCCTTAGCCCTGAAGAATATAACATCTCAAGTATACATCTATCTCTAAGTCCCAATAATTCGTTATCAGTATTCTCAGATTGAAAAAATACTTTATTTATTTCATCTATAGTTAATACCTCTGGCAAAACTTTCGGTACCTTAGGTGTAAAAACTCCATTAAGTGGGTTGTTCTTAATAATTTTTCTATCTAATAAAAATATAAAATATGAAGAAAGAGAAGAAAATTTTCTCTTCACTGATCTGGGAGATAATTTTTTCTTTGAAAGCTGTCTAAAAAAAGCCTTTGTATGCTTGCTATCAGCAATAACATCCTTGAAGTTAATTTTATTTTTTTCTAAAAAAGTATTAAAAGATTTTAAATCAGATAGATATGCACTAATAGTATTATCAGAATAATTTCTTTCGATTTTTAACATTCTAGAGAAATCATCTAAATTAATTAACATCTTTATCCAATTAATTCAATATAAGATTTTGCATCAAGTAATTGAGATTGATCAGCACCATCTTCTAGTTTAATCTTAACCATCCAACCATTTTTATAAGGATCTTCGTTTACTTGTTCTGGAGTATCATTCAAATCTTCATTCACTTCAATAACTTTTCCTGTTAATGGCATATACATATCTGAAACAGTTTTTACAGCTTCAATTGTACCAAAAATATCTCCGTTGCTAAAATTTTCATCTATAGCAGGAAACTCTAAAAAAATAATATCTCCTAATTCGCTTTGCGCAAAATCTGTAATTCCTATAGTAGCGATATTGCCACTTATTTCGACCCATTCGTGCTCAGATGTATACATCAAGTTCTCTGGATGATTCAATCTTCTCCCCTTTCATTTTTTTTTAGAAAATTACTTAAAAAATTTATGTCAAAATTTCCATTAAGAAAGTCCTTATTTGATAAAATTATTTCCAATAATGGTAGTGTTGTATTTGGTCCTTCAATAAAAGTCTCTTGTAATGCTCTTTGCATCTTAATAATAGCTTTTTCTCTTGTGGTAGAATGAACAATTAACTTTCCAAGCAAAGAATCATAAAATGGAGGTATTTCGTATCCTGCATAAATATAGGAATCAATTCGTACGCCAATTCCTCCTGGAAAATTAAGAGAATCGATTTTTTTAGGTGAAGGAATAAAATTATTAAAAGGATCTTCTGCATTTAATCGACATTCAATGGAATGTCCTTTGCTTTTAATCATTTCTTGCGTAAAAGACATTTCTTTGCCATCATGCATCTTAATTTGCTCTTTTACTAGATCTATCATATATACCATTTCTGTTACGGTATGCTCTACTTGAATTCTTGTATTCATTTCAATAAAATAAAAATTCTTATCTTCGTCTACTAAGAATTCAACAGTTCCAACTCCAACATAATTTACTTTTTTAGCTAAACGTATAGATTTTGACGTTAAAGCCTCCCTTAACTCTTCATCAACAAAACCAGATGGGCATTCTTCAATCAATTTCTGATGATTTCTTTGAATCGAACATTCGCGCTCACCTAAATGAACATGATTACCAAACTTATCTCCTAAGATCTGAACTTCAATATGGCGGCCATTCTTAATAAATTTTTCTACATATATTTCAGGATTATTAAAAGCCTTACTTGCTTCAGATTGTATAATACTAAATCCTTTTTCTGCTTCTGAAGCATTATTTAATACTCGCATCCCTTTTCCGCCGCCGCCGCCAGCAGCTTTTAGCATAACTGGGTATCCAATATTATTCGAAATTTCAAGTAATTCATCTACAGAACTCAAAACGCTACTTCCTAGAATAATAGGGACTTCTGAATCTTCTGCAACTTTCCTTGCATTAACTTTGTCCCCCATCAAATCAATAGTTTCAGAATCTGGCCCAATAAAACAAAATCCATTTTCTTCACAGATTGTACTGAATTGAGCATTTTCTGCTAAAAATCCATAACCAGGGTGAATTGCATCTGTATTAGAAATTTCAGCAGCAGCAATAATTCTAGGGATATTTAAATAACTCTCTAATGGAGGACCTTCGCCAATACATATTGCTTCATCTGCAAATTTTACATGTAAAGAGAATTGATCTGCTTTAGAATAAACCGCCACAGTTTTAATACCCATTTCTTTACATGCACGGATTACTCTTATAGCAATCTCGCCTCTATTTGCAATCAGTATTTTTTTGAACATATTTTATTCAGAATAATTTAAGATAAACAAGGGTTGATCAAATTCAACTGGACTACCATCCTCAACAAGAATCTCTTTAATAGTTCCATTTCTCTCACATTGAATTTCATTCATAATTTTCATTGCTTCTACAATGCAAATAGTATCTCCCTCATTTACTGAACCATTAATTTCAACAAATGATTTAGAATCTGGATCTGGAGAGGAATAAAATGTTCCAGGCATAGGTGAACGTACAGTGAATGTATTTGCATCTATTTTTGGAGTATTATTCTCTTCTTTTTCAACAGATACGCTAGGTTTATCTGGGGTTAAAGTAATTACATCTGGTGCTACATTACTAAAATCAGAATTAATAATTGGCGGGTTTTTAGTAACTTTTATTTTCCTAAACCAAAATCTGACTTCTATCTCATTAATATCACTATTTTCTAGTATATATATGACTTCTTTTAATCTATCTTTCCACATAAAATTATTGTTTTACTCTTTCAGAATAAGTACCAGATTTTGTATCAATTTTTAATAAGTCTCCTTCATTAATAAATAAAGGAACTTGGAGCTCAAGCCCTGTCTCCATTTTAGCGGGCTTTGTTGCATTTGTAGCCGTATTTCCTCTATGTCCAGGATCTGTTTGTAGAACATTAAGAGTTACTTTTGCAGGAAGCTTAATATTGATAATATCGTCACCATCAAAAACAAGGTCTACGTTGTCTCCTTCTTTAATATATTGATGCCCATTCTGCATTAATAATTCAGAAACTTCGACCTGATTAAAAGTCTGATTATCCATAAAGATATAATTATTAGAATCTTTATATAAATACTGAAATTGACTCGAAGTAACTCTAATAAATTCTACTTTAACTCCTGCATTAAAAGTTTGATCAATTACTTTTCCTGACTGAATATTTTTTAATTTTGTTCTAACAAACGCTGGCCCTTTTCCTGGCTTTACGTGTTGGAACTCTACAACTTTCATTCTTGAATTTTTAAAGTTTAATATAGATCCATTTCTTATATCTGCTGTTGTGCTCATGATAAGAACTTAATTTATTTAATTTCTTTATAACAGTTTTCTTACAATTTTTTTTGCTAATTCTAAATCATATTTTTTTTCAGAATTACTGTACTCTTTGTTGGCAAATTTTACAGAGTCAATTTTTTCTAATAGATAGATTAAATCTTTATCATCAAAAAAATTTCTTAATTCTTGAGAGGTCATTTCAAATGAAATGATATAATATTGATTTTCAAGATACTTCTTTAGAATTATAGATAGCTCATTATAGAATATATCAGAAGATACATCTTCAAACTTCAATTTATTTAATTTTCTAACTGAATCTTTTTTTGGATTTTTATTAAAAAACTGAATTGCACTGAAAGGATTATCTTTATCTCTTTTTCTCCATAGATATAATATAAAAAGGAGTAGGAATAATATAATTGATATTAAAGCTAATCTATAAACATCATAAGGAAATTTAATATCTTTTATGGGCTTATCTTTTTGAATATTAGATATAGTACTATCAATTACAGATTCTATTTTTATATCTATAGAATCCGTACTAAATATTGTAACATCAATTGAATCTGGAAAATTAATACTAAAAAAATATGGTGGTATGACCGTCTTACCTGTATCCCAAAAAGTTATCTCAAAATTAACAAATAAAGACTGGTCCAAAGTATCTATATTCGAACTTTTAATTAATACTTTCGAAGAATCAGATACCCACAACGAAGAATCAGACCATGCCATCTCTTCAATAGAATAATATTCATCAAGATTATTTAAACTGATATTAAGATTTACAGGATAACCAATCTCTGTTTTCTCAAGATCTATCTTATAACTTAAATTGGTTTCATTCGGATTGTTTGTACAGCTGAATATAAAAAATGATAAAAATATAATGATTCTAATCATGGATTAAGTACGTTTAGCTCTTCTTTTGAAAAAACGAGTAAGTGCTTTAATATAATCTTCATTAGTTCCTATCTGTATTAAATCAAACCCGATATTCTTGCATTTTTGTGCAAAATCATTTAATCGTTCAGAAAAATCTTTTGAGAAATCAGATCTTATTTTTTCATTAGATGTGTCAATCCATAGTCTCTCATTTGACTCAGAGTTATGTACTTGAATTAGTCCTAAGTCTGGAAATTCTTTTTCAAACATATCATATATTTGGACACCTATTACATCATGATTAAAATTCAAATACTTCATTTCTGTCCAAAAGTTTTTATCCATAAAATCTGATATTAGAAACATTACATTTTTTCTTTTAGAAATTTTACTTGCAAATTCAAGAGCCTTTTTAATTGATGTCTGACTTTGTTTTTTATCATAGTTATGATTTACTAGGTCAGTTATTAAGCGCAATACATGAGATTTACCCTTCTTTGGAGGTATATACTTTACTATATCATCACTAAATAGAATTAATCCAACTTTATCGTTATTTTTAATAGCAGAAAATCCTAGCATTGCTGCAATTTCAATCCCTAAATCAATTTTTAACTTACTTTTAGATCCAAAGACGCCTGAACTACTAACATCAATAAGAAGTAAGACTGTAAGTTCTCTTTCTTCTTCAAATATCTTAATATGAGGCTTTCCTGTTCTTGCCGTGACATTCCAATCAATAAACCTAATATCATCCCCATGTTGATATTCTCTTACTTCAGAAAAAGTCATTCCGCGACCTTTAAAATTGGAATGATAATCTCCACCAAAAAAATCATTTACAATATTTTTGGTTCTGATTTCTATTTGTCGAACTTTTTTTAGTATATCTTTAGACATAAGCTAAAATTATGGAACAGGGATTTCTTTGAATAGTTGATCAATCAATTCTTCTGATGTGATTTCTTCTGCTTCTGCTTCGTAAGATAATAACATTCTGTGTCTTAAAACGTCTTTTCCTATATATCTTATATCTTCTGGAATAACATATCCTCTTCCATCGATAAACGCTTTTGCCTTAGCTGCTAATACTAAATTAATAGATGCTCTAGGAGAAGCTCCAAAACTAATTAAATCTTTTAATTGTCCCAATTTAAATTGCTCAGGATTCCTTGTCGCAAATACAATATTCAATATATAGTCTAAGATCTTAGGCGCAATATAAATATCATTAAGAAGGGCTTGAGCTTCTAAAATTGTTTTAGAATTGACTACAGATTTCTGCTTTGTATCTATGTTAGTTTTAGCTACTCTAGATAAAATCTTCTTCTCTTCTTCCATTGATGGATAATCAACAAGAACTTTTAACATAAAGCGGTCTACTTGCGCTTCAGGTAGCGGATATGTTCCTTCTTGTTCAATAGGATTCTGTGTTGCTAAAACAAGAAAAGGTAAATCAAGTTTAAAAGTGTTTTCACCAATAGTAATTTGTCTTTCTTGCATTGCTTCAAGCAAAGCGCTTTGAACTTTAGAGGGGGCTCTATTAATTTCGTCTGCTAGAATAATATTAGAAAAAATAGGTCCTTTTTTTGTCATAAAATCACCAGTTTTCTGATTATATATTAAAGTTCCAAGCAAATCAGCTGGTAACATATCTGGAGTAAATTGAATTCTTTTAAATTCAGCATTAATCAAATTAGCTACAGTATTAATAGTTAAGGTTTTAGCTAAACCCGGGACTCCCTCTAATAAGATATGCCCATTAGATATCACAGATATTAAAATCTTATCTATAAGTTCATCTTGACCAACAATAACTTTTCCAATACCCTCTTTGAGATCTTTAACAAATGTTGACTTCTTTGCAATTTTTACATTCAACCGATCTAGTGCACCTTTATTCATCATTTTCCTTCTTTATAGTATGCTGAGTTTCAAATGTGCTATTTGTTAATGGCACTAAAAACCCATTACTTTTTTTTATATTTAGCTCTCCAGCTAAATCTAATACATTTTTTCCAGAGATTGAGACCCTTAAATCTGTTATCCCGTTAAGATTATTATTCTCTAATTTTGCAAAATAGATACCTGTTCCATTTACTGTTAAATCTAAATATGGTTCCAATATTTCTTGAAAATTAATAGATCCCGTAATTTGTAAATTAGGGTTTTTTTGTAGTTTCAATTTTACTTTTGGATTAGTAACAGAGCCTAAAAAATTAATCTGACCTATATTATCGATAATATTAAGGTCTAAGTTTAAATTTCTGATAGGTTCAGGTTTCAGCTCTACTGGAAATCTTTCTAAATCCATCTTAGTATCTCTCACTCTTAAGATTCCATTTAATATCTGAGTATTTTCAGGCGTTGTAACTTCTTTATCTTTAATATTTATATCAAAATAAACTGTTTCATTTTCACCTTGAAGCAAAGCTACTGCTTCAAAAAATTGACCTATATAATCAGCTGGAAAATCTTTATGAGACTCTAAGTGAATAGAATAACTCTGAATATCTGATTCATTCTCGAATTGATTAAGATCTACTTCCATAGAAAATTGTCCTATTTCTAAATCACCATCAAACAATATTCCATTGTCTGCTTTGATGCTTAATGGAAAAAATTGACTACCTTTTGACGAGTTAGTACTATTTAAACTGTTAAGATGTTTTATATTTAAAACAGGTTCATTTAAATGAATATTTATGCTATCAATCAAAGAGTATAGTATTTTTTCAGTACTAAACAGATTACTACCTAATAACATAATATTGGTATAGGATAGACTAGTTCTTAGCGATGCATTATTTGCCTTTAGAAAGCTCTCATTACTCTTATTAATGGTAACATTTTTTAATAATAGATATACATCTACTCTATCAGTGTCAGCAACAAGGTTGATAGTTGATGATGGATCAAAATCAATATTATACTGTTTTGATAAAGAAGCGACAGCAGAATTTGATTTATTAATTTCAAACTCTAATCCTTTTCCTATATATACGTATAAGGAAATACTAACAATGATGAGGAATAAAAAAAAAGTTATTGCTATACTAAAGAACGTTTTGAATATTTTTCTTATTAGACTATTCATTTGTTCAAAAACTAACTATTAATAGTCTAATAAAAAATCTAAAATCTAATCTTCAACAACTTCAAACTCTGCATCTTCAATCTTTTTATCATCTTGTTTTTTTGATGAAGATTTAGGACTTGGAGCTTCTTGTGGAGGCTCTGTTCCATCTGTAGAATTTGCATACATACTAGAAGACTTAGAACTCCATACAGAATTTAAATTCTCAATTTCTGTCTTGATGTCATCGATGTTGCCTGATGTATTAGCTGCTTTTAGCTTATCTAAAGACTCATTGAGATCTTTTTTATCATCTTCGCTTAACTTATCATCTAGATCTTTCATTTGTTTTTCTGTTTGATAAACTAATTGTTCTGCTTGATTCTTAGTTTCAATCTCTTCTTTTTTAATCTTGTCTTCAGCTTCATGTTTCTTAGCATCACTAACCATTTTCTCAATTTCTTGATCAGACAACCCGCTTTGAGCTTCTATTCTAATGCTTTGCTCTTTAGCAGTAGCTTTATCTGTAGCTTTTACATTTAAAATACCATCAGCATCCATATCAAATGTCACTTCAATTTGTGGAGTGCCCCTTGGTGCAGGAGGAATGCCATCTAAATGGAACCTTCCAAGACTTTTATTGTCCTGGGCTAACTGTCTCTCTCCTTGAACTACATGAATCTCTACCATTGGTTGATTATCTGCTGCAGTACTAAAGATTTGCGATTTCTGAGTTGGAATGGTTGTATTTTTCTCAATTAAACCTGTTGCAACACCACCCATAGTTTCAATACCTAAAGTTAATGGGGTAACATCAAGCAATAACACATCATCCACATCACCTGCTAATACACCTGCTTGTATAGCTGCTCCAAGAGCTACTACTTCATCAGGATTAACACTTTGATTTGGCTCTTTGCCAAATATTTCTTTTACCTTATCTTGAACTGCAGGGATTCTAGTTGAACCACCAACTAAAATTACCTCATTAATATTTTTAGCAGCAAGCTTAGCATCCTTTAATGCCTGCTTACATGGCCCGACCACTTTCTCAACAAGATCTGCAACTAATTTCTCAAAAGTAGCTCTTGTTAAAGTAATGTTTAAGTGTTTTGGGCCTGATGAATCAGCAGTAATAAAAGGTAAATTAATTTCTGTCTGTTTTGAAGATGAAAGTTCTTTTTTGGCACTTTCAGCTGCTTCTTTCAATCTTTGTAAGGCCATCGGATCTTTTCTTAAATCAATTCCCTCATTCTTTTTGAATTTATCAGCTAACCAATCAACAACTTTTTGGTCAAAATCATCTCCACCTAATCTTCCATCACCATTACTTGCATTGACCTCTATTGTTTGACCTTCATCATTGAGAATATCAAGAATAGAAATATCAAAAGTACCTCCACCTAAATCAAATACAGCTATTTTTTCATCTTTCTTTTTATCAAATCCATAAGCTAATGATGCGGCAGTTGGCTCATTAATAATTCTTTTAACATTTAATCCTGCAATCTTTCCAGCATCTTTAGTTGCCTTTCTTTGTGAATCGTTAAAATATGCAGGCACAGTAATAACGGCATCAGTAACATCAGTTCCAAGATATTGCTCAGCCATTTGTTTCATTTTTTGTAAAATCATAGCACTGATTTCTTGCGGTTGATATTTTTTACCATTTGCCTCTACCTTAACTTTAGTGCCGTCTACAGCAACTTTATAAGCAACTTCTTCTATATCTTTTTTGATTTCGGCAGGAGTTCTACCCATAAATCTTTTAATTGAATAAATAGTATTGTTTGGATTAGTTACAGCTTGACGTTTTGCAGGATCACCCACTAAACGATCTCCCTCTTTTGTAAAACCTACCACCGATGGCGTAGTTCTTCCACCTTCAGGGCTAGTAATAATAGTAGGTTCTCCACCTTCCATTACCGCTACACAAGAGTTTGTTGTCCCTAAATCAATTCCAATTATTTTTCCCATAAAAATCTCCTATTATATTTTAGTTTTCGCTATTTATAGATGCAAAGAGCATGCCAAGAGAATATATATGTCATATATGACAAATTATGTGCCTATATGGCACATATAAGACTTTATTTTATAATTATAAGAGGATTCCATCATATAGGTTCATTTTTTTATCACCTATATTAAATACCTTTTTATCATGAGTGGCAATGACAAAAGTTAGATTAAAATCATGATTTAATTTTTGAAACAAATCAATCATTTTAATAGCATTGTGCTCATCTAAATTTCCTGTTGGCTCATCTGCTATTACTATTGAGGGCTTATTGATAATAGCTCGCATTACAGATATTCTTTGTTTCTCTCCTCCAGAAAGATCTAAGGGAAAAGATTTTTTACGATTTGATAGATCAAAATAATCAAATAACTCATTTACATAAGCTTCATCAATCTTTTTACCTGCTATAAGTGTTGGAATAGTCACATTTTCAACAACATTCAATTCTGATATTAAATTATGAAATTGAAATATAAATCCAATATGAGTATTTCTTATCAAGTCATAGTCTTTAATATCTTTTAGATTATTATTATCGATTATTACCTCACCACTGTCAGGCTGATCTAGAGTCCCTAACAAGCTTAATAAAGTAGATTTTCCAGAGCCAGATGGCCCTTTAATAGTTAATATATCTCCTTTATTAAGATTAAAACTAACTCCTTTTAAGACTTCAAGTACTTTATCTCCGTCTTTAAAAGTTTTCTTAAGATTTTTGACTGATAATATCATATGTTTTTATTTATCAATTCAATTGGACGTATTTTTTTAATAAGCATTAAAGGCAATGTTGCAAATAATCCAATTATTAGTATAGAGTAAAATAACAACAAAGAGATATCTTTAAAACTAATTTCCATAGGAAGCATGCTGACCAAATAAAACTCAGGGTTTAACATAAACACTCCGAACGTGTTTTGTATATATATAATTAATAAAGCAAATAAAATTCCACTAACTATAGCAGTGATTGCCAATAAATAACCATAGACCAAAAATATACTAGATATACTATTTTTACTCATTCCAAAAGTACTCAGAATTGCCATTTCTCTTGTTTTTTTAGTTGCAATTTGCATCACAGAGGAAGATAAGTTAAATGAAGCTACAACTATGATAAGAAATAATGTAAAAAAGGTAATTTTCTTCTCAATTTCAGTGGCATCAAATAGCTGCCTATTTCTGTCTTTCCATGAAACAATATTGTCATTTGGCATTGTAACAACACCATCTATGTCTCCAACGATTTCAATATCAGTAAACTTTTTGTTAGGAAAACTATATTCTTTAGATACCGTAAAAATTAGAAATTCATCAGATCTTAATATCCTATTTTTGAAGATATTTGTGACCAGCAACTCTTTAGTAAGTGGCATCGCTAAATAACTCATATTGAGCTTAGTGCTATAAATTGATATAGAATCACCAATACTAAAATCCATTTTATCAGCTAAAGATTTTCCGATAATAATTTCTCCATCACTTAGGCCTCTATTATCTTCAACTAATTCTAGATCATAAAAGCCATCAAATCTTGAACTTTCAATAGTCTTTAAATTCACTAATGATTGTTTTTTATTTTTTGATATAAAAAATTCTTCCTCATAATATGGTGCATATTTAATACTATTTTTTTCAAAATTTTCTATCAACTCTTTATCTCTATCATAATCGAAATTAATTATAGCATAGTCTCCATATATCTTTTTCGTTTCATCTTCGAGAATACCTTGAAATCCATTAAGAACTGCTACTGATAATATGATTGATGTTGCGCCAATGAACAGTCCTAGAAAAGATATAATATTAATAATACCTCCTTCTAACATGTTTCTTGGCATCAAAAAACGTTTTGCTATTAAGAAAATTACATTCATTAATTTTTTAAAATTTTAGATGGATTAATAGATAAAAGATATATCAAGGAAACGCTTGAAAATAATATACTACATACAAGACTAAAGAATAATGTATAAACAGCATTATTTATGCTAAATATCATCGGCAAATAACTAACAAAATAGATATTTTCAGCTAAAGATATAAAATGAAACTTCTCCTGCATGGAAATAATAAATAGAGATAATAAAATTCCGAGTATCGCTCCAATCAATGCTAATACCATTCCTTGAATAATAAATATTACTGACAATTTTTTATTTGACATACCGTATGTCTTCATAATCGCTAAATTAAATCTCTTTTCATAAAAAAGAATATTTATTGACCCCATCAAATTAAAATATGATACCAATGCAATTAGACTAAAAATAAAAATAATTGGCCATTGCTGTGTATTGATCCATTCAAAAAGGTCGCTATGCCTATCCTTAAGGCTTAATTGATAAAATGGATAATCCACATCTTTTATTTCTAGAAAAGGATCAAAATTCATCCAGCCACTAATACTACTATCTAAATCAAAATAAGATTGCACTGTATTTATAGGAATGAATACTAATCTTGAATCATAGTCATCTATACCAGAATGATATATTTCTTTTATTTCTAAAAATAAAAATTTATTTCTTTCTAATGTTCTTTTTGAAATTAATGGATTAAAAATAACAATCTCATCTCCTATTGATAGGCCAAGATTTTGTGCGAGAAGACTGCCAACGATAACATTGTTTTCATTAATAATTTCAAGACTGGTATGAAAACTATTAAATAAATTAAAATCTTTAAAATCGCTATTGTCTAGACCGTATATTATGACGTTGCTACTGTTATATTTTGATTTAAGAATTGCTGGTTTCTCAACGTAAGGCACTAAACTAGACTCATAATTACTATAAAAGTCAGGCAATACTGATTGATCAATTAAAAAATCATCTTCAAATAAATGATTAATAGTTGTATAGCCGTTAATAGAAGATAATTTCTCAGATACCTTGCTCTCAAATCCATTAACTGCGCCTAAGACAGTATTTAACGAAGCTATACCAAGGGCTAGACTTACAATCGAAACAATATTTGTAATTTTGAAGAGAAAATTACTTTGTGATGAGAAAAACAGTCTTCTTAAAACAAGAAAAACTAATTTCATTTTAGAGATTTAAGTGTGGGAAAGATAATTGCATCTCTAATCCACCTAGTATCAATAAACAACATGACTAATCGATCAATTCCAATACCAACACCCGCTGTTGGAGGCATTCCAATCTCTATAGCTTCTAAAAAATTCTCATCTACAGGAAAAGCTTCTTCATCGCCACCATCTTTTTTAGCTGATTGATCTTCAAATCTTTTTCTTTGATCTATTGGATCGTTTAATTCAGAAAATCCATTTGCAAATTCCATACCTGCAATAAATAATTCAAATCTTTCAGTGGAATCTGTATCTCCATCTCTATTGACTTTTGCTAACGGTGAAATCTCTACAGGATGATTCATTACATAAGTAGGATTAATTAGATTTGGTTCAATTTTTCTTCTCATTATTTCATCAATCATCTTTGCAAGACTATCAGTTTTTTTCACTTTTAAGTCTAATTTTTTACATACACCAAATACTGCTTTACTATCAGTTAAATCTATAGAATGCCCAGTATGTTCCTTAATTAATTCATCCATTGTTTTTCTTGCAAATTTCTTAGATAAATCAATATTATTTCCATCCCATGATATTTTTTTAACACCTAAATCTGTTGCTACTTTCTTAAACATTTCTTCTACAAAATCCATCATGAAGTTATAATCTGCATAAGCCTGATAGAATTCAAGCATAGTAAATTCTGGATTATGGCTTCGATCAATACCTTCATTTCTAAAATCTTTAGACATTTCATACACTTTTTCAAATCCACCTACAATCAATTGCTTCAAATATAGTTCAGTTGCAATTCTTAGAAAAAATTCTTGATCCAATGCATGATGGAATGTTTTAAAAGGTTTAGCATTGGCTCCACCATAAACTGGCTGTAAAACAGGTGTTTCCACTTCTATGTAACCATTTTTATTTAGAAACTCTCTTATGGAATTAATAATTTTAAATCTTTTGATATAGTTATCTTTTGTTTCTGGATTAATAATCATATCAAGATAACGCTTTCTATATCTTAACTCTTTGTCTGATACTGAATTATATTTCTCTCCATCTTTTTCTTTAACATCAGGAATAGGTCTTAAATTTTTACTCAACATAGTTACATTTTCAGCTTTAACGGTAAGTTCATCTGTTCTTGTAATAAAAACTACACCATCAATTCCAATAAAATCTCCAATATCAACTAATTTGAATAAGCTATAATTGTCTTCACCCACATCATCTCTTGCGATATATAATTGAACCCTACCATGGGCATCTTGAATATTAGCAAAAGCAGCTTTACCCATCTTTCTCAGAGACATTACTCTTCCGGCTACAGATACCTTCTTATCAACCTTGTCTTTGGTAATATCTGAGGTTGAATGCGTAACATTAAATTCATAAGGATAAGGATTCACGCCTAATTGGCGAATTTTATCTAATTTTTCTAGACGGTTGGCAATAATTTGTTTTAAGCTTTTATTTTCCATATCGAAATAAACTTATTTATTTTTTTCCATTTTATCTAATAAATAACTATACATAAAGTCATCTATATTTCCATCCATAACTGCTTTGACATTTCCTACTTCAAATTTTGTTCTATGATCTTTAATCATGTTATATGGATGAAAAACATACGATCTTATTTGATTTCCCCAGGCAATATCCTTTTTCTCTCCCTCAAGTATTTTTTTAGACTCTGCTTGCTTCTCAATTTCCAATTGATACAGCTTTGATTTTAATACCTTTAATGCCTGCTCTTTGTTTTTATGTTGAGATCTTTGAGTTTGGCACTGTGTAACCGTTCCGGTTGGTATATGAGTAATTCTAATAGCAGAATCTGTTTTATTCACATGTTGTCCGCCCGCTCCACTAGAACGGAATGTATCTATTCTTAGTTCTTTTGGATTAATTTCTATCTCGATATCTTCATCTATAGATGGATAAACAGATACTGAAGCAAAAGATGTATGCCTACGGCTATTAGAATCAAAAGGTGATATTCTTACTAATCTATGTATCCCAATTTCTGATTGGAGTAATCCATATGCATAATCTCCTACAATTTCAATTGTACAATCTTTAATACCTGCTTCATCTCCTGCTTGGAAATCAATAATATTGAATTTAAATCCTTTGGATTCTGTCCACATAGAATACATTCTATATAACATTTGAGCCCAATCTTGACTCTCTGTTCCTCCTGCACCTGGATGAATCGAAATAATAGCATCTTTAGAATCATTCTTCGAATTAAGAATTAATTTTAATTCAAATTCTTTAATTAATTTGGAAAAATGCTCAATCTCTTCTGAAAATTCTTTCTCATCTATCTGCCCATCATTTAAAAATTCAAACATCACTTTGATATCACTAGCCTTTTCAGATAAGCTTTTTCTTAAATCAATATCTTTTTCACATATAGAAATTTCTTTCATTAGAGATGTTGTTTTTTGATTATTATCCCATAAAGATGGGTCCGATATTTGATCCTTTAAATTACTTAAGTGAGCATCTTTGGCTTCAAGGTCAAAGATGCCTCCTGATTTGATCAAATTTTTCTAAAAGAGAATTATATTTATCTTTTAAATCCATGTACTAATCAAGATTCCTAATGTGAGCAATATTCCAGTTAAGAAGTGAATACCAATTGTAGAAACATTAACAATTAGTAATTCATACGGAAGTTGTTGAAGATTTGCATCTTCTTTTTCCCATTCATCTAGCCAGTTGCTTCCTTTTTTTGAAGCAAAATTAAATATCAATAAAGGAAATAATGCTATTAGAGTAAATAAATTGCCAGTATATACAGATGCTCCAAGAATTATTGTGAATGATAACATCATTAAATTCTTCCATACTTTGAATGGAGCTCTATAATTTGCTTTATCTCCAGGACCCGCTAATCTAACAACCCAACTATTCTTATTGGCTGCTTTATCGGAATTATAGTCTTGAAAACAATTAATAAATAAAACTAATGCAATAAAAATTCCAACAGGAATTGAGAACAATAAAGTTGTTAAAGGATCTACAGATTGATTTTGCATATATGCTGCACCATAAACCATTAAAGGTCCAAATCCTATAAACACTGCTAAATCTCCAATCCCATTATAAGCCAGTCTTAAGAAGCCGGTATACATAACACCCAGGAATACTCCTATTAATCCCAAGTACATTAATACAGACATAGCAAGATAGTCTCCAAAGAGAAGATTATTGAGCCCCAGACCAATTCCAATCGTAGAACCAAAAAATAATACAGATACTAATAGTATATTTGCTGGGGTGATTAATCCGGATTGAATTGCTCTTGATCCACCATTAAAAGGACTAGCCAGTTTATTAAGTTCATCTGTTCTAGACTTGTGATCAAAATAGTCATTGATAGTATTTGTACCACATTGTGCAAAGATTGCTCCTAATAATACAAGCCAAAAAATTGACCAATCAAATGTACCAAATTGTTTGTAGGCAATAGCTGATCCCAATAAAATTGGGGCAATAGTTGCTGTTAAAAATGGAGCTCTCACAATAGTCATCCAACGTTTAATAGTCCTACCTAAGCCGCCAAGTAATTCTGATAACATACTCGGTCTGTTCTCTGAAATTTCCATCCATTCAAACTGAGTTTCAGCGAAGAAATCAACATATTTAATTACAGTTGGTTTTATTTTATAATAACCCACTACATCATTGGCAATTAAAAAATCATCATGCATATATTCAGAAAAAGCTTTTGTAACCTTTAATACTGCTTCTCTAGCTTTGTCTTTCTCTGCTTGATCTGTTATTTTTTTAGCAAATCCATCAATTTGTAGCTCTTTAATTCCATCTTCTCCATCAGGTCTAACTACACATTGGACTTTTGGATTAAAGGCAATTTGAACAGCTTTTCTAGTTGGATTAAATGTAAAAAAATACATATCTAAGCCATCGTTTGCGAAATATACATTTGCAGCAGATGAATTCCCTGCAACGCTAGTAGAAAGAGTCATAAAATCTGACCTTTCCATTAAATCCATAATCTTTTCTTTCAACATATTACTCATCCCCTATATCGCTCATTTTTTCTCTTAAAACATTACCTAGCTCATCTAAAGTAAGTGCAGAACTTATAAAATATCCATTCTCTGCAATAGATATTTTTCCTGTTTCTTCAGATAAAACTAAGGCAAGAGCATCACTTTCTTCTGAAATCCCTAATGCAGCCCTATGTCGTGTACCCATTTCTGGATTTAAAGTTTTACTTTCTGTTAATGGTAAAATGCATGCAGCAGCTTCAATAATATTACTATGAATAATTACAGCTCCATCATGCAGAGGTGAAGAAGGATTAAAAATTGAAACTAATAATTCAGGACTAAATACTGCACCCATCATTACTCCATCAGCACTAATAGTCTTTAAAGAGTTTTCTCTTTCAAAAACAATAATAGCACCCCATTTATTCTTTTTAATCTCACTAATACATACGATAATTTCTTCTTGAATAGAAAGTTTCTCGATTTGAAATAGCTTTCTTAAAATTCTATTTTGACCAACAGACGTTAGCAGTCGTCTAATTTCTGGTTGAAATAGAATAACAAATACGACTACCCAAACTGTTTGAAATAAGTTCAATAACCACGAAGTAGCTCTAAAACCAAGAATATTAACGATAAACCCTGCAAAAAAGAGAATTAATAGACCAATTAACATCTGTCCGCCTCTGGTTCCTCTGAAATAAGAGTATGCATAGGAGAAAATGAATGAAATAAGTACCAGATCAAATAAATCGGTAAGTGTAAATTTTATAAAGCTGATTTCAAATAAATTCATATAGTATAATTTAGGTATTTAAAGCGTTTGAATTAAAAATTTTATTTGCAATAATTAATGCTCTTTTTGTCTCCTTGATATCATGCACTCTAAATATCTTGCATCCTCTCTCTAAAGCTACAATATTTGATGCTATGGTTCCTTCAATTCTATTATTTTCATCTACATCCAAAGTCTTACCGATAAATGATTTTCTTGATGCCCCAATCAATACTGGATAACCAAGATTAGTAAGCTTATCCATATTATCTATAATAGTAAAATTATTGTCTATTGTTTTACCAAATCCAATTCCTGGATCTAAAATAATATTATGCTTCTTTACTCCATTCTTTAAAGCAAAATTAGCTCTATCTAGTAAATGATTAGCAATATCAGACATGATATTATCATATGAAGGATTCTCCTGCATTATCTTAGGATTTCCAGCTATATGCATTAAAATAACAGAACAATCATGCTTATTAATAACATCTATCATACTATTATCAAATGACAGTGCGCTAATATCATTGACAAGATTTGCTCCTACATTACATGCATTATCAGCAACTGAAGATTTTGTAGTATCTATGGATATTACTGTATCTGTTTTTTCTCTTAGTTTTTGTATTACAGATATAACTCGAGATAATTCTTCTTCTTCAGATACTGAATCAGAAAAAGGTCTAGTAGACTCTCCGCCTATATCAATAATATCTGCACCATCAGCAATCATATCCATAGCGTGATTTACAGCAGTATTAGAATCTAAAAATTTACCACCATCGGTGAAAGAATCTGGAGTAACATTTAATATCCCTATAATGAGTGGCTGTTGATTTTCTGAAAGCAACCAATCATTTAATTCCGAAATATTCACTATTATTTATTTATTTTTTTTGAAAGTTTTTTACCAGCAATTAACAATTTGATATCTTTCTCATCAATTGTTTCATGCTCTAATAGCTGTTCTGCCATCAGGTGAAGTAAATCTATATTGTCTGTTAAGATGTTACGTGAAGCTTTTTGTGCATTCTTAATAATACTGACTACCTCATGGTCTATTTTCTGAGCAGTCTGTTCGCTATAATCTCTATGCGATTGAATTTCTCTTCCTAAGAATATTTCTTCATTCTTTTTACCAAACGACATTGGTCCCATAGCATCGCTCATCCCCCATTCACAAACCATTTTTCTTGCAATGTTTGTCGCTCTTTCAATATCATTGGAAGCGCCTGTGGTAATTTCATTAAATATTATTTCTTCAGCTGATCTTCCACCCATCATTACTGCTAATCTGCTCAAAATATATGTCTTAGAATATCCATGCTTTTCATCTAAAGGTAGTTGCATTGTTACTCCAAGAGCTCTTCCTCTTGGAATGATAGTAACTTTATGAACAGGATCTGCTTCGGGGGAGAAAATGGCTACAACAGCATGTCCAGCTTCATGATATGCTGTTACCTTCTTCTCATTATCAGATAAAACCATGCTTTTCCTTTCTACGCCCATTAAAACTTTATCTTTTGCTTCTTCAAAATCATTGTTATCTACGCTAGCCTTTCTTTTTCTAGATGCTAAGAGGGCTGCTTCATTAACAAGATTTGCTAAATCTGCACCAACCATACCTGGTGTACCTTTTGCAATATCATGGAGCTTGACAGACTTAGTATTAATCTTAATTTTTTTCGTATGTATCTTTAGAATATCATGTCTTCCTTGTAAATCAGGGACATCTACTACAACTTGACGATCAAATCTTCCCGGTCTCAATAATGCAGAGTCTAGCACGTCAGGTCTATTAGTTGCAGCCATAACAATAACGCTACTATGACTTTCAAAACCATCTAATTCTACTAATAATTGATTCAGAGTTTGTTCTCTTTCATCATGGCCTCCACCTAATCCAGCTCCTCTTTGTCGACCTACCGCATCCAATTCATCTATAAATATTATTGCAGGAGAAGTTTTATTGGCTTGCTCAAATAAATCACGTACTCTTGAAGCTCCTACCCCTACAAACATTTCAACAAAATCAGCTCCACTAATACTAAAAAATGGAACACTAGACTCACCTGCTACAGCTCTAGCTAATAAAGTTTTTCCAGTTCCTGGAGGACCTACTAACAATACACCTCTCGGGATTTTTCCACCTAATTTCTCAAATTTCTTTGGACTTTTTAAGTAAGCAATAATTTCTTCTAACTCTTCTTTTGCTTCTATACATCCAGCAACATCACCAAATTTTACTTTCTTTTGATTTGAAGAAAACATTTTTGCTTTACTCTTTCCAAAACTAAAGACATTATTCATACCATTATTTGATCCTTGCATTCTTCTAATCATAAAGATCCAAAAACCGATTAATAACAACCAAGGTGCAAAACCAAGGAGCCAACTGGTCCAATCAATTTTTTCTCCTTCAAAATTATATTCAACACTTTTTTCATCCCAAATTTTAATTTGATCAGTGTAGTCTGCTGGCAAATAAACGACAAAAAGAGTTCTTTCTGTAAACTCTGCTCCATTTGTATTAATTAATGTTGCAGGACTAGATAACTCTCCATGAAAGGAATTATCATTCTCGATAGACGCTTCTTTTATTTGATTCTCTGAAAGTAGGTTCCTATATGTATTATAAGAAATTTCTACTTCATTTTCTGATTCATTTGGTAACAATGATAAAGACATCATAACAAAAAACAACACTGCAAGCCATACAAAAGAACTAGAGTTTTTAGCTTTCGATTTTTGCTTTAATTGTTTTTTTGGTTTTCTTACTGACTTTTTCATTTGGAGAAGAATTTAATAAAAATGGTTATTAAAAAAACTATTTCCTAAAAAAATTTAGTTTTGCAATCAATTTACTATTTTTTGTAAGCTTATAATTATTACTAATCTGCTTACCTGCTACCCATACGATATCTTTTTCATTACAAATTGCAATGATTTTGCTTTTTTCGAAAGCAGATACTTTCTGATCAGTCAAATATTGACTCACTTTCTTTGTACCGGATAAACCTAATGGACTAAATACGTCGTCATTGTCTACATTTCTAACAACCAATTTGTTATTAAAACGCTCTGCATCAACATATTCAAAAGTTGGATCTTTTAAAAAGTGTTTTGGTCTTTTATCATAATCCCAATAAAATGAAAATTCATCATTTTCTACCACTTCACCTGCCTTTACTTCACGATATATTGAAATTACATCTAATTTTTCTGTCAATAAAATATAATCTCTATCAATTAAAATTTTAGCATTATTAATCATTTTCTCACTACCAATAACTTCTTTCTCTAAAAATGCACTCAATTCTACTAATAAATTTTTAGAGAAATAAAATTCAACTTTATTAGATAATATCTTTTTTATGATACTAATTCTTAACAGAAATGGTAGGGATAAAAATCTTTTTTTATTTATGTAGTAAATATCTTGAGACAATGATATATCATCAGATTTAATAAACTCATTTGTTGTAAAGCTTAATAAATCCTCTACGTCATTAGTTTTATTTTGAAAATCTTTGAACGGTTTATAAAGATTAGGTTTAATATTCTCTAACAATGGAATTACTTTCTTTCTAAGAAAATTTCGTGTTAATGCAGTATCCTCGTTTGTTGGATCTGGAATATAGATCACTTTATTTTTCTTTGCATATTCAATAATTTGATCCTTTGTAATACTAAGCATTGGCCTAAAAATATTATTATTTAATGACTGAATTCCTCTCATAGAACTAAAACTAGAAGAATTTAAAATTTTCATTAAAATAGTTTCAATTTGATCATTAGCATGATGAGCTGTAACAACATAATCAGCATTAACTTTTTTACAAACTTTTATAAGCTCAAAATATCGCTTTTCTCGAAACTGTGCTTCTATATTACTTTTGATTTTTGATGAATCAATTGAAGATTCAATATAAGGGATATTGTTATCGTTACAATAAGTTGATACTAATACATTCATTTTTTCACTATCAGAGTGATAATTATGATTAACATAACACACAGAGATATCAGCTAAATTAGAGTTCCTATTGAAAAAATCTAACATTACCATAGAATCTATTCCACCGGATACTGCTAAAAGAAAATGTTGTTTTTTGTGACTCTGTAAGCTTTTAATGCTATCAATAATTTTATTTTTCATATCTCATTAAATAAGGATTAGTTCTCAGCTCTTCATAAAGAGTGGTCTCTTCTCCATGTCCTGTTAATAAGGTGTGATCACTTGTAAAAGAATTTACAAAGAATTTGAGTGATGTTGCCATATCTCTTGAACTACTTAAAGGAAGATCTGTTCTTCCAATAGATCCTTTAAATATTAAATCTCCACAAAAGATTAAATTATCAATAATAAAGCTTATACATCCAGGTGAATGACCAGGATTAAATATGATTGAAAAAGAAAAATCTCTTACTACTAATTGCTTATCATCACAATCAATCCAATGAGAAACAGCAGGCGTTCTTGCTTCTACGCCCCAATATCCCGCTGCCCTATCAAAATTATCTACCACTAATTTGTCTTTATCGCAAACATAAAGAGGGAGTTTGTATTTATCTATAAGATCTGCAGCGCCTGCAAGATGATCGAAGTGTGCATGAGTTGCTAGTATAGCTATGGGAGATAAATTTTTTGATTGAATGAATGAATCGATTAATTCAAAACCAAATCCTGGATCTATAATAACACAATCATTCTTTTCATTAAAAATAACATACGTATTTTCTTCAAGAAGCTTAGTAACAATTCTCTGATATTGTACCATTAAACTCTTTGAAAAAAGAATGGATCAAGAGAATTAATCTTATCTTGATAAGAGTGGGGATTTAAAAATCTAACTGTTGCAGCAATACTCGATAAAATAGAATTTCCATCTTGAGGAGTAAAACAAAATCCAGTTACTTCATGTTCATTCTTAACATTAATGGAATCTTCAACCACAACTGTTTGATTTAAAATTCTTCCGTATAATCCTTGGTCTCTTCCAAAAGAAAATACGGCATTTGATGCTTTATGCTCAGTTAATGCAATTCTATCATTGCGATTTAACAACTCGAGTACTTTTTCTGTAGAGGTCGGTTCTTTAAGATTAAGATTAAACCAAACAGTATGCATATACTGAGTATTTATTTTTAAAGCCGAAGAAAAAAGATCCAAATCAAGATTCATTGTCTTAAATAATCCAGCAGCATCTTTAGCATGATGCGTTCCATAATCGTTATCAGAATGCGCATTTACTGTTGGTGCAGGCACATAACTATCTGTCTGGCTAATATCATTACTTCTACGAATACATACAAACTTACCAGATAGAAGATTATCTGGTGCGATACTTAATGCTATAGTATTGACTAGGCATGCAATATTATGTGTATTACATGATACAATTTGCAAAAATTGATCATCAGAGCTGATGACATGATCGTTAATGCCTCGTGCATATTTTTTACCAAAACCATTCTCACTACCTTGCGCTAAAAATCCCTTTACCTGATCAGTATATTTATTGTAGTATTTTTCTTTGTTTTTAAGACCGGACCCGCCTGGAGTACAGTCAATCACAACAGAACTTCTAGCAATAGACTCTTCTAATGTAAATTCTGGTTCAAGACCAATAGATTTAAAAGCATCCACTCTATCTTCAAGCACAGATAACCTTGCACCTTTTTTCATTAAATTATCCATTTTTGGCTTGTCTTTGGTTAACGGAGAGTGCTTATGAAAGGTGATTTCGTCAATACCTAGATTACTTTTTTGTTCACACAAAATTCCAATCAATGGTTCACCGATTGTTCCGGTACCGATAACATGTACAATTTTTCTTTCCATTTTATTCATATCCCCCTAGAATAATTAAAAGTTCAATCAAAAAATATAGTAAATAATTATATTAAAAAATGTTTATTTATAACTTTTTTAGTTTTTTTATATTTAATACAAACCATACCAAGATAACTGTAAATACAACTAAAAATGCTGCTAAGAAATACTCTAAATAATTATACATAATTTTTCTCTTTATCTTCTAAGTATAGAACTTTCATTTTTAAAAATAGCATAGTGAACATAAGATTGGTAAAAGCAAATAAAGAAAATAAAAATGGTGACAATATTCCTGAAGGCTGTTTGGACATTTCCATTTGAGGATGAGATTGAATTTCAGCTGCCCAGAAATTTACCGATGTAAATATGATTGGGATATCTAGAAATGCGATAATACCTATTATAGCAGAAATTAAAGCTACTCTCTGTCTGTAGATTCCAACATTTCTTAAAATAAAATAGCCTGCATAGATAACAAATAAAACTAACGTAGTAACTAGTCTTGGTTCCCAAATCCATGGCTTTCCCCAAATCGGAGTAGCCCAAATAGGCCCTGTTAATAATACGAGTCCTGTAAATATTGTACCAATTTCTGCTGCTGCATGGCCAATTCTATCGTATTTAAGATTTCTAGAAATAAGATAAGCAATACCTGAAAGCATCACAAAAAAATAAGATAAAAAACCAGACCATGCTAAAGGAACATGAAGATAAAATATTTTTTGTGCCCATTCTTGATCGGGAACCATTGGAGTCAAAAATATAATTGATATTAAATTACATATCATCACAATCATTACTAGCATAAATAAAGATAAATTCATTAGTATTTTATTAACCTTTCAAAAAAATTAATTCCCAAAATAACTGCCATCAGTGCAAAAGTTAATAATAACAACACCGATTCTGCATAAAAAGATATTTCTTTACCTAGACATAAAGCAATAAATATATTTGAAGAATGAATCAAAAGAGGAACAATCATAGGAAATAAAATGAGCGGAAATAAGAAACTTCTTGTACTATTTAGAGAAGTCATTAAATAAATAAGTATTCCTAACCCAATTAGTCCCGTATTAGATAACAAGCAAAGTATTAAAACTTTAAAAATCAAATCAATCTCTATTGCAGTCGATATCAAGCTATAAATCATAAAAATAAACAATTGTACGCCAAGCAAAATCAAAGAAAATGTGATTAATTTTGCTAAAAATACTAAATAATTTTCTGTCGGAGATGTATAAATTAAATCATATATACCTCTTTCTTTTTCACGTACAAACGAATTTTCAATTAATTTGATAGATACCAATGCAATTATAATCCAGAAGAATCCAGATAAAATAATAATCTCATTTAATTCAGATGGAGGAAACGAAAAAACTGAGAGCATTAAGCATGATAAAGAGAAAAATGTCATATAAAAGAGGTTGTTTGATGATTTCATCTCTAAAAAAAATTCATTTTTAATCAAATTCATTATCATAAAGCAACCTTCCCATTCTCTATTTCTATAGATTGATCGCAAATATCTGAAACATGACTAAAATTATGTGTTGAAAAAATAATAGTCTTATTTTTTGACTTTAAATCCAAAAAAATATCTCTAAAAACAGTTTGAGCACTCTCATCTAAATTGGTAAAAGGCTCATCTATTAATAGATACTCCCATGATAAATTTAATGCAATAAACAATTTGTTTCTTTGGAGATTTCCTCTTGATAAATACTTTAGAGGCAAACTTTCTAATTCTTTTAAACCGAGTAAATTCAAATATTTATTATAAGTATCTATATTCAAATTCTGATTATAAGAACGTAGAATACATTTAAGATTATTTAGTATAGTTAAGTCGCTAAAAATATTTGCTTTATCATTCAAAAATAAAAAGCTAGATCCATTATAATCAATATCTCCAGAATCAATATTCATAATATTGGATATACATTTTAAAAAAGTTGTTTTACCCGATCCATTCTTTCCCAGCAAAGCAACTAGCTTGCCCGAATCTACTGTATGCGAGATATCGTTTAATACTTTGGTATCAGAAAATGATTTACTAAGATTTGTGATTTGTAACATTATTTAATTTTTTTTAGCAAAGGATAAAACACAAATAGAACTACCATAACATATAATGCAAAAATAAAAATTTGGTTAAATAATTCCATGATCCCTCCTTTTAGAAGGCCAAAAAGCAAATAAAGAACCAATTACCATTACGATACCTCCTACCCATACCCAATTTACTAAAGGGTTAATCATAATCTTAAAGTATCCTTGATTTTTTTCTGCATCATAAGCAGAGAATATTGAGTATATATCCTTTCTCATGGTACTATAAATATCAAGCTCACTATGAGGCTGACGCTTCTCGGGATCTGGATTCCAATAGAAGTAAATTCTTTTTTCAGGGCGTAAACTAGTTAATAGATTATTGCTTTGATCTATTACATCTATATCACTTATAAATGCATAATGATTGTCTCTAGCTTCACTTTTAATACTATTAAGTTTAAAAATATAGTTTGCAAAATAAATTTCCTCACCAGGAGATAAGTTAAATTCTTTCTCTACTTCAAATGCTCTTCCAATAAAGCCTACAAAAAGTAACGTGATTCCAATATGAACAATATATCCCCCATTTTTATGTCTATTACTAAATAACATACTTACAATAGCCGATGGGATAGACTTACTATTGCTTTTAGATTTTTTATATGACTTTCTAAATTCATTTATTATAGATGTAGTCGTAAATGATATACCCATACATGTTACTAGGGGGTATAATTGAAATGGGCCAAAAAATATAGAATATATAACTCCAGAAAAGAAACTAACTAACATCGGAATTTTCAAATTTGATAATAAAGTATGTCTTGAAGTTGTTTTCCAAGATAGCAGTGGGCCAATTCCCATTAAAAATAATAATACCAATCCAATAGGAACATTTAGTTGATTGAAATAAGTGGCTCCTACATAGATTTTTTCTCCATTCCATGCTTCAGAAAAAATAGGAAATAATGTACCCCATAACACAATAAAGCACATTAAGAGTAAAATTAGATTATTATATAAAAATCCACCCTCTCTTGAGGTGAAAGAATCAATTTTATTATCTGACTTTAATGTATCAAATCGTTTAACAAACCAATAGCCAGTAAATAAAATTAAACTTGATAAAAAAGCAAGGAATAGTGGTCCTAAATTTTCAGCAGTAAATGAATGAACTGAAGATACTATTCCACTCCTAGTAATAAACGTACCTAAAATAACTAATAGGAAAGTTGATGCTGCTAATAGAATATTCCAGGATTTTAACATGCCTCTTTTTTCTTGTATCATAGATGAATGAATAAATGCAGTAAGTATAAGCCAAGGCATTAAAGAAGAATTTTCTACTGGATCCCATGCCCAATATCCACCCCAACCTAATTCATTGTATGCCCAATATCCGCCTAAAATGATACCTCCAGATAAGAAAGTCCATACAATCAATGACCAACGCCTAATTGATTGAATCCATTCGAAATTAAGTGATTTAGATATTAAACCAGCTAAAGCCATAACGAAAAGAATTGTTGTTCCAATAAAACCCAAATAAAGAGTCGGTGGATGAATAGCCATTGTAACATTTTGTAATAATGGATTCAAGCCATTACCGTTCTGTACAATAATATCAGATGATACTGGCTGAAAAGGATTTGCTATAAAATTGGATAGAAGTAGAAAAAATCCGAAAATAAAAGAGAGTATAATATAAGATGAGTACTTCAGTGTAGGCATCTTCTTTAGAGTAACATTAATATAAATTAATGAATATAGAGACATAATAAATGTCCAGAAAAGTAATGAGCCAGCCTGTCCTGCCCATAAAGCGGTAACTTTAAAAAATAGTGGAGTTTCATAGCTTGTATATTGAGATACATATTGCAAATTGAAATTACTAATTAATAATTCATTCAGTAAGCAAAGGGTAGCTAATATAACACAAAAACATACTGCTATTAATCCTCTTTCAGACACATTTAGAAAGATTTTATCTTTCCTAATAGAGTAATAAAATAAAAAGAAAAAATTTGATAATATTAATCCGCCACTTATACTGAGGGCTAAACTTCCAATTTGAGATATCATTATATTTTTTCTATATTTTTTAAATCGCCTTCATAGCGTGAAGCACATTTAGTTTGAAGTTCTGTAGCAACAATCAAATCATCATCAAAGGCTCCAGCAACTATTACCTCTGCATCATCTTTAAATAAGTCTGGTCTAATACCATAATAATGAACCTTTAAGCTGTCACTACCTTGGTATACATAGAATGATACTTCTAATTGATCTTTTTCATTAATGTTAATTGAATTTGGCTTAATCAAACCGCCAACTTTAACATTAGGAATAGAAACCTGTTTAGTCGAAAGTTCCTCTATTGTATAATAGCGCACTGTTAAACTATCATCGTTTTTTATATTAGTAAGATATACAGTCCACATAACAATTAATGCAAAAACTAAAATCAGTGATGTATAAATCTTATTCATAATTTAGATTCCAAACGATTCTTCCCATTCTCCATAAACACTTTTCATTAATTCAACAATTTCTCCAACAGTACCACCATGCTCTGCTATCTCAATCAAACAAGGGACTAAATTTAAATTATTTTCACAAGCATTTCTTAATTTTTTCATTTTTTTATCAAGTAATTTATTATCTCTTTTTTTCCTTAATCTTTTAACTTTTTTCTCTTGAATCTCTTGAGCTTGTTGAGATATTTTTAAAATTTCAATTTCAAGCTTCTCATTCTCATCAACAAAATCGTTTACTCCAACGATTATTCTTTCTTTTGAATCAATGGATTCTTGATATAATGAGGCAGACTCAGCAATTTTCTTTTGAAAGTATCCATCTTCAATCGCTACGATTGTACCTCCAAGACTTTTTATTGCTTTAAAATATTCATTTGCTTCATCTTCAATTCTATCCGTTATCTCTTCTACATACCATGATCCTCCTAGTGGATCTGCTACATTAGGCACACCTGTTTCAAGTGCAAGAATTTGTTGAGTTCTTAATGCTATTTTTGCAGCTTTTTCTGATGGTAATGCTAATGTCTCATCAAGTGAATTTGTATGAAGAGAATTAGTCCCACCTAATACTGCAGACATAGCTTCATATGCAGTTCTAACAATATTATTCTCTGGTTGTTGGGCAGTTAAAGAACATCCAGCTGTTTGTGTATGGAATTTTAATTTTAAAGAACTTTCATTTTTTGCGCCATAATCATTTTTAAGTTTATTGGCCCAAATTCTTCTTGCTGCCCTATATTTACCTATCTCTTCAAAGAAATCCATATGTGAGTTAAAGAAAAATGATAATCTATGAGCAAAGTCATCAATCTTTAGACCTCTCTTTAAAGAAGCTTCTATATAAGTAAATCCACTATTCAATGTAAATGCTAATTCTTGTGCAGCGGTTGATCCAGCCTCTCTTATATGATAGCCGCTTACTGATACTGGACTATAAAGTGGCATATTTTTTGAACAAAATTCAATAACATCTACTACAAGCTTTACTGATGGCTTAGGAGGAAAGATAAATTCTTTTTGTGCTATATACTCTTTCACAGCATCATTCTGCAGTGTTCCCCTTAGATGACTAATATCAATTCCATTTTTCTTTGCTAATGCTACATAAAAAGCAAATAATATAATTGCAGGACCATTAATAGTCTGAGATACAGAAATCTTTTCTAAATCTATATCTTTAAATAAAATTTCCATATCCTCTAAAGAAGCAACATTTACACCACAAACACCTACTTCTCCAGATGATAATTCATGATCAGGGTCATATCCCATAAGCGTTGGCATATCATAAGCAACAGAAAGTCCTGTCTGACCATTTTTTAATAAATATTTATATCTTTCATTTGTTTTTTCTGGAGTACTAAAACCTGAAAATTGTCTCATGGTCCACAATTTTCCTCTATACATATTCTTATGGATTCCTCGAGTATATGGAAAAGTACCAGGATCTATATTATATTTATCATCTTTTTTATCAGAAGAATAGTATTCTTTCAGCTTATTGCCACTGATACTATTAAAGTTTTTTTCTCTATTTAATGTTTTTTTACTCATTTTTTACTCATTAACAAATTCAATAATCTTTATATATAATGACTGACTATCTAAACCTACTTCTTCTAATAATACATTTCTTGGACCATGATCTACAAAATCATTGGGCAATCCAATATTGAGAATGTCATTTTTTAGATTTTTACTAGAAGACCATGCTGTAACACCTTCTCCAAAGCCTCCATCCAAAACACCTTCTTCAATAGTCACAATCTTAGAAAATCTTGAAAAATTATTGTTTAAGTATTCTAAGTCCATTGGTTTAATAAATCTACAATTAATGACTTCAGTTTCAATATTTTTTTCTTTTAACCTTTGTACAATATCAAGACTTCTCTTAACCATAGATCCAACTGCTAGAATTAAAACATCTTTACCTGTAGTCATTACCTCCCAAGATCCAATTTTTATAATATTAGAATTAGTATTATCAAAATTGATTGATGATTCTTTTGGATATCTGATACTAAAAGGGCCTTTACTATAGCTGGTAGCTGTGAATAATAGATTCTTTAATTCATTACCATCTTTTGGTGCAGTAACAACCATTCCTTGAATACATTTCATATATGCAATATCTAATACTCCATGGTGTGTTGCTCCGTCCTCTCCTACTAAACCAGATCTATCTAAACAAAAAACTACAGGCAATTTCTGCAAAGCAATATCATGGATAATTTGATCATAAGCTCTTTGTAAAAATGTAGAATAAATTGCTACTATTGGAGTTTTGCCATTTACTGCTAATCCTCCAGCAAATGTTACTGCATGTGCTTCTGCTATTCCTACATCAAAATATTTATCAGGAAATTCTTTGGCAAAATTAACTAAACCTGTACCTTCTCGCATTGCAGCAGTAATAGCAACAATATCTTTATTATCTTGTGCTAAACTACAAGATACTTCTCCAAAAACATTCTGAAAGATAGGCGCTTCTTCAGTTTTTTCAATAGGTGCTTCTTTTTTCTCTTTTACTCCATGATATTTGACTGGATCTTCTTCTGCACAATCGAGGCCCTTTCCTTTTTTTGTAATAGTATGAAGGACTACTGGAGTATTTAAATCTTTTATATTATTTAACGTATTGACTAGTTCATGGATATTATGTCCATCTACAGGACCAAAATACCTAAAACCTAAATCTTCAAATACAGTGGTTGGGAAAAAGAAATTTTTTGCACTCGATTCTGTTTTTTTTAATAAAGCTTCAATAAATCTAAAGCTCTTAGGTAATCTTGTGATTAATCTTCCGAGTTGATCTCTTATATAGTTATAAGACTTATTAGTAGCAATCTTAACTAAATAATTCCTAAATGCTCCTACGTTAGGGCTAATTGACATGTCATTATCATTCACAATAACTAATAATTGTTTTTTAAGATGCCCCGCATTGTTAAGTGCTTCAAATGCAAGTCCGCCAGTTAGGGCTCCATCACCTATGATACTTACTACTTTAAAATCTTCATTATTTAAGTCTCTTGCGCAAGCTATTCCCAGCCCAGCAGAAATAGAAGTTGATGCATGTCCGGCTCCAAATACATCATATTCACTTTCGGTTCTTTTTAAAAATCCGCTTAATCCTTTATATTTTCTAATAGTATTAAGAGAATCAAATCTTCCTGTTAAAACTTTATGTGCATATGCTTGATGGCCAGTATCCCAAATAAGCTTATCTTCGGGTGTATTATAAACATAATGAAGAGCTGTGGTTAATTCTATCGTACCTAAAGTTGGAGCTAAATGACCACCAATCTTACTGATAGTTTCTATGATATATTCTCTTAATTCATTGCAAATAAATTCTAGATCTTCTTTTGAATAAGATCTTAAATCTTCTGGCGATTTAATATTATTTAAATATTTCATAGTTACCCTTTAAAACACAGCTTATGTAATAATGTTTCATTTTGCAATTCAGGATGGCAAGTAACTGCCATATGCATACCTTCTTTTACTCCAACAATCTCATTATTATGCTTACAAATTATTTCAACATCTTTTCCTATGCTAGTAATTTTAGGAGCTCTAATAAATGATGCCTTAATTGATTGAGATTTAACACTCTTACACTGCAGATTAATCGAATCATCAAAAGAATGAACTTGTCTTCCATATGCATTTCTATTTACTTCAACATCAAGAATATTCATATTTAATACTTTTTTATCAAAACTATTTTTTGACATAAGAATTAGGCCAGCACAAGTACCAAAAATAGGTTTATTATCAGAGAAAAATTTTATTCCATCAATAAAACTTTGATCTCTTAATAAAAGATTAGACATTGTTGTCGATTCTCCTCCAGGTAGAATTAAACCTTGAAGATTAGATAAGTCCTCTAGATTTTTAACCAACGTTGAATCAAGCCCGATTTCATTCAGAATCTGAATATGGGATGCAAAGTTGCCTTGTAGAGCCAGAACTCCGACCACTATTATTCACCTCTTTCTGAAAACCTCTGATCTTCAGGAATATCTGACATCAGTATTCCCTTCATAGCATCTTTCAATTTATAAGATGCGCTAAGCACTTTCTTAGCATCAGAAAAATGAGTAACAGATTGAACAATAGCATGGGCACGTTCTGAAGGATCTTCGCTTTTAAAAATTCCAGAACCAACAAATACTGTTTCAGCACCTAATTGCATCATCAGAGATGCATCTGCGGGAGTTGCTATTCCTCCAGCAGCAAAATTAGGCACAGGAAGCTTTCCATTTTTAGCAACTTCCTCTACAAGCGCTAATGGCACTCTAAATTCTTTTGATTTTTCTGATAAATCTTGTTCTTTAAGTGATTTTAATTCCGAGGTAATCATTTTCATATGTCTAACTGCTTCAACAATATTACCACTACCTGCTTCGCCTTTAGTTCGAATTAACGCCGCACCTTCATCCACTCTTCTTAATGCTTCACCAAGATTGCGTGCTCCACAAACAAATGGCGCTTTAAAGGGATGTTTATCGACATGAAAGTCTTCATCAGCCATTGTTAAAACTTCACTTTCATCAATAAAATCTACTTCTAAAGCTTGCAAAATTTGAGCCTCTGCAAAATGGCCAATTCTGCATTTTGCCATCACTGGAATAGAAACATTATCTTGAATTTCTTTAATCATATGAGGATTGCTCATTCTAGCAACTCCTCCATCTGTTCTGATATCTGATGGAATTCTTTCTAAAGCCATCACTGAAACAGCTCCTGATTCTTCTGCAATTTTTGCTTGCTCAACATTTGTGACATCCATTATAACGCCACCTTTTAACATTTCAGCTAATGCAACTTTTGTTTTAAAATCGTACTCTTGACTCATGAATAATTTCCTTCTCTGTTGTATCTGTTAATTCTTTGACTTTTTTAATTACCGAACTTATAATCCAATCGGGAGTCGATGCGCCTGCAGAAATACCAACCGAATTTATATTATTTTTAAACCAAGATGAATTAATTTCTGTAGCATTTGTAACTTGATAAGTGTTTTTATTTCTTTCCAGGCTCAATTCTGTCAATCTTTTAGAATTGGCACTTGTAAATGATCCTATAATAAGTATCATATCTGTAATCGTTGATAATTCTTTAATTTGCTGATGATTTTGCTTGGTAGGAAAACAAATAGTATTTATAAATCTCAAATCCACCACTTTAGTCATTAAAATACTAATAATATCTTGGACATTTTCTATCGCTTGAGTGGACTGACTAACTACTCCAGCTTTTTTTGTTTTTCTTAATTTTTGCGCTTCTTCAATAGATGCGATAATTATTGAATCATCAACTTGACTAGCAATACCTATTACCTCATCATGACCATGATCGCCAATAATAATAATTTTTCTTCCTTCTGCATGCAACTCTTTGACCTCTCTATGAATGTCATGCACCAATGGGCAGGTAGCATCAATAATATTCATTTTTTTATCTTCTGCCTTTTTCCACACATCTTTTGAGGTACCATGAGCACGAAATAAAACCGGCTTATCTTCTGGAATTTCTTCTAATTTTTCTACGACTTTAACGCCTTTTTTTTCTAAATCTTTGACTACGTTTTCATTATGAACAATATCTCCCAACATATAGACTTCTCCATATTCTTTACTAACGTCATATGCAGCATTGACCGCATCACGAACTCCGAAACAATAACCTGCTGATTTAGCTAATATTATTTTCATTATGCTTATTAATATATGTTGACAAAATGTTTAAAACATTAGATTTCACATCAGAGAATTCTCCTTCTACCAATGCTGCAGCTGCAAAAGGATGTCCACCTCCACCCATTTTTTTTGCAATCTCACTCACTTTATATTTTCCTTTTGATCTGAAACTTAGTCTAACTTTGCCCTTTAAATCATAAAGCATTACCGATACTTCTACTCCTTTAATGCTTCTAAAAAAATCTGTAAATCCATCAAAATCTTGATTAGATCCACTTACTTCTTTTACCATATCTTCATTCAAAGCAAACCATACTAATTGTCCATTACAATCAAAATTTAAATTCTGAATTACATTACCAAGCAATCTAATACGACTAACAGATGAGCTTTCATAAATTTTCTGATATATTTTTGCAATATCTAACTCCATATTGATTGCATCAACTGCAATTTTATGACTCAGTGCTGTCGTGTTGCTATGCCTAAATGAACCAGTATCTGTAAGAACTGCCACATAAAGACCCAGCATTATATCTTTATCTATTAAAGTTTTATCGATATTACAAAAATATGAATATAGTATTTCTCCAACAGAACAAGCCTTCAAATCAATAAAAGTATGTGTAAAAAAATCATTATCAGATTGTGGATGATGATCGATGCTTAAAGTCTCTATAGAGTTATCCTCAACAATATAAGCTATATCTCCTAAACGATAGAAATCTCCAATATCTAGAATAATCCCTAAATCAGCATTCTTAATAAATCCTGCATTATCACCATCCAAATCATAAAAAATATTATCTGTATTTAAAAAACTATACATTTCAGGTGTAGGGGAATGATTTATAATCCTACAGTCTTTTCCTAGTTTTGTTAAATAATGATATACTGCAAAAGCAGAACCTAAGCTATCTCCATCTGGATTAATATGTGATGATATAAAGATCTTATTTTTTCCGGCAATAGTTGATTCAATTTTTTTATAATCCATAACAATTATCTTTGCCAAATATTCTCAGTAATATTTTTATTTTTATTATAAAACCTTGATAGAACAAATAAATAATCTGACAATCTGTTTAAATACATTACAACATTATTGTTTTCTAGATTATCTGAATATAGCTCAACAACCGTTCTTTCTGCTCTTCTTGTGATTGTTCTTGCAACATGCAGATTAGCTGAAAAAGAATCTCCTCCTGGTAGAATAAATTCTTTTAATGGTTCTAAAGAGGCATTATAATAATCAATATGCTGATCTAATGAAGTAATAGATTTCTCGGTAATAATATTTGCACTATCTTCATTTAAAGATATTTGGCCTCCAATATCAAATAGGTCATTTTGAATAAGCTTTAATTGATTAATAATAGAAGAATCATCGCAAGCATTATTACATACACCAAGCACACTACTTAGCTCATCTATATCACCCAAAGCATGAATAATAGCATCATTTTTATAAACAGAGCCACCTCGAGCTAAGCCAGTTTTTCCGCTATCTCCATTCCTAGTAGTAACTTTAGTAATGCGCATCTAAAGAATGTTCCAGATTAATAAATGAACTATAATACTAGCTACATATCCAATGAAAATAACTCCTGACCATTTTAAATGACTAGAAAAAGTATATATGCCTTTTGCTTGTCCCATTAAAGCAACTCCTGGAGCAGAACCAATTGATAATAAACTTCCTCCCACGCCAGCAGTTAGAGTAATTAACAGCCATTGATCTAAATTCATTGTTGTTGTATCATGCATTTGAATCACAGAAAACATAACGGGTATATTATCTACTAAAGCTGAGATAATACCCATAAGTGAATTAGCTACCGTAAAACCTAATCCATCATAAAGAGTAGTGTTTAATACTGCTAGATAACCTATTTCAGACAGCCCTGCCACACACATAATTACCCCATAAAAGAAAAGCAATGTATCCCATTCTGCTTGAGCGACTTGCTTAAAAATTCCAAAACGTTGATCAGATCCATCCCTTTCAATACTTCTCGGTGCAGAATAAGTGCGTTTTAAATAATATCCAAAAAATTGCAATAAACTAAATCCTGTCATCATTCCAAATACAGGAGGAATATGAAGGAAATTTTCAAATAAAACTGCTAAAAGTATTGTTATCAAAAAGAGGAGCATAATAGTTTTTGCGCCACGTTTTAATTGAACTGGATTATTGTCGACATCTTGCGATGAACCATTAATAAAAAAACTCATAATAAAAGCTGGAATTACAAAATTGACTAAAGAAGGAATAAATAATGCAAAAAACTGTGTGAACTCTACATAGCCTGCTTGCCATACCATTAAAGTTGTGATATCACCAAATGGACTAAACGCCCCTCCTGCATTTGCTGCAACAACAATATTAACACAACTTATGCTAACAAAATTTTTATTACCTACTCCGACAGCCATTACAACAGCACACATAGTTAGGGCTGTAGTTAAATTATCTGCTATTGGAGATAAGAAAAATGCCATAAAACCAGTAATCCAAAATAATGTTTTATAAGAATAATCTTGAGCTAATAGTCTAGATCGTAATTTCTCAAATACATTCCTTTCAGTCATTGCATTAATAAACGTCATAGCAACCAAAAGAAATAACATTAATTGAGAAAATTCAGAAAATGCATGCATGATTGCTTCTTCTACATGCGCGGAATAACCATGTTTAGCTCCAACCCCAGCTATCATTGCCCAAATGACACCCGCTGCCAATAAAACAGGTTTTGATTTTCGTAAATGCGTGACCTCTTCTGTCATCACAAATGCATATGCAATCACAAATAAAATTAGAGATGCAATACCTATTGGATGATTTAATAATTCCATAAAAAACAATTTAAATCAAATCAATATAAAAAATGACCAAAATCGAATAAATATTATTTAAATTTCCTATATGGAATACCTACTAGTAATTGGAATATTTGGACTATGTGTTTTAGCAATGAATATTGGACTAATTTTTAGAAATAAACCTCTTAAAAAAGCATGTGGAGATTCTCCAGATGGATGTGAAATCTGTGGTGGCGAACCAGATCGCTGTGAAAACAATATTTAATTCTTAGGAAAATTTTCTGAAACTATTTGCTTAAAACTCATATCTGGCTCAACTAAAATCATTAATCCCTCAAAGTCTGTCTCTTCAAAAAAGTTATTTATATCATTAGTTTCCATCATATAGAGCGCTGTTGCTAAACCATCTGCTTCCATACATGATGTTTCAGCAAATACTGATATAGATACAAGCTGAGACATATTAGGGTATCCTGTTAAGGGATTGATTTCATGATGATAAAATCTATTATCTTCATCTATATAAAAATTTCTATAATTACCTGATGTTGCAATAGATGCATTTGTAATTGGAGCAACATATTCAATTTCATTGGATATATTATCTATTGATGGAGTATTGATACCAACTCTCCAAATCTTTCCATTTGATTTTCCTCTAACCTCTCCACCAATTTCTACAAAGATGTTATCGTAGTTTAAGCTTTCAATAATTTTATCTACAGCATAGCCCTTAGCTATAGAACTTAAATCAATTTGAACTCTGGCATCTTTTTTTCTAATCCTATTTTTTTCAATTTCAATTAAATCCTGATCCACAAAAACTAATACACTATCTATATCAGTGGCTGTAGGAATATCTGAAAATTTATCTGGACCAAACCCCCAAAGATTTACCAATGGCATAACAGTAATATCATAAAGTCCATTAGATATTTCATAATAATCAAATGAAGATTTTACTACAAAGGCAAAATCTTCAGATATAGTCATCCATTCTGTATTTTTTATTGTATTAAATTTTGAGATTTCACTATCAATGATATAAGTGGACATTTGCATATTAATATCTCTTAAGATCTCCTCAATTTTATCTTTATTTTCTTTGATATCATCATTGCTCTTGATATCAGTAGCATATTTAACCGTGTATGTAGTTCCCATAGTACTACCAGAGATTGTTGGAAAATGATAAGTATTATTTTTTGAAGAATTGTCTAGAGAGTTACAGCTAATTAAAAATAAAATAAGTAAATAAGATCTATTACCCAAAATCATCATAATCAATCATATCTTCTTCGACCCCTAAATTCCAAAGCATATTCTGTGCAGCGCTAACCATCATAGGTGGACCACACAAATAATATTCACATTCAGTAGGATCTTCATGATTTTCAAGATGCATATCATGCACAACTTGATGGATAAATCCTTCAGGACCATCCCAACTATCTTCTGGAAGAGGATCTGAAAGAGCTACTTGATAAGTAAAATTATCAAACTCTTCAGCTAGAGCTTTAAATTCATCATCATAAAACATTTCTTTTTCAGATCGAGCACCATACCAAAATGAAATTCTGCGTGTAGTCTTTTCTGTTTTTAATAAATGAAAAATATGTGATCTTAATGGAGCCATTCCTGCTCCACCTCCAATATATACCATTTCACGATCTGTATCTTTGATATAGAATTCTCCGTATGGTCCTGATACAGTTACCTTGTCTCCCTTTTTCAAATTAAAAGTATAAGAAGATGCAATACCTGGAGGAACAGTAGGATTATTAGGTGGAGGACTAGCAATACGGATATTTAACATAATGATATTACCTTCAGCTGGATGATTTGCCATAGAATAAGCTCTAAAAACTGGTTCCTTATTTTCAGCTTTATACTGCCAAATATCAAATTTATCCCAATCGCTAGTATACATATCTTGTATTTCGAAATTTTTATAATCTAAATCTTTATACTGAGGAACATCAATTTGAATATACCCACCTGATTCAAAAACAATGGGATCATCTTCTGGTAATTCAAGGATTAATTCTTTAATAAAAGTTGCTACATTGTCATTAGACTTAACGACTGCATCCCATTTTCTAATACTAAAAATTTCATCTGGAACTTGGATTTTCATGTCATTTCTAACTTTTACCTGACAACCTAATCTCCAATTATCTTTTTGATCTTTTCTATTAATATATGCTGCTTCAATAGGTAAAATATCTCCTCCGCCTTCAGTAACCTGGCATTTGCATTGAGAACAAGTACCTTGACCGCCACATGCGGAAGGTAGATAAACATTCTGTGCTGCTAAAGCAGATAATACTGTAACTCCAGTATCAACAGTTAAAGACTTGTCTGGATCGTCATTGATTACTATCGTGACTTCTCCTTGAGGTAATAAAATACTTCCAAGAACATTTAACACAATTATTAATAAAAGTATTATAGATGTAAAAACTGCTACGCCAAGAAATATGGTTTCGTTCATTATAAATCTATCCCTGAAAATGCCATGAATGCCATAGAAAGCAATCCGGTTAATAACATTGCCATTCCTACCCCTCTTAATCTTGGAGGTATATTTGAATAACGTAATCTATATCGTACTGATGCCAATGCTAGAATAGCGAGGAAAAAACCAAATCCAGATCCAAATCCATATACTATAGTTTCGGTAAGATTATATTCTCTTTCTACCATAAATAAAGATCCACCCAATATTGAACAGTTTACAGCAATTAAAGGTAAGAATATTCCTAAACTGCTATAAAGAGCCTGTGAAAAACGCTCCATAAACATCTCAACCAGCTGTACCATTGCTGCAATTACTGATATAAAAACAATTAATCTTAAGAAGTCTAAATTTACATCAATAAAATCTGGACTAAGCCATACCAGTGCACCTTTATCTAGAAAATAGGTGTTAATAAACCAATTAATTGGAGCAGTAATAGTTAATACAACAACTACGGCCATTCCAATACCAACAGAAGCATCTATTTTTTTTGAAATAGCTAAAAATGAACATAATCCTAGAAAGTATGCTAGAACAATATTTTCAATAAAGACTGCTTTGGTAAAAATACTTAAATAATGTTCAAATCCACCCATTATTCACCTTCCTCAATTCCAAACAATTCTCTTTGTGTCCAAATAACTAATCCTAATATAAAAAATGCACCAGGCGACAATACTAACAGACCAATATTCTCATACCCTGCTGCATACCAGGCTTCAGGAATGCTAAATAATTCATAACCTGCACCCCCATTAGGTAAAGTAATAGTGCCTGCACCAAATAATTCTCTAAAAAATGATACAATAATGATAATCATTCCATATCCAAGACCATTACCAAGACCATCTAAAAATGCTTTTGATGGGCCATGCTTTAATGCAAACGCCTCCGCTCTTCCCATGATAATACAATTAGTAATAATTAGGCCAACAAAAACTGATAATTGCTTGCTCATATCATACAAATATGCCTGTAGTACTTGATCTACAACAGTAACAAGTGAGGCAATAATAGATAGCATGACGACAATTCTGACACGATTTGGAATAAAGTTTCTTAATGCAGAAAGAATAACATTCGAAGAACAAAGCACAAAAATAACTGCAATAGTCATAATTATAGCTTGATCTAGACGTATCGTAACTGCTAAAGCAGAACATATTCCAAGTACCTGTAAAGATATTGGATTATTAATGCTTAGCGGATCGCTAATAATTTTCTTTGATTCTGAATTAAATATTTCCATCAGCTTTTACTTTGTTTAAATAATTTTCATAACGCCCTAAATCATCTTTAAGAAATACTGTAACTCCTTTTGAAGTTACCGTTGCACCAGAAATACCATCTACTTGATGAATAGCAGATGCTTTACTATTGTCTACTTTCCCTTTTAAAACTTCTACTCCAATAACATCTCCGCTATTATCTCTAATTTTTTTACCTATAAAATTATTAGTAAACCATGCTTTGTCTACTTCACCACCCAAGCCTGGCGTTTCACCATGTTTATAAAACTGAATTCCTAAAACTGTATCTGTATCAGACTCTAATGCAATGTAACCAAATACAGTAGACCACAATCCTTTTCCAGCAACAGGAATTGCGATACCCTCTGTTTTATTATCTACAACTTTTAAATAAACAGGTAATACTTCTAAATTCCTCTCAGTATCCACTTCTTCAATTATACAATCAACTACATTCCCGCTAGTATCAACGCAAAATGCTTGGATATTTTCATTAAATATTTTTTCTACAACTTCATTTGACCATGGCTCATTTTCTGACTCTTCAAAATCTAATGATCGCAAAATATTCTTTCTCATGTCTGCTTTAAGATTATACTCCTGCAACTCTCTTAAATTTTCTTTAGTAAATGATAAGATTGTACCAAGAAGAACTGTTATAATAAAAACAAAAGCTAATGTATAGTTATTGCTATGCATTTCTCGAAAGTCTCATATTAATATTTGATTTAACTATATAATAATCTATCAATGGCGCAAACATATTCATAATTAATATCGCTAACATCACGCCTTCAGGATAAGCAGGATTTACAGATCGAATAATTACCGTTAGAGCTCCAATCATAAATCCATAAATCCATCTTCCTTTATTAGTATGTGTAGATGTGACTGGTTCGCTTGCCATAAACACTGTTCCAAATAAAAAACTACCAATCAAAATATGCTGTAATGGTGTAATAGTTAACATTGCATTAGTGGAATGATCTGCCAAAAGATTAAATAATCCAGCAGTCATTACGAGCCCAAGAACTGATGAAACCATAATTCTCCATGAAGCAATACCGCAATAAATCAAAAATATCGCACCCAATAGAATTAATAATTTATTTGTTTCTCCTATAGATCCTGGAATCAACCCCCAAAATAAATTAGATGTTGAAAAATCAAATTGAGTAGCCTGACTAAATAAATTTGTAGCTGTATCATATTCTACTGGATTAGCTGGTATAGATAGTGCAGTCGCACCACTATAACCATCAGGTCCTACAGCCCAAACTTTGTCACCTGATATTTTTGTTGGAAAAGCAAAGTACATAAAAGCACGTGCAGTCAATGCAGGATTAAATACATTAGTACCGACACCTCCAAAAATCTCTTTTCCAATAATAATTCCGAAACAAGTTCCTATAAATAACTGCCACAATGGAATATCTGGTGGCATAGTTAATGGAATCAATGCACATGTTACAAGAAAACCTTCATTTACTTCATGCTTACGAATTACTGCAAATGAAAGTTCACAAATAGCTCCAGCTACAAATGTAGTAATCAAAATTGGAGTTACGTATGACATTCCCAGAATAAAATCGCTTACAACGGAACTAGAAACGCCTGTAGCTGCTGAATGCAAATATCCAATATTATAAGCCCCGAATAAATAACATGGTATTAGAGCAATAACAACAAAAAACATTGTTCTTTTAATATCCATATTATCTCTAATATGAGGACCTGAGTCGGTTTGTTTTTCTGTTGAAAAAAAGATAGTATCTGTTGCTTCCCATATAGGAAATGCCCATGATAAAGGTTTTCCTTCTTCAAAAAATTTACCGGATTTTGTTAATATTTTTTTTAAAAAATTCATCTTATTTATCAAAATAGATTGTATCTAGTCCCTTTCTAATTATTCCACCTACATCTGTTTTACTCGGACATACGAATGAACATAATGCTACATCTTCTTCATCGCATTCGTAAATACCTAATTGTTCCATTTCTTCGAAGTCGTTTGCTTCAATACTACGAAGCAATGCATTAATATAAATATTCATCGGAAATACTTTCTCCCAAGCTCCAATGGGCACAAAAGCTCTATGACTACCATTTTGAAGAGTAGTAAACTTATAAGGAGATTTATTGCTTCCTAAGTATGCATTGAAAACACTATACCTTGATGAACCTCCAGGGTGGAACCAGCCTATAAATGATCTATCAAAAGATTCTTCAATTACAGATATAGAAGAATGATAAAATCCTAAATATCCATCTATAGAAGATTGCTTACCTGTCAACACATCTCCAGAAATAATTCTTACTTGATCACTAGATACATTCCCTTTACAATAAGATTCTAATGAAGCACCGATTCTTGATTTAAAATAAGAAGGATCATTCACAGCAGGTCCACTCAAATTTATAGTAATACATGGATCAAATACGCCATCAGAAAATAATTTGCCAAGAATAGGTAAGTGATGTCCTTGTACTGTCCACACAACATCTTTGCTATTAATAGGGCTAATGTGATTAAGTACAACTCCTACATTTCCAGCAGGATGCGGCCCTTCTACTTGGATAACATCTACAAAATCTAAATCAGATAAATAATCAAATTCACCAGGATTCACAGCTACAAATAGTTTTCCTTCTGTCAATTTCTTTAAATTTGCTAAAGCACTAACAATTGTATCTTTATTTGATAACAATGTAAAATTATAATCAACTGACAACGGGGCAGTATTTGCTAAACTGACAATAATAGATTTTGGATTATCTGAAGGATTTGCAACTTTATTAAATGGTCTTTGTGTAATAAAAGGCCACATATTTTTTTCTAATAAATAGTTAACTACATCATCTCTATTAGATATTTTTTTTTGCTGGCTACTAGAGTGTTCACTTTCAAGGCTAGTATCAACACTAAAAATAATTTCTTTTATTGATCTTCGTTCGCCATAAACAATTTTTGAAATCTTACCAGATGCAATAGCTGGCCATTTTACCTCAGGGCATAACTTATCAAAGAATATAGGATCTCCTAACTTTACAACATCATTTTCTTTAACCAAAAGCTTTGGTTTGATGTATCTAAAATTTTCAGGAGACAAAGAAACGGAATCATTTTTTTGAGGTGCTGAAATTTCTCTAGAGGCTACTCCAGCAATGTTAATGTTGTGACCTTTTTTAACTTTTATTTTCAACATAAATTTAGGCGCTTAGTTTCACTCTTATTTCAGACATGAGAAAGTAATAAAAAAGTTGGTTGAGTTCTAGATAATATTTCAGGAAATAGAAAAAAGATCATTTTTTAGCTTTCCATTCAAAATAATTTCCATCATATGATACTTTGTCTTGCCATTCTTTGACCTTACTATTAATCATATCCATTGTCTCCGAACTTACATCTTCTAACAAGTCAATTGTTAGGTCTCCCACTGTTTTTGCACTGACTCTAGAAGCTTTAATATTTCCCTTGCCTGTTATTGCATTACCCATTCCATGAACTTTATCTAGTTCATCAAATTTACCAGATGCTTGATCAACAATATTGTATGTTGAGCCATCCATAGGTACCCCGTCAATCGGTTCCGGTAAACTTCCGATTGAACTAATTATAATACCTCCTTTTAAGATATCATCTGATGCTTCAATAACAACTGGTTTTCCATCTACGATCTCGTTCTTAATAATTGTCAGGCCTTCCAACTTATCATCTACGATATGTAGTCCAGTTGGTTGAGTACATTCTGCAACCTTGAATAAAAACTTATTTTGCATATTTTGAAGGATTTTTCTTCGAGCTAGTTTGCGTTTTGCAACCATTTCAACATCTACATTGTCAGGAATAGTTGTCAAAGGCATATTTTCTATATCTCTTCGGTATACGAGAGTAGCTCCATGAATATTCAATGTATTATAATCCATATCATGCATTTCTAGATATTTTGAAATACCTTTATGCTCCATTTCAACAATATCAAAGCCTTCAATCTGTGATTCAACTTTTTGCCTTACTAATTCTAATTGTATAATCTTACATACATCAATAGATGCAAGTCCTCCACCTACTACCAAAGCATTATCTTTAACATTGACTGAAGGTCCATTGTAACTAGCTTCATGATAATGATTAAACCAATACACAAATGGATTCTGATAGTAAAAATTTGAAAAATTTTCAATTTCATTGAATGGAAAAGATCTATCTTTCCAAGCACCATTTGCAAAATAAATACAGCTCCAATCTATATCATATATATCTTTAAAATTTAAATCTTCACCCAATCTAGTGAGTGGAACAAAATCCACTAATTCATGAGACATAATATCATCAATTTTAAAATACTCTTTAGTACGTTGCTTCTCATGCCACCTTGGAAGTCCATCTTCAATTTTTCCATAAGGCATATGGTTTTGATCAATTACAACACAACGAACTCCTTCTGCTGTTAATTTTTGTGCAGCGGTTGAACCTGATACCGCTCCTCCTATAATTAATACTGCCTTCATTTTAATACTGCTTTCATTAATTTGTTTATTTCTTAAATTTATCTGGTATGAAATTAATAAATTATTTTATAATTCAAATCATTCCTTTTTTGCCAAAGATTTTTATTCGTCTTGTAGCATCTCCTTATATCGCAGGTATTACTGATGATCAAATGCTAGTTAACGTCAAAAAGTTAAATGATAAAGGGTATAACGTTGCGATTGATATTTTGGGAGAACATGTAACGACAGATAGAGATGCAACTCAAATTACTGAGCGCTATGCAAACCTATATGATAGAATTGCGTCACAAGGTTTAGATGCAAACTTATCTATTAAGTTAAGTCATATCGGTCAAGACTTAGGTTACGAACTAGTTAGAAAAAATCTAATGATTCTTGTAAATGCAGCTAAAAAACATAATAATTTTTTACGTCTTGATATGGAAAACTCGCCATACACATCAGAGACAATTAATCTATACAAGAAAGCATTTGAAATTTATCCTAATGTTGGAATCGTACTACAAGCTTACATGCATCGATCAATAGATGATATAGATATGTTAGCCAACAAAATGTTTAATGTGCGAATTTGTAAAGGTATTTATATAGAAAATGAAGATATAGCTTACAGAGGTTATGAAAAAATAAGAAGTAATTATATTGCACTAGTTCAGCGTGCACTTACAAAAGGATCATACGTGGGAATTGCAAGTCATGACGAATATTTAATTGATACACTATATGCATGGATTAAAGACAATAAAATCTCTCCTAGTCAATATGAATTTCAAGTATTGCATGGTGTACCAATGGAGAAAAAGCTCCAACAATTAATCAAAGAAGGCAATAAAGTACGTGTATATGTTCCCTATGGAGATAATTGGTATGATTATTCTGTTAGGCGATTAAAAGAGAATCCTAAAATGGCAGGATATATTATTAAAAATATTTTTAGTAGGATTTTTAATCGATAAATAATTATCTATTTTTTTTCCTATACCAAAAGAGTAAAATAATCCCTGCTAAATTTGGAAACCATACTTCAGGACTCGACCAAGCAATACCATCAAATGAAAAATCAGAAATTGGCCAAAATATCTTAGTTGGAAAGAATTCTTTTGTATGGAATGGAAAATCTAGCATTATATGAAATGGCCAAGCGAGCATTGGCAAAACAAAATCTCTTTTTATAAAATAAATAATAGCAATACAGGTAAATGCTACAACAAAGCTATGCGAAAGATTCTCCATAAAAAAGAGCCAATCAGGATAGTCAGGATAAGGTGCTAACTGAAAAAGGTTTTCTAGTGTTGGTAATACACCATGATTAAGTATCCCACTAAACAACTTTATAATAAATAGAAGCCCAAGAGAAACTAGATCTGGCATTACTCCAAAAAAAACTGCCAACCATTTATGGTCTCGGTATCCAAATAGTCCTCTGCTCCAAAATGCATGACTAATCGTATCCATTTAAAACTATTTTGCTAAAGAACCCATTGGGTCCCACGGCTTTAAAGGAATAGCTTCTTCGTTCTTATAAAGATTATATAAGTCATCAGATAGGTAATCTTTATGTACAACAACTTCATAATTGTATTCATCAAACCATTGATCTGACATAATATGATAACCTTTCTCTCCAACTTTATCACCCCAACTATTTTCTACTCGCCATTTGATAGGTTTATCATCGGCATCTAGATCTACTCCAGTGAAAAGCATTGCATGGGTCATTTGACTTTCTCCATACTGTAAACGATCGGCTTTATTCATAGAAAATTCTGATTGATAAAAAGAATTAAAGTCAAATAAATCTATATCCATGACTCCTATTTTTCTATCAAAATGCTTTCCAACATCACAACCAAACCATACTGGGTGATTATCTTTGATAGAGCTCGCTGATGCAGCTTTCATTTCTTCGCTTGTCACATTAAGATATCGAACTGAATTTCCTTCAACAACATTTCCAAGTGCTTCAACAGTATAAACTTTTCTATACTCCTTATCTTCCATAGGACAATTGATAAGACATACGTATTCATCAAGATTCAATCCAACATGATTATCAAAAAAAGATTTAGGAGTTAAATTTTCAAAACTAATAAACTTCTTCTTTTTATCATGAGCTTGCCAATTAAATGAAGTTGGGGGGGATCCAATATGCATTGCAAGCATCTTATAGATCTCCTCTAACATATCTGTTTTAATAGATTCTAAATCGTCGCCTGAAACGCCTTTACCTATATTTTGGCGCAAATCTTTTGCATTTTCACGAAGTTTGCGAGCAATCATTCGATTCATTGTAGCTGACTGGCTCGATGAGAATGACTCTGACATTTCTGACTGTGGAATGACGCCATATTTATCAATTAAACTAACCCACATATCCCACTGTCCGCCATCTTCAATTGGATTTGAAAGAAGATGCATTACTATTCGACTATTCCAATCTTCAGACGCAGAATCTATAATGCATTCTAAAAAATAATTTGCTTTTTCTAGCTTATCCCAAAACATAAAATAGCTCTGAGAAAACTCAAAATTTTTCAAATTATGTTTTCTGCCAATATAAAATCTAAACAAATTTAATCCAGCAAACCCCCAGCACCTTCCACTAGATTTTTGGTTAGTAACTGGCATTTCCCCTTTCACAACATTAGAAAAAGAATGGTTTATATTTCTATAACGATCCCAATTCATGGTTAAATCACTTAAATCAGTACGAATCATTGCATTTCTTACTACCTTAACATGATTATCTGATTCACATTTTTTTTGAAATTTCTCTATTGTTTTTAATGAAATTGAATTAGCCATTTTTTTCCTTTTTAAAATTAGTTATCTATTTTTATCCCAAAATACTTCTGTAATTATATTCAAATCTTTTTCTTTTAAACTACTTGTATCCCTAAGAATAGCAGTGAATTCTCTGACTTCATCTTTAGTCACTGGTGAACCTATATTATTACCATTCGAATCTAAAGAATTATCTAAAATATTACCCTTGCTATCAAATATGACCCAAAAAGGAATCCCACTTGCATTACCTCTGAGCGAATTATAAAAATCAACTGCACCAGGATTCTCAAGTTTTTTATTTTCTTCAGATTCATTTACTGCTAAATGAACTATAACATAATTATCATAGAAAAAATCTTTACATAAATCATTCGTCATATTTTGATCCATGCGCTTACACCAAGTACACCATGATGCATCAAACATCAAAAAAACATTTTTGTTTTCTTTTTTAGCAATTGTATAGGCAGAATTCATTACTTCATCTTTTGATGGAATAATGTTTTGAGCATTAAGAATGCCAACAAAAAATGCGATAATAGTAAAATAATATATATTTTTCATTGCGAACCTCTTTCTATCTTATCTATTCGGTGGAACCAAGATTAATTTTGATGTTGTCTGGGTATATGTTAAGTAGTCTAAGTCTGAACCCCATTTTTGTTTGGCTAAGTCGTCTAATAAAGGTATTCCACTTACTTTGGTAAGTAATAAATAAACAAAAATAGGTGATATTAAGGTAGCTAATTGCCATCCCGATAGCACAGGATAAGCTAGCACAGCTACACCGAGCCATAAAGTGATTTCACCAAAATAATTCGGATGTTGTGACCACGACCATATTCCTGTAGTAATAAATCTATTTTTATTAGCTGGATCTTTTTTAAACTGCCTTTTTTGACTGTCAGCTACCACTTCAACGATAAAACCAAACAACCACAATCCAATACCAATATACCCTATGACACCTAGCTCTATGGACGTTTTAGATGTTAATGCAGCAAGACCTGCTCCTATTGTAACTAAAACCCATAATCCACCCATTGTCCATAAGTTTAAAAATAAGATAAACTTAGTCTTTATGACGTTGAGACGTTCATCCTTTCCATCTTTTTTAACTCTTAGGAATAAAAAAGAACCCAAACGACCAGCCCATACTATGATCATAGTACAAATAATTAAATCTCTAAGGTCTAAAGATGGACTCAGCATAGCTACTGCAATGACTGTAGCTATATAAGAAATCGAACCAGTTAGATCAAAATAATGATCTGTTTTAAGCGTATAAGAAGGAAGAAAAGCTATCCAATGCAGTATAAACCCAATAGGTGCGCATACTGCAAATAATGGCAGTCCTTCTGTAACAACGGGTGTTGCAATCAAAAATAATGTAACACTCTCCTGACTACCAGCAAAAATGATTAGCGTAGAAATTATTAGTGATGCTACAATTCCCATGACACTTTGAGATTTTGTCATTACGAACCTCTTTTCCCCCAAACCATCTTTGTTTTTAATGTTTGATAATAATCATAGTCTTCAAAAGTAATAAATTTCAGATGATGTTGTGCTTGAGAGATCGTTACGGTAGAATTATTGGTAAAATTTTCAATATTTTGCCCATCAGAAATTAATTTTAATTCTTTTTCAGAGTCACCATTAAATCGAAACTCAATATTAACATCTGCTGGTAAAACTAATGGTCGTGAAGTCAAAGAATGTGGAGCAATTGGAGTCACTATAATAGAGAATACATCTGGTTGTACAATAGGGCCTCCTGAAGATAAGGAGTATGCAGTAGATCCTGTAGGTGTACTAATAATGATACCATCTGACTTGTAATCACTTACATGCTTACCATCAATATATAAAGACAAAGAAGTTACTCTGTAGGCTATCTCATTTTGAACAACAAAATCATTAATTGCGAAATAAGAATGATTATTATTAGAAATCTTAGCATTTAAAACTAATCTTTCTTGTGTAGTAAATTCATCATCCTTAATCAGATCTAATTTTTCAGTTAGCTCTTTAGGAGTAATTTGTGCAAGAAATCCTAATCCTCCGATATGAACTCCTAAAACAGGAACAGTAGGTTTACTAAAGATTCTTACACCAGCGATAAGTGTACCATCGCCACCTAGACATAATAAAAAATCAACATTAGGTGGATTTGTAGAGTCGTAAAAATTAGAATGACTTGAAGCAATTTCTAGGTGCTCTAAGCTATTAGGCAAGAATAACACAATATCATTATTTTCTGCCCATAGCACAACTTCATGAACCAATCCTGGAATTTCTTTTTTTCTAGGATTTGCCCAAATAGCAAAACTTTTCGGTTTCATTTTAGTTATTTATTTTTTTTCTTATGTCTGTCTGCACGTAAACGTTTTTTACGTTTATGTGTATTCATTTTTCTTTTTTTTCTTTTCTTACCGCAAGGCATTAAGTGCTCCTATTTAATAATCGATTAATTTATCGTTTACAGTTGTTTTCATTAATTTGGAAGGCTTGAATACAGGCACATATCTTTCTGGCAAATAAACCGGATCTCCAGTCTTTGGATTACGTGCTTTCTTTGGTAATCTATGCTTTACTGCAAATGTTCCAAACCCTCTTAATTCAATTTTTTCATTTTTACTTAATGTCATAATCATTTCTTTAAAAGATGTATTAATCACAGCCTCTACTTCCAGCTTAGTTAATCCTGTTTTTTCTGAAACGTTATCTACTATATCTTGTTTAATCATAATATTAATTCTCCATAAAATTTTTATTTCACAAATAAGGTTAATTTTTGACCAGGATAAATTCTGGAAGAATTTTTTCTTATATTATTCCATTCTCTAATCTTGCTCACCTGTAAATTATGCTTATCGGCTATTCCACTTAAGGTGTCACCAGACTTGACAATATAAACATTTTTACTCGGAGTGTCCTTATCTGGTTTCTTATTTACAAATAATGATAATTTTTGATTAGGATATATATTAGAAGTATTGCCCATATTATTCCATTTTCTAATTTCAGCTGCTCTGGTATTATACTTTTCTGCAATATGACCTAAAGTATCTCCACTTTTTACCTTATATATAATTTTTTCTGGATAATTTGAATATACGCCACCTTTGACTGGAATTTTTAAACGCTGACCAATAGATAATTTATTGATATTGCTAATATTATTAATAGTCTGTAAATCTGCAACAGATACACGATATTTAGAAGCAATAGATATGAAATTTTCTCCTTTTCTGACACGATGTTCTACTTTTTGAATAGCAAATTTCTGTTCATCTGGTAAGGCATTAAACTTCTTATAAAAACTATCTTTTTTTCCATATGGTATATTCAACGTATATGACCCATTAGATGGTGTTGCCGGCTGTCTTAATTCGGGATTGAGGCGTTGAATCGTGCTACGCTTTGTATCAGCAGCCTTTGCAATAACAGTTAAGTCTGCACTTTTTTCAATAGTTACCTTATCATATCTCAATGGATTTGATTTTGGCATCTTAAACCCATATTTTTGAGGATCTCTTAAAATAATTGCAGATGATAGAAAGTATGGTATATAGTTTTTAGTATCTTTTGGTAAAGAATATAACTGCCAATAATCAGATGTTTCGTGAAGTTTTAATGCACGATTTAATCTTCCTGGCCCTGTATTGTAAGCAGCTAATACTAAATACCAATCATCAAATTCTTTATATAGATCTTTGAAATATTTAGCTGCTGCTTCTGTAGATTTTATAGGATCTTGACGCTCATCAATATACCAATTTCTTTCTAATCCATATTGTTTACCTGTGGAATACATAAATTGCCACAATCCTACCGCTTTAGCTCTTGATACTGCTTTTGGATCAAGGCCAGATTCAATCATAGAAACAACAAGCAATTCTTCGGGAAGATCATTTTCTTCTAAAATTGGTAACATCAAATCTCTGTACTGAGTATATCTTCTAAGCCAAATATTGAATCCTTTACGACCTTTACCTTGGAAATATCTAATATAGCTCTCAACTTGTGAATTCATCACAAGAGGTATATGACCCTCACTATCATCAACAATGGTAAATTTTGTTGTGCCCATTTCTACTGATTCATTTTCATTCGTTATTGAAGCAATATCTCTACGAATTAAATCTGCGGTCAAAAATTGAGTGGAGCTACTTATTGTGCTTAATCGTGTAGTATAAATTAGAATAAAGTCAGATTGAAATTTTTCAAATTCTATCTTATCTAATTCTTCTCTTACTCCTAATTGTTCAACATCTGACAGTAAGTCAAAAATTCTTTTAATGTTATAGACAACCTCTACGGTATCTTGATTTACGTCTGCAATTACAGCATCCGATAAAAACTGTTTTGCTTCATTTAGAATAGATGAAATTCGATTACCATTTCCTAAAAATGCTGCATCGCTAGTATTCATAAATGGTTTTCTTGGTTTTTGATTAGCAGAATCTTGAGCCAGGATGTGACTTGTCAACAATACTAACACTATATATGATATAAGTAATCTCATATGGATGGGAAATTATCTGTAAAGTAAGTTAGAATCAAGTTAGGGTTTTTTTATTTTATCGATATAATTAGTTGAGCTATACCCATCATGAAATTTTAATAATGTTACTTCTCCGCCAGCATCAATTACTTGATTTGATCCCACTACAGTATCTATTGTATAATCTCCACCCTTAACTAAAACATCTGGCATAATCATTTTAATCAATTCTAGTGGAGTTTGTTCCTCAAAACTAACAACATAGTCTACCGACTTTAATTCTGATAATATCAAAGCTCTATCGGATAAAGAGTTAATTGGTCTTGATGGACCTTTGAGTTTTTTTACTGATTTATCAGAATTAATACCAATAATCAATATATCTCCTAAAGATTTTGCTTCTGCTAAATATCTGATGTGTCCTACATGCAAAATATCAAAACACCCATTTGTAAATACAATTTTTTTACTATTGTGCTTATGAGCTTGAATAGCATCTATACTATACTCTAATTGATATTGATTATTATCCATTTCTTAATTTAGTAATTTGATCTTTAATACTCATTGTAATCTTATTACGATCTTCATAAGAGCTATTCTTTGTATCAATAGGATCACCAAAAATAATAGTTATTATATTTGGGTTCTTTGTAAATAAACCTCTATTCCACCAACTATATGATCCAACAATAGCAACGGGAATAATTGGCATTCCTGTATCAATTCCAAGTATTGCAGCTCCTTTTTTAAAATCTTGTAACTTTCCATCTCTTGATCGTGTCCCTTCAGGAAATATAGCAACTGATCTAGGAAATTCTTTCATATCAGCTCTTAACTTTTCTAGTGATTTCACTGCATCTTTATTATTTCTACGATCAACAAGAACAAATCCTGCTACCTTAATAATTGTTCTAAATATGGGAATCCTACCTAACTCTTTTTTACCAACAAAAACTAGATATTGATTTACTGCTATTAATAGAACTTGAAAATCAATTACTGAAGAATGGTTAGGTGCAAAAATGTATTGCTTATTATTATCAAAATTTTCTTTACCAATAACTCTCAGCTTAATACCAAATAGTCTTCCTAGTGTCTTTCCCCAACTAATTCCATAATATTTGAAATTGCTTTTCTTTTTTGAAAGTAATATTGAGAACATTGATGTTGTACCAAAAAAAAATGTCCAAAAAAGAAGGTTTATATAAACCCAAAATTTTTTCAACTATTTAATCTCCGATAGGCCCATATAAGGCTGCAGAGCTATAGGAATTGTAATTGAACCGTCTTTATTTTGATGTGTTTCTAATAGTGCAGCAAAAATTCTTGGAGTTGCAAGGCCCGAACCATTCAATGTATGTAAATAATCAACCTTACCATTATCGTCTCTGAATCTAATATTACCTCTTCTAGATTGAAAATCTTCAAAGTTGCTGCAAGAAGATACTTCTAACCACTGTTCTTCACCTGGTGCCCAAACTTCTAGATCATAACATTTTGCGGCAGCAAAACTTAAGTCCCCACTACATAGTTCTATAATTCTATAATCTAGCTCTAACAAATCTAATATCTTAGTCGCCTGCTTTGCTAACGACTCTAATTCATCGTACGAAGATGTTGGATGTACAAATTTTACTAATTCAACTTTATTAAATTGATGCACTCTTAGCAATCCCTTAGTATCCTTACCATAAGAGCCAGCTTCTCTTCTAAAGCATGCAGAATTAGCTAAATAGTATTTTGGTAAATCAGATACTTCTAAAATGTCATCTTGATGAATATTGGTTAATGGAACTTCTGCAGTTGGAATTAAATATAATTTATCTTTTTCAGTATGATACATATCTTCATAGAATTTTGGTAATTGGCCTGTCGTTATAGCAGATTTTTCCTTTACTAAGAATGGAGTAAAAAATTCTGTATAATTATAATTTTTTAAATGAAAATCTATCATAAAATTAATTAGCGCTCTCTCAAGTAATGCTCCATTTCCCTTATAAAGAGGAAATCCTGCACCAGAAATCTTCGCTCCTGCCTCAAAATCGATTAAATCAAGATCCTGAGCAATATCAATATGGCTCTTGGGCTTAAAATTAATCTTCTTCTTTTTACTACAGTCTTTCTTTATAACATTTTCTTTTTCTGATGCTCCAATTGGGACTGAATCATGAGGAATATTTGGAATTTCCAGTAACATATCTTTTAAAATTTTAGATTTAGTGCGATGCTCGTCTTCAAGATCTTTAATAGTATTTGATAATTTTTTTAACTTTGCAAAAACAGATTCATCTGATTTGCCTTGAGATTTTAAAATACCAATTTCTTTTGACTGTTGATTTTGCTCTGATTGTAAATCATTAAGTTTTTTTGTTAATTCTCTTAAATTGATATCAGCCTCTACAATATTATCTAAACTTATGGATTTATCTTTTTTTCTTAGGCTATCTTGGATTAAAGATTGTTGCTCTCTTATATTTTTTATATCAATCATATATTATAATTTAATTAATTCTTCTAAGATATTAACATTAATCATTTGTATGGCAAGATTTTCTTTATCCATAATTTTAATTTCATATTGTCCTGCATCTGAAATTTTTAACTTATTAAAATAATAATCTGATATAGGATTTAAATATAATTTTTCTTTTTTGATATATGTTCCATCTTTATAAATATGTGCAATAAAATTTCTCTTCTTTGTATCAATGCTATTCGAAAAACCGTATATAAATACCGGTTCATTGATGTAATAATTTTTATTACCTACAAAGAATGTATAGCTTAAATCTTTCTTTTTAGAAACCCAGTCTATTGCTTCTTCGAAAGAAGTATCATCTCCATTTAATACGTGCTTATAAAAAAATTCATCATTTATTAATACTGATTTAAAATGATTTTTAGAGAAAAATTTCTTTTTTGAAATATTCTTTAGCTCATTTTCGTTTGAAAAATTTACTCCAAATAAAGGGCCTATTTTAATAAATGAACTCAAATCCTGTTGAGCACCTTTGAACATTATCAGCGAAGTATTTTCTGAGTAAATCTTTTTGATAAAAAGATTGAACCATCGATCTGAAATAGGCATTTCAGGAAAATTATCAAGAATAACTATGTCATATTTTTTAAACCAAAAATCTTCAAAATTGTGTGTATAGGTATCAAATTGAGGAAAAAAATGATCAAAACTATTATCTATTTTACTGATAATAGCTCTAGAGTTATAATTAAGAGTACCGCTAATAAGTGCAATATTCAGCTTCTCAGTCTTCAAATCTGTAGTAAAAGCATGTCTATTGTTAGATATATTATTTTCTAATTTTAGACTAGAAAGCTTTACGTCAAATACATTATTAAAATCAATATTATCCTTAACAAGAAATGATTGAAAATAAGTATGTTTATTACTGTATAACTTAATTTTATCTGATGCTATTAATTTTCCGCCATTAGATAGTGTAATCTGTGTCAATTCATCGCCATTTTGATTATTAATTTCAATATCAATGTAGATAGATTTCTTATCAAAGCGATTTGGATATACAATAACATTCTTTATAGCTATGTCTACTGTATCTTCTGAAATTTTTGATTCAATACTTTCTGGAATTATAGTATCTGTAATAATATCAGTCTCGTCAGCAAAAAAGAAAAAGAAAAGGGAGTTTATATAAATTGCTGCACCTATAGCTGTAAAAATAGGCATCCAGAATAAAAATATCTTATATTTATTTTTCATTATTAAACAACCATACCTCTAGAATAAGCAGAAAAATCAATCCCAATTTTAGCTGAATTATTATTAATCTTTTTTTCTCCTAAAAATGCTACCATATCTGCATTATCTGTACAATACTTTAATGATGGAAAGATAATAGTTTTATCTAACTCATTTAATTTTTCTCTTAGTCGTTGATTTGCAGCAACTCCACCACATACTATCCCAGTATTAATATTTAAATCGTCCATAGAATTTTTCAATTTTCCTACTAAACAATCAACAATAGCTTCTTGATAGCTGGCAGCGACATCGCTTAAATTATATTTGTTCTTATTAACACAATTGATTAAAGATGTTTTAAGTCCACTAAAACTAAAATTGTAAGTACCATCGTTAATAATTGGACGTGGAAAATCTATCAATTCTTTATTCCCTTGTGTGGCTAACTTTTCTATTTCTGGTCCACCTGGATAATTTAATCCTAATGTTTTGGCTCCCTTATCAAAAGCTTCTCCACAGGCATCATCTAACGTTTCTCCCAATAAAGTATATTCGAATAAATCTTTGACAAGCCATATTTGCGTATGACCACCGGAAACAAGCAAATTAATGAAAGGAGGCTCTAATACTTCAAATTCAATAAACGCTGAATTCAAATGTGCTTCTAAATGATTAATAGGTATAATAGGGATACCTAAACCTTGAGACATACCTTTAGCAAAAGAAATACCAGATAATAGCGAACCCATTAACCCTGGCCCACTTGTTACTGCAATTGCTTCTAAATCAGAATATTCCAATTTAGAATCTTTGAGAACTTTATCTGTAATCTCAGGTAAAAATTTTTCATGTTCTCTTGATGCAATTTCGGGTACTACCCCACCAAATTTTGTATGGATCGATTGTGTTTTTGTGTAACTAGAAATGATTTTTGAATTATCGCATATAGCTACACCAGTTTCATCGCAAGATGTCTCTATTCCTAGAATAATCAATTGATTTCTGTTATAACTAAAATTTCTAAATTATTTGGAGATAAATCTTTCCATTCCATAATAGTGTCAGGGATCCTAACCTCTGGTGAATAAAATTGTTTATCTGGAGTCCAAGACTTTTCAAAATTAATTAAAACTTCTATATCTGTAGATACAATACTAGCAATTTGATTTAACCCTCCAACGATAGTGAGTGAAACTGTAGCAGGATTAACAAATACATTCACATTGTTAGGCTTATTAACCAATTTTACAGGTATTCCTGTTACAATTGTTTCGCTAATAGGCTGAATATCAATAAATCCTTGAACCTTCTTTGGATCAAAATCAACTAATTTATCTGGACTCATGATTAATAATTCTTTATCTACTGATGTTATTAAATTTGATATATCATCTTTTTCAGTGTTGACAAATGTAATATTATCTACAATTTCTTGAGGTCCGCCAATACTAATAGAGTCTGGTAAAAAACTTGCATCTCCAACTTGTATATATCCTGGATTAGCTGAAATCAATACTTGTGATTTGATTGGTACTTTCTTCACCAAATACTGATCTAAGTTAATTTTTATATTTTTAGGAGATATAACTTCAACAAATTCTAAATCTAACGAAGATGGTAAGACTATTTTTTCTGGATTATTTTTATAATATTGATTGAGTTCAAAATTATATTCGTCTGCAATACTACTTAAATCTAGAACAGCTTTGTAATCTTCATAAAAATTATCAAAGAATCTGAGCCAAATAAATGCTCTACCTGAACCTTTCAAAGTAACAATAATACTTTCAGGAACTTCTTCTTTATAGGTCTTTTGCTCTTGAAGATTACGTGCAACTAAAGGAATTTTTGTTGTAACAGAATAAATATCTTCGCTCTTAATAAAAAACCAAAAAATAAATGCGATAACAAAAGAATATAGAAGTCTTTTGATCTGGTTAGTGTTAGTCGGCATCAGGCTGATCAAGCATTAAGATGACATTCTTATCTTTTTCTTTAACCTCAACAACTAATAAATCGATAGTGCCACCTGGTTCAATAGAAGGTAAATAATCTTTCTTTAATTCTTGTGAAATTTGATCTGAAGGAACAAGACCTACAATATCATCGCCCATATCAACTACAACTCCAGAATCATTTATAGCTAAAACAGTTCCTTTAAGTTTATCACCTGCAGAATATTTTTCTACTATACCAGACCATGGATTTTCTGCTAAATCTTTCATACTTAATAAGATCTTTCTATCCTTATCTGATATGTCTACAACAACAAACTTGATTATATCACCTTCATTAACAAATTCTTTTGGGTGTAGTGGATTCTTTGTCCAATGAAAATCTGTATTTCTTATAAAGCCTTCAATATCTGTTCCTAGATCTACATATGCTCCAAATTTTGTGACTTTATTAACTGTGCCTTCTTTTTTGTCACCGACACTTACTTGGGAAGATATATTCTTCCATGGATCTTGAGTTAATTGCTTAATACCTAAACTAATTTTTTGCTCGTTAGCGTCAATAAATAAGATTTTTGACTCTAAAGAATCGCCAACTTTGTATTGATCTGGAAGATTTTGAATATTTTTTGTCCATGATATTTCAGATATATGAATTAAACCTTCAATACCTTTCTCTAATTCAATAAAAATACCATAATTCATGATACTAACAATCTTACCTGTAATAATCTCTCCAACACTGTATTTATCTGGTATTACTTTCCAAGGATTATCTACTAACTGCTTTAATCCTAAAGATATTCTTGATGTCTCTTGATTGTAATCAATAATTTGAACTGTGATTTCATCTCCTATCGATACAATTTCAGATGGATGGTTAATTCTACCCCAAGAAAAATCAGTGATATGTATCAATCCATCAACACCGCCTAAATCAACAAATGCTCCAAAATCAGTTATATTTTTTACTAACCCTTGAAGCTGTGCACCTACTTCAATCTTTTCCATTAATTCTTGTCGTTTCTCATTTAGCGATTCTTCTAATATTGCTTTTCTAGACACCACAAGATTTTTTCTCATCTCATCTACTTTTACAATCTGAAAATCTAATTCTTTTCCAATTAAATCATCAAAGTTCTTGATAGGCTGAACATCGGCTTGAGATCCTGGTAGGAAAGCTTGTATGACACCTAAGTCTACTACAAGACCTCCTTTAACACGCTTAATAATCTTTCCTTGTACAGGCTCTTTAGTTTCCTCAAATGTTCTTAATTCATCCCATCTCTTAATAAAATCTGCTTTATATTTTGATAAAGTAATGTTTCCATCTGTATCTTCAAATTTTTCAAGAAATATATCAATATTAGATCCAATCTCAGGTAAGTCTTTGTCATTAAATTCTGATCTACTAATTAGGCCTTCTGATTTAAAACCAATATCTACCATAATATCACTATCGCTGATACCAATTACTTTTGCTGATATAATTTGATTCTCTGATATATCATTAAATGTGCTTTCATATTCTGCTAAAATGTCATCAGCCAATTTTTCAACTTCAACTTGATCTTCTTTGCCAGAAATTATTTTAATGCCAGCAAATAAATCTTTGCTTAAATAATCTTTAATTGTTTTGTTAGAAGATACTTCTTCTAATGGAGATTTATCTTTTGAAACTTGTTCAGTAGTTTGTTGCTCTACTGGTGCTTCTACTACTGCTACTGCTGCTTCTACTACTGCTTCTTTATTTATGTCTTGTTTAGGTTGATCATTCATATTATTTAGTTTCTTTCAATGTGTTTATAGATTTGATTAACTTGATCATCAATAGTGCAGTTTGATGTATCAATTACAATTGCATCATTTGCCTGTTTCAATGGAGAAAGTTTACGACTACTGTCGTACTGATCTCTATCTGTCAAATCTTGTTTTATTTTGTTAACGTTTAACTCCTCATTTACTCTCTTAAAGTCTTTTAATCTTCTTTTTGCTCTAGTATCATAGTCAGCTACCAGAAAAAACTTATACTTTGCATCTGGAAAAACTACTGTTCCGATATCTCTTCCTTCAACAATAAAGTTACCATTCTTTGCGGTATTTTTCTGTATTTTTACCATTCTTTCTCTTACAGCTTGCAATGCACTAACTTTACTTACTGCATTCGTAATTTCTTTACTACGAATTAGTGAGCTAATATTTTTATTATCTAATAGCAGTTTCATATCATCATTAGATGTACAGTCTAATTCCAAATTTAAAATATCTAACATTTTTTTGACCTGACTTTCAGAGCTTATATCAACAGAATTCTGTCTAAAAAAATAAGTAACAGCTCTATACATAGCACCAGTATCTAAATATTGGTACCCTAGCTTATTTGCTAGTCTTTTTGCGGTAGTAGTTTTACCAACGCCAGCAGGTCCATCAATTGTTATTACCATAAAAAATGCTCAGAAAGTTAGTTTTTCTTTCAATAAATGCCAAGATGTTTAAAATCTTATCCTTTTCTTGTTATTTTGTCTAAATATTGCTTTTCTTTCTTTGTTAATTCTCTCCATTGGCCTTCTTTCAATTGATCCAATGTAATATTACCAAACTTTATTCTTTTTAAAGCTATCAACTTAAGACCTGAAAACTTAAATATTCTTCTTATTTCATTTTTTTTACCTTGTCTTAATATCATATTAACATGCACTGTATTCTTAATTTTTTCTTGTGATATAATTTTTGCTTTACCTTTTTCCCCCGAACCAATAAAGATACCTCTTTCAATTTTTTTAATAACTTTATCATTAATGAATTCATTAGTCTTCGCAACGTACTCTTTTGGTATTTTATTCTTAGGATGAGTTAGGAACTGAGATAAATCTCCATCATTAGTTAACAAAATTAGACCTGTGGTATCTTTATCTAATCTACCTACATGATTTAAAAAAGGCTTTCTAGGGATTAAATCAAAAATTGTTTTTCTACCCATTTCATCGCTTCTAGATGAAATAAATCCTTTAGGTTTATACAAAACTACTGTGGTAGTACTTGAGTTTAAAATAATTTTTTGATTATCTAATCTAATAACATCTTTTAGAGGATCAATGTCAGCAAAAGGATCCATGACTACTACGTTATTAACAGTAACCATTGCTAATTGAATGGATTCTTGTGCTTTTCTTCTAGAAACAATTCCAGATGATGAAATAAATTTAAATAACTTCATTAATGATTCCATTATCTTCAGAATCTATAATTTCAGAAATCTCACTACTTGTTGGCATTTCAGATAAACTTGTTAATCCAAAGTGTTTTAGATATTCATCGGTAGTATGATAAAGCAATGCTTTGCCCAAGGAATCATCTCTACCTCCTATCTTTATCAGTTTTTTATTCAATAGATTTTTTAAAACACCTTTACAGTCTACTCCTCTTATTGACTCAATATCTACTCTTGGTATAGGCTGCCTATATGCTACAATTGCCAAAACTTCTAGGCTTGCATTAGATAGCATAAGTTTTTTAGTTGGAATATACTTGGATATAAACGGTTCAAATTCTTTTCTACTAACAAGCATATATCCCTCCCCTACAGCTTTAATTTCAAAAGCATGATTAGAATATTTAATATTAATATCATTAACAATCTCATCTAACGATGGGACATCATGTCCATCAAATACTCTACTTACATCGGATTGAAAAAGAGGTTCAGATGCAACGAATAATAAAGATTCTATAATTAATTGTTGTTCTTTCATGCCGTTATAAGATTTAATTTGATTTCAATATCGTCAAAAGTATTTTTTTGTTTACAAATCAATTCAGACTCCTTAATCATATCTAAGACAGCCAAGAATGTAACAATAATTTCTAATTTACTTTCTAATTTCTTAATCAAAGTAGCTAATGAAATCACTTTTTTCTTTTTAAAACTAGAAATAATAAACTGTTTTTGTTCTTGCAATGATATTGTTTCTCTTACCAGAGTAAGTGGATTATCTTGTGACGAATTATCGATAGCAGATTGAAAGATTTTTGATATATCAAACAAACTTACTTCGTTTAAAAAATCTGCAGGATTAGACATTCCTTCAAAAACAATCTTATCATTTGGGCGATAAAATAAATCTTTATTTTCTTCATGCATTTCTTTTAATTGATATGCAATATTTTTGAAATTTTTATACTGTAATAATTGATCTATCAAATTAATTCGTGGATCATCAATATCTAATCCTTCCTCATCTTGCTGTCTAGGCAATAACATTCTTGTTTTTAATCTCAATAGTAATGATGCCATAAAAAGAAACTCTCCGGCTATTGAAACATCTAATTTTTTAGCAGTGTTAAGCACATCAATATATTCTGATGTGATTTTAGAAATTGGAATATCATAAATATCTATTTTATCTCTTTTAATAAAATATAAAAGTAAATCTAATGGTCCTTCAAAATTTTCTAACTTTACATTAAACACTACTTAAACCATTCCAATAGCTTTTTTGACATTTGATAGCGTATCAGATGCAATAACTTCAGCTTTTTTTCTTCCTATATCCATTAGATCGAAAATATCATCTGGATTATCTAAAGAATGCTGCTTCAAAGCTCTTTGCTTAGAAAAATAATCCATTATATGTTCATATAATTCATTTTTTATGCTCATATACTTTAAACCTGGCGTAGCATATCTATCTTTCAGTTCATTTTTTTCATCATCATTTAAAAATAATGTATACATATTGAAAAGAGGTGTATCTGTATCTTTGGGCTCATTCAAACCAGCAGAATCAGTTACAATATTCATTATTTGATTTTTCATATACTCTTCACTACCAAAAATAGGAATAGTATTATTATAAGATTTGCTCATTTTCTTGCCATCAATTCCAAAAATTATCTCACTACTTTCATCAATATCAATTTCTGGAATAGTAAAAACTGGTCCATGAGTATTATTAAATTTTATAGCAATATCTCTTGTCATTTCTAAATGCTGCTTTTGATCTTTTCCGACAGGAACAATATCAGATTGGAATGATAAAATATCTGATGCCATTAATACGGGATAAGAAAACAGTCCCATATTAGGTATCAGTCCATGTGCGACTTTATCTTTATAGGATGTTGATCTTTGCATTAAGCCAACGCTTGTAAAATTAGATAATATCCATGTTAACTCTGTCACTGCTGGTACGTGAGATTGAACCCATACTGTAGATTTTTCAGAATCAAGCCCTAAAGCTAATAAATCAGAAAATGCATTAAAGGTATTTTTCTCTAGCTCTTCTTTATTGCTAATAGATGTCAAAGAATGATAGTTTGCGATAAAACAAAACAAATCAGAGGAATCTTGAAAATCAATCATTCTTTTAATCATACCAAAATAATTTCCGATATGTAATAACCCTGAAGGTTGTGCTCCGCTTAATATTCTTTTTTTCTTCATTCTAATTTCTATTTATAAATAAATAATCTTTCCAGCCTGAATTTCTATCTTTTACAAACTGATTAAAGTACATGAATCTATTAGGTTTTTTTGGTTGTTTCATCAATTTCATATTTGCTTCTTTTGGTGTTCTATTTCCCTTCCTTGCATTACAAGGAGAACAAGCTACAATCAAATTCTTCCATGTATCCGAACCGCCTTTATATTTTGGAATGATATGATCAACCGTTAAGCTTGATTTGGATCCACAATACTGACAACATGAATTATCTCGAAGTAATAAATTTTTTCTATTCAGAACGACTTCAAGACTGTTATACGATACATATGTTTTTAGCTTTACAACGCTAGGTACTTTTATTCGAGTTGAAGGAGAATATATATACTGATCATAGTTCATTAGCACATCAACTTTATTTAAAAAATATAAACATAAAGCACGCTTTGAAGAACAAACTGCAAGCGGTAAATAACTAGCATTTAATACAAGAGTGACATTGTTGTTGATGTTTAGATTTGGATTATTTGTTTTCATTCTTCATGAATTTATGAAAATAATCACTCACATTTTATAAAAATAACATTAAGATAGCCCAGAGTAAATGTAGAGAATACTAGTGAAATTCTAGAACAGTCTCCACTACTGTAATTACTGAGATTTAATCGTCAAATTCCCAAATAATACCAAAAGATAGAAGGCTGTTCATCGGATTGAATAGCTCAGCATTATTGATAGAATAGTCTCCATCAACTGGCAATCGATCAAGTGCATTTTTAAATCGCACTGTCAAAAGAACATCTGCAATTGAGATATCTAAATCTAGTCCAATATTATAGCTATTATTATAGTTTGTACTATTATTTGATATAGGCATATTTCTAAAGTAGTCAAAAGAATACTGAGAATGATTAGCCGATAAATATATCACTGAAAGCTTTCCAGCAACTCCTAGTTTTTTATCAACAAAAGAAGTGTTAAAATGATAGTCCATTTCTATGATATCAGATCTATTGGAACTAATAAGACTATCATAAAAATTATGATAATGAATTAAATTTATTTTATTTTCTTTTAAAGATATTGAAATTTTTGTTTTGAGCGACAACATATCATCAGAAAGAAAACGATATCCATCATCTTCAGGAATTGAAACTTCTCCTAATATGTAATTAGCAGCCACATTATTTGCTTGAATAAATCTTAAACTTGAAACTAAATCAATTTTTGTATTTAAATAATAGTTTAAAATTAATGAATCCCAATTTTCTACTTTTTCATCGTTAAAGCCATTAAATTCGTAAGAATCAAATAGTAATCTAGTAGGCTTATTTTCTCTTTTAATCAAGAACTCAACTGAACCGAACGTAGCATTATAAGCAATATTTGGACTGACTTTATCGCCAATATAATCAATACCATACTTTAGTTGTCCCAACGGAAGTTTGTTATTATTGGATAATTGTAATGTATTCCTACTATATGTTTTTGAGGATACTTTATCTACATAATATTTATTATCTAAAAAAGCGTCTATTGAAATATGCTTACCATTAGCTGCCTTCATATTAAATCTATTTCTTTGAATATCTACCTCATGATTAATCGGATATTCAACAATTTTTCTTTTATCATATTTACTGATATGATTAATCTCAACATTATACTTCCAATCATTTTTTACAAAAATATCTCCAACTGTTAGTGAAAAAAAATCAGAAAATTCTTTATTAATAGATGTATCTAAACCCGATTGATTATCAAAAATAAACTTTGAATCTTCTCTAAAATATCCAGCAGAGAAATAAAGCTCATGATCTGATACTCTAGCGCTATAATCAAGTTTATAGAATAAACTCAGCGGACTAGAATCTGCATTGGCAAATTCTGAATAATTACCAAAAAAACTTTTCTTCATTCCTAAAAACTGAAAATCACTTTTCTCAGAACGCTTTTTAAGTCCAATATTTAATCTATCAAAACCATAATCTCCAAATTCATATTGAAATTTACTTTTTACATAAGAAGAATCACTTGGCATGCTATTAAAATCAAAAGAAGAGAATTTATTGTTAAAATATGTAGATGACCTGTCAATTAATAAATCGTCAAACCTTTCATCATTATCCCAAATAATCTGATTGTTATCCAAAACAACCCCAAATTGATTTGAAAGATCATAACTAATATGGCTTTGCCCAAATAATATAGATATAGTTAGAAGATAAACTAAAATAAGCTTATTAGTCATTTCTTGCTCATGACATTAACCTGTGAATCCATATAGTTAATTGTATGCAATAGGACTGCTTCCAAAGTTTGAGGTTCAATAGGACTTTGCCACTCTTTCCTTCCTTGATAAGATAAAATTAAGTGCTCTAATCTTACTTTATCTTGATCTGGAAAACGCTTTATTTTTCTAATATAATTATTAACGATATCCCTAGATAATATAGCATTGCCTACCAATTGTCTCTCATTTGATTTTGCCTGAGAAAATCCCATATTAATTGAATACAATTTCCCAATTTGATGTAAACAGGCTCCGGTTAATAGTAGGTCTGTATCCACCTTATAATGCTTTCCTAAAATTTTAGAAATCTTAATCAATGAAACAGTTTGCTCAATCAAACCATTTTGATAATTATACTGATATGAAATGCTAGCTGGATAAATCTGAAATTTTTGTTTATGGTCTGCTAATATTTTCTTTACCAATTGCTTTAAATGAATTTTAGATATTTGATCAATTTCCTTGATCAAATGATTCCATAATTGTTTTGGATTTTTTTTTGAACTTGGTATTAAATCAGATGAACTAAAACCATACTTTGCATATTTTTCAATAGATGCTCTCGTGATATTCTTTATTTTAATAAAAATACTATCACCGTATTTATAAGTACTACCTTTAATAGCAACAGGATTTCCTACATCAAACTTTTTTGATAAAGATTCTACGTTATCCCATATACGGGCTCTTATTAATCCTGATTTATCTTGTAATAATAAATCAAGATAAATAGAGCTATCTTTTTTTCTTCTCAATTTTTTTTCTATGCAAAGATAGAAGCCTTGAAGCTTCATTCCAGAAACTAGATTACTAATAAGGATTGATTTCATTTAAAAACTAACTTTTAGGATGATTACACTGAGTACCCATGCAGGTAGCAGATAATTGATGAACTCTTTTTGTAACTTTAAGATTGAGATCTTTGGCAATTTTATCTTCAATCTTTGATATGCTGTTATCAAAAAACTCAAAAATTTCTCCACAATCTTCGCATACAATATGATCATGTTGTGGGGTAATAGATTTTTTATTATGCTCATATAAAAATCTACCATCATCTAAAGTGAGTTTTTTTAATAAACCGTGTTTTACAAACACATCAATTGTTCTATATAAAGTTGCTCTTGAAACATTGATTTTTTTCTTTTTAAGAGAGTGAAGAATAGTCTCGATATCTCTGTGCTTATTTGTTCCAGACAATTCATCCCAAATATCTAAACGCTGTTTTGTAGCTCTGAGACCTTCAGTCTTTAAGACTGATTCAACTTCTACATGAAATCTACATGGTATTAAATTTTGCATTCTTCAAATTACCTAATCTATTTTTTTTAGTCTAGCATATTTAACGATAAGCTTTTTTCTTAATCCGCCATCAAATTCAACACCAACTTTTTGATTTTCACCGGTTCCACTTAATACTACAATGGTACCGACACCAAAAAGATTGTGCTGTACTTGGTCGCCTTTTTTGAAATCATCAAATTGTGTGACAGTTCTAGATATTTTAAATGTTTTTTTACCGCCAGAACGTACCAATCTTTTTATCTTAACCGTTTTATAAGGCTTATTTTCTGTTACATCTTTATCAATTTCATTTAAAAAATCAGACTGTATAAAAGATAATCTCTTTAATCCGCCAAATATTCTTCTTTGCTGCGCATTCAGCAAATAGACTCTCTCCATTGCTCTTGTTACTGCCACATAGAACAGTCTTCTTTCTTCTTCTAATTGATCTGAATCATCATCGATTCGTATCAAAGGAAATAGGCCTTGCTCCAAACCAGAAACAAAAACTGTAGGAAACTCTAATCCTTTTGCTGTATGGATTGTCATAAGTGCCACACGTGACTTACTATTATCATATCCATCCAGATCGGTATAAAGCGCTATTTCCTGTAAAAAATCTCTCAAATGAGCACCTGGATTTTCTTCAGAAAAGCGATCAACGCTCGATTTTAATTCTTGGATATTGTTATAGCGGTCTTGTTCTGCAGGATTATTTTTATAATAATTTTCAATATTAAATTCTTCTAACAAAACACGTATCAGTTCTTTACAATCTAAGGTTTCTAATAAATCGTGAAATTTATTAATTGATAAATAAAACTGTTCAATTGAATCTTGCTGTTTCCCTCTCAATTTTATATCCCTACAAGACTTTAAACTCTCAAATAATGAAATGTCTTTTTTTAGTGCTGAATCATTAAAGATAGTAATAGATTTTTCACCAATCCCTCTAACTGGAAAATTAATAATTCTTTTTAATGCAATACTATCATTCGGATTGGATACTATTATTAAATAAGCCAGGACGTTTTTAATTTCTTTTCTGTCATAAAATTTAGTACCTCCAACAATACGATATGGAAAACCCTCTCTAATCATGGCTTGCTCAATCATTCTAGATTGTGCATTTGTACGGTAGAGTACAGCAAAATCATTAAATGGAGTTTTATTAATTTTGATTTCTTTTTTTATAGAATCGCATATTGCACTGGCCTCATCTTCATCGCTTGCAGTAGAGATAAGTGATATCTTTTCTCCTAGATCTTTAGTGGCAACTAATTTTTTCTCAGCTCTATTAATATTATTTTTAACTACAGACCACGCACCATCAAGAATACGCTGAGTAGATCTATAATTTTTTTCTAACTTAATTTCTACAGCTTTTGGAAATGTATCTTTAAAATTTGTTAGAATGTTATCAATGTTTGCTCCCCTCCAACCGTAAATAGATTGATCGTCATCTCCTACAACCGTAATCTTTTGATGTTTACCACCTAAAAGACTAATTAATTCAAATTGAGGTGAATTAGTATCTTGAAATTCATCGACTAGTATATACTTCCATGACTGTTGATATTTTTTTAGTAAAGCATTGCTATGCTTAAACAATTTAAGAGGCATTCCAATTAAATCATTAAAATCTACAGCATTATTAGACAATAATAATTCTGAATATTTCTTATACACTTTTGCAATTGTTTTACTATCGCTGTCTTTCGCTTTAGATTCTACCTCTTCTACTGACATAGAAGCATTCTTAAACTTATCAAGCTGTGAACGAAGAAAGTTAATATTTATCAATGCTTTTCTTTCGATTGATAAAGTATTATCAGCAAGATCTAATTGTTCTACTACGTCTTTTAATAAAGCTTTCTGATCAGAAACATCATAGATAGTAAAATTACTATTATACCTATCATCTAAATAACTAATATGTTGTCTTAGAATTCTTGCTCCAATTGAATGAAACGTTCCAACGTTTACATCATCACAATTAACGCTTTCTTGAATGCGCTTTTTCATTTCCAATGCAGCTTTATTGGTAAATGTCAGAGCTAAAATCTCATTGGGACTATAAATCTTCTCTTTAATTAAATGCCAGATCTTGTAAGTTAAAACTCGCGTCTTTCCAGTCCCGGCACCAGCAAAAACAAGTACGGGATGTTTAACAGTTTTTACAGCTTTAAGCTGCTGAGTATTTAAATCGCCTAAGTTCATCGATTCTCTCTTTTATACTGCTTGTAAAGATTCTTTGCTTCTAAATGATCTTTCTGATTAGTAGTAAATATATGAGAACCATCACCTTGTGCTACAAAATATAAATAATCCGTATCCGCAGGATATAACGCTGCTCTAATCGATTCTAATCCAGGATTATTAATAGGTCCAGGAGGTAGCCCATAATTTAAATAAGTGTTATATGGAGAAATAAGTCTTAAGTCTCTATTGCTTAGTGCTTTTGGATGACCTGGTATTAAATATTGTATAGTTGGATCTGCTTGTAATTTCATTCTTTTCTTTAATCGATTGTGATAGACTGAAGATATTATGGCTCTCTCTTTATCTAATAAAGCTTCTCCTTCTATAATCGACGCTAAAGTTACAACCTCATGTACCGTAAATCCTAGCTCATTTGTGCGTTCTATGAATGTTTTATTAAAATTCTTCCAGAACTCGTTAATCATAGTAATAAACACTTCACGATTACTTGTATCTTTAAAAAAATAATATGTATCCGGGAAAAGATATCCTTCTAAAGAAGAGGCTTGAATATCAAACTCTGCAATAAATCTTTGATCTTTAAACAGTGCAGCATAATCATCAGATTCATCAAATAGATTATTTGCCTTTAGAAATATTTGCTCCGATGATGAACCTTCGGGAATTGTTAATTTTAATCGAATTGGACCTTCTTTAAAAATTGTATTAATAATATCCTTACTACTAACTTTTCCTTCAACAGCAAACGTTCCAACTGGTATTTTATCGGATAAGCCAAGAAAATAAACTCGATATTTAAAAAAGGATTTATTGTGAATAATCTCTTTTTCATGCAAAAGATTGGTCACAGTATTTAATGACATCCCTTTTTCAATCACAAAAATAGTTTTATCAATCTCTTTATTCGAAGTAAAAAATATGCTCACTCCAAGAAGACTTAGAGTTAAAAACAGTCCAAGCATTAAATCACGACTACTATTATTATTGGATACCATAAAGAAGGAGAAATTAATTCTTTTATAGCCTGAAATCAATCGTAAGGAATTATATTTTTTGGAAACTAGCTAGAAGAAATTTAACTTAACATAAATGACTAACAAAAATAAACAGCTAATGAACTTTAAGTGGCCATATAAAACTAAAAATTATGTTTTGTTTGGAGCCGGAGTTTTCGTTATAATTGTGGGTTATTTGACAATGTATTTAGGAGAAGTTGACAGCTTTCAAAGTTTAGTCCTTTCTCCTCTGCTTTTATTAATCGGGTATTTAGTTCTTATTCCATACGCATTATTATATAATAAATAATTATCATGGGGTAGTAGTTCAGCTGGTTAGAACGCCGGCCTGTCAAGCCGGAGGTCGCGGGTTCGAGTCCCGTCTATCCCGCAAATAAATAAAAGCAATGAATACACTAAAAAGGAACTTTGATAGTTCCTTTTTTTTTAAAAAAAATTAAAATGAAAAATATTTATCAAATTGGAGCTGGAATGATTGGAAGTGCAATGGCTGCCGATCTTTCAAGAAATCACAATCTTTTTCTTGCCGATTATAACCTTAAGACTCTTGAAGATATCCAATCTCAAAATCACAACATTCAAATATCTCAACTAGATGTTACTGATGAAAAATCTCTTGCAAAGTGGATTGAACCAGCTGACATTGTATTATTAGCAGTACCTGGATTTTTAGGTTATAACGCATTAAAAACAATTATCAATAGTAGGAAAAATGTAGTTGATATATCTTTCTCGCCAGAAAATATATTAGATCTTAATAACTTAGCAAAAGAAAAAGGTGTGACTGTGATTGTTGATGCTGGGGTGGCTCCTGGAATTCCTAATTATCTACTAGGCTATTGGGATGCACAATTAAATATTGAATCATTTGAATATTATGTGGGCGGACTTCCTAAAAATCCGCAACCTCCATTTAATTATAAGGCTCCTTTCTCGCCTATAGACGTAATTGAAGAGTATACACGACCTGCAAGGATGTTAATAGATTATGAAGTCGTTACTGAACCTGCCTTATCTGATATAGAAACAATGGAATTTGAGGATGCTGGTCAATTAGAAGCATTTAATACTGATGGATTACGCTCATTACTTTCAACAATGAATCATATCCCAAACTTAAAAGAAAAAACATTACGCTATCCTGGTCATGCAGAATTGATGCTTGATTATCGCAATAAAGGTTTATTTAATAATAACAATATTGCTGAAACATCTAAGAAATTATTTGAAGAATGGAAACTAGATAAGAATGAAATAGAATTTACTGTTCTTGATATTATTATTAAAGGTGAGATGAAAATGATTACTTATCATTTATATGATGAATTTGATTTAACAAGTCAAACCTCTTCTATGGCACGTACTACAGGATATACTGCAACAGCTAGTATCAATTTAATTTTAGAAAATTTATGGAGTGAATATGGAGTCTTTCCTCCAGAAATGGTTGGTGCAAAACCTGATTGCATGCAATTTATTTTACAATATTTACATCAAAGAAATGTCATAATCTCAGAAAAGACTCTTTGATTTAAAGAGTTTTATGGCAAAGTCATAAGAATTATTGTAGATTTATGACTCATGCTAAAAAAACTCTTATCATTATTTTTAGTTTTATTGATTAGTTGCGGTGGTGGTGGCGGCGGCGGCGGCGATGGCGGCGGCGGAACAGAACCTACTGATCCAGCGCCAGTAGCAATTTTTGCAGGAACTCCAGTATCTGGACCCGTACCTTTAACAGTTGGATTTTTATCTGGATCTACTAATGCAACGACTACTGTATGGGATTTTGATAATGATGGATCTCCAGATGCATCAGGTACTTCTGTATCATATACATATAGTACTACAGGAACATATTCTGTTTCATTGACTGTTACAGGAAGTGGAGGAACTGATACTACAACAAAGATTGATTATATCACAGTAAATGCAATTGCACCAACTGCAGCATTTTTTGGAGCACCTACATCAGGAACTCCTGAATTACGTGTTCAGTTTACAAACACATCATCGCAATATACCCAATCAAGTTGGAATTTTGGTGATGGAACAACTAGCTCAGAAGATTCACCGATTCACACCTATAGTAGTGCAGGAAGTTATGATGTTTCATTAAGCGTAACTGGTGAAGGCGGATCTAATACTGCCAATACATCCGCTTATATAACATTGACTGATATTCAAACTCCAGCAATGATTTTAGATTCAAAGTATACAGATACTTCTACGGGAGCTAGTGTTGCATTGGATATCAAAGTAATGGGTGTGACTGGCCTAGCTGCAGCACAAGCAAAACTAACTTATGATGCAAGTGCGGTAACTATTGGTGATGTTACTGCTGGTGATTTCTTACAAGGAAATACTGATCCATTATTTATTGTTACTAAAGATGAGAGTAATGGCGAAGTGACTATTTATACTTCTTCCCTATCTAGTGACCAACCAACTTCTGATGGAGATGGTGTGATTGCTACAGTAAACTTTACAGTAAATGGTTCAACGAATACAAATATTAATTTTGACAGTGCTGATACTATCATGTTAGACATAGATGGTTCAGGCATTACAGTCAATGGATTAGAAAACGGATACTTAATACTAGAATAACATTATGAAAAAACTACATTATATAATTGCTTTTACTATGGTTGGACTTATTGGGTTTCAATCGATTAAACAAAATATTACAAATTATTTAGGTGAACAAAATCGCTTAACACAAGAAGCATTTATCAATGACTTTCTTGCTAAAAGACAAACTTTATCTTATAAAGATAGTAAAGAATTACCTAAAGCATTACGTCCAGATTTAAAAGGTGCACATGATTATCTTATGATGTACGATCCAAGCACAGGAACTATTCCAACAGAGCGTATATTAGATGCTGTAGAGTTTGCAGAACAAAAACGTATGAGTCTTTCTTATGCAAAAAGAATGACTGAAGTAAATTGGGTTGAAAGAGGTCCTAATACTATTGGAGGTAGAACTAGAGCAATCCTTATCGATCCTAATGATTCTACAAAGAAAAAATTATGGGCTGCAGGAGTTACTGGAGGATTATGGTATACGAATGATATTACAGCTGCCAGTCCAACATGGAATTCAGTAGATGGTACATGGGGTAATTTAGCAGTTGGTAGTATTAACTCTGATCCAAATGATACTAATACAATGTATGTTGGTACCGGAGAAAGAATGGGAATTTTCTCAACATCTAGTCGTGGATTAGGTATATGGAAAACAACTGATGGTGGTGCTACTTGGACTCATTTAACTGCTACTGAGAATTTTAATTATGTTACTGATATTGTTGTTAGAAATGAATCAGGGACAAGTGTTGTTTATGCTGGGGTTGGTGGACATTATTATGAAGGTAAATGGCATGGATCTGCGAATACTGGTTTATGGAGATCTGCTGATGGCGGTGCTACATGGACACAAGTAATGGATGCTACTTCTAATGGTACTCCTTATGAAATTATGGATTTAGATATGGGTAGCGATAACAGACTTTGGGCTGGATCGAGAACTAACGTATACGGTGATGGTGGTGGTGATATTTTTTATTCTGATGATGGTACAAATTGGACAAGAGCCTCTTTAGGATTTATTGGTTCAGGAAACAGAACTATAATCGCAGTTGCCCCTTCTGATCCAAATACTGTCTATGGTATGGTTGCTAGTAGCGATACAAGAAAAATTCAATGGATTGTTAAAACAACAGATAGTGGCGCAAATTGGACTTTTTACACTGCCGGAGGTTCTGATCCATTTCCTATAGATGCAAATGGAGATGTCTTAGGAGATGCAAACGGACAGGCTGGATATGACTTGAGTTTAGGAGTTGATCCAAGTGATCCAAATACTGTTTATGCTGGAGAGCTTGATATATTTAAAACTACTGATGCTGGTGCTAGCTGGACACAAGTAACGGGTGGTGGTTCAGGAACTGCATCAATGCACGTTGATCAACAAAATCTAAAAACTATTACAAGTAATGAAATTATTTTTTCCAATGATGGAGGTATATTTTATACAAATGATGCAGGAGTAACTGTATCAAATAGAAATACCGGCTATAATGTTAGTCAATTTTATTCTGTTGCATTACATCCTGATGCTGGAAGCCAATATGTAATTGGTGGAACTCAAGACAACGGTACTTGGACAATTAGTGCTACAGAAATTCAAAGTGGGTCTCGTGTGGTTGGTGGAGATGGAGCATATACTCATATTGATCAAGTTGATCCAAGCTATCAATTTACCGCAACAACATATAACACTATTTATAGAAGTACTAATGGAGGATCAAGCTTCTCCTTATACGCAAACCATGACGCAAGTGATGGGGGTGATACAGGTTTCTTTATTAATCCATCTACAATTGATCCTACTAATCAAGCATTTTACTCTGCTGTAGATGCTAGCACAATTTTAAGATTAAATAATTATGCCACTTTAGCTGATAAAACACTTATGAGTGTATCTCTAGGTGCTACAGCATCAGCCTTTAAAATGTCACCTCATACCGATGGAGTCCTTTTTGTTGGAACATCAGCTGGGAGAGTCTTCAAAATCACTGATGCGCATACAAGCAGCTATACTGCTACTGATATTAGCGGATCTAATGTTAATGGATATATCACATCAATTGATATTGGAAAAGATGACAACCAAATATTAGTCACTGTATCAAATTATGGATTGCCTTCAGTTTGGGAAACAATAGGTGGTGGTGGAGCCAATGGATGGATGGATATTGAAGGTGATCTTGCTGATATGCCTGTTCGTTGGGGATTATATAATCCAAATAATTATAACCAGGTAATCTTAGCTACTGAACTTGGAACATGGGTTTCTGATGATATTTCTGTTTCAAGCCCTACATGGAATCCATCAAATGATGGTCTAGCAAATGTAAGAACGGATATGTTGGTAAGAAGATCATCTGATAATGCGCTAGCTGCTGGAACCCATGGTAGAGGATTATTTTATTCTACAGGATTTACTTCTACAGCCCCATTAAATGCTGCATATACTCCAGATAAAACTTCAGGCATATTTCCATTGACAGTACAATTTACTGATAGATCAACAGGAGCACCTACTTCATGGGCTTGGGATTTCGGGGATGGATCTGCTGCAAGTACCGAACAATCTCCATCACATATATATACTTCTACAGGACAGTATAATGTTGGTTTAACTGTATCTGATGGATCAAATTCTGATACAGTTACAAAAAACAATATTATTTGGGCAACGGCTCAACAAGATACTTTGTGGGAAGAAGGATTTGAAACTAATCCATATGGTTGGGCTGATGGCAGAAGAGATGTACATGCATTTGGCCGTATAAATACTAATGCCGATGCTGATGATTTTTCATGGTGGTATTATACTGCGGGATATGGTGCTGCAGATGGCAGTCACTGGATGGCTGGATTAGGAATGGCTGCAGCTGGAACTGCTGATGATTGGTTAATTAGTCCGGAACTATGGTTAAGACCTGGTACAGACAATATCTTGAGTTTTTATACCAACATGAATGATGGAAGTGTAACAGAAATTTATGACGTATTATTATCACCATCGGGAGGTACTTCTATTTCAGATTTCACTGTAACGTTAGCAAACATGCAAGATACCGCAAGTACATGGACTCAACAAACTTATAACTTAAGCCAATATGCAGGCACAAAAGTGCGAGTTGCAATTCATATTACAACAGTAGGACAAAATTATTCATTCTGGGATAATTTCTTGTTATCAGCTGGCCAGTTAAGTACGGATGGTGCGCCACTTGCTCCTCAAGGAGTATCTGCTGAAGCAGAGCTAGTTTATGATGCAGCAAACGATGCATGGAACCCTAGCGATGATGGTGTGGCTATTTTCTGGAACAGAAATGGAGAATCAGATTTTGCTTCTTATAATGTTTATGGAAGTGTGGTAGATGACTTTACTCCCGATGCTAATACTTTGCTTGGTCAAGGAACTCTTGGAAATATTGATTCAGAGCATTTTTATACATCTCCTTCTACTACGCCTTGGCCTGATACGACATTCGTCTTTAGACAAACTTTTGGAGTAGATTCACTGCTTCATGATAATTTAAGTCAAGGAGAAAAATGGTACTATAAGGTAGGAGCAGTGGATAATGATGGCAATGAAACTATTTCTGATCAAGTAAGCTATATATTAGATAGCACTGGTCCAACTGCTGGTACATTTACAATCAATGATTTACAGGATAGTGAATATGTAAGAAGTACTTCTGATATCACAATCAGTGTTGATGGTTGGTCAGATAATGTTGGAATAGCATACTATTACATGGGTATTGGAACAACCGATCAAGATCTTGAAGCAGATGTTGTATCTTATCAAGATGTTGGTTTAACCAATTTAACATTGACTGGATTAACTCTTGATGATTATACCAAATATTATCTTAAAGTTGCTGCATTTGACGAAAGTGGCAATAACTCAGATGCTGTCATTAGTGGATTTACAACCTATACAGCTATGCTAGGTGATTATGATAATGACTGGGATGTAGATGTTGAAGACTTGAATTCTCTTGTAAATGCATGGCCAAATGTTGATATTGGACCAGCAACAGGTACTAGTCCTTATCTTACACCAACACTAGATAGTACATGTGATGTTTATGATATCAGTGTATTTACTAGAAACTGGCAGTGGACTAAAGCTCAAGGTAAGACCTCAGAATCTCAAGAACAACAAAAGTTAAATCCAATTGACTTCCCTGCAGAATTATTTGGTAATCAAATTAAGATTACTCTTCCAGATGATATTACTGCTGGGCGATTTGAAATTGTCAATGAAGGTAATGTATATCAATTCTCTGTAGCGAAGAATAATCAGAGTATGATTATTCTAGAAAACAACGATAGTCTTGAAGAAACCTATGAGTTTGAATTTGGTAGACTATCTAAAGATGAAAAAGAATTATTTATCTATATTGATGGAGATGCACCTAGATCCACAGTTGAAGTGAGTTACCAATTATTCTCTAAAGATGGAGCAGCTGGTAATGGTATAATTGAACTTGGCACTCCAGATGAATTTAAACTCTATCAAAATTATCCAAATCCATTTAGTAATCAGACAACATTGAAGTATGATGTAGCAGAAGCAACTTCTGTTAAGATTTATATCTACAATACACTGGGACAATTAGTGAAAACAATTGATCAAGGTGAAAATAGTGTAGGAATTTATACTGTAGAATGGGATGGTAAGAATGATGATGGCGATACATTAAGTAGTGGTGTATACTTCTATCAACTTCGTACAAAAGATTTTAATAAGACCATGAAAATGTTACTTGTTAAGTAACTATTGAGTGGGAATAAATTATTTTAAACTAGTTTAGTTTGATACAAGTCATGTAGCCTAATTAAACCTAAACATTCTTTAGATTCATTCACTACAGGTAGTACAGAAATTTGTGAATCACGATCTTCCATTAGCTTCATAGCATCGTGAATTGGTAACGCAGGAGAAACAGAAATAGGATTTCTATTAATCAATCCTTCCATAGAATCTGATAAAGAATTATTGGATACAATGGCTTTTCTTAGGTCCCCTTCTGTGATAATCCCTGCTAATTCTTTATTATTTATAATCAATGCTGCGCCTAAAGGCTTCTCAGTCATTGCAGATGCAATATCTTTTAATGAACTATCTTCATTGATAACAGCAACATCATCTAAAGAATGAATTAAATGATTCACAGTTAATCCTAATTGTTTTCCTAATTCTCCACCAGGATGATATCGGGCAAAATCTTCTTCATTAAATCCTCTCTTAACCATTAATACGGATGCAAGAGCATCTCCAATAGCTAAAGCAGCTAATGCGCTTGTAGTAGGAACAATACCAAGGGGATCAATCTCACTTTCAATGGTTCCATTTAACACAATATCTACATTTTTTGCCATATAAGAATCCATATTACCTATTAAAGCAATTAATGGTGATTGAAATTCACGTAAAATTGGAATTAATCGTACTAATTCTTCGGTGTTTCCACTCTTTGAAATAAGAAGCGTAGGATCTCCTGGATTATAAATACCTAAATCTCCATGCAACGCTTCTGCTGCATGCACAAATACACTTTTTGTACCAGTGCTACATAGTGTAGCAACAATCTTTTGCCCAATCAATCCAGACTTTCCTAAGCCACAGATTACTAACTTACCATTATTGCTTATAATGAGCTCTGAAGCTTTCACAATATCTTGGTCGATTTGTTTTGCAACATTATTTAACTGACGCGATCCATTTTCAAGAATTGCTTGAGCTAAACCATTTATTTTACTTTTATCCATATATGAATGAATATAATTAGTTTTGGTGGAATTATGACTGATAAATTTGTAGAATTATCTCTATGAATATTTACATAACAGGTGCAAGTAGCGGCATAGGAGAATATATTGCGTATGAATATGCTAAACGTGGTGCTCATTTAGCTCTATGTGCTAGAAGAAAAGAAAAATTAGATGATATTGCTAATAAATGCCGTCAAATGGGCGCTGAAGTTACAACTTATTCTATCGATGTTACCGATCAACACTCTACAAAAGAATCAATAGATGATTTTTTATCAAAGATTACCAAAATTGATTTAGTGATTGCGAATGCAGGTCGTGGCGAACTAGATGCGCTTCATAAAGGAGATCCAACAATAATTAACGAAGTAATCAAGGTCAATGTTATTGGGGTCCAGAATACCGTACTTCCATTTATTCCAATAATGCTAAAACAGGAAAGCGGGCATATTGCTCTTGTAGGATCAGTCGCAAGCCATATAGCCTGGGTTGGTGGAGGAGCGTATGCTGCATCAAAATTTGCAGTAAGAGCTTTGAGTGAAAGCTGGAGAAAAACATTACCAACAACTATAGATGTAACACTTATTTGTCCAGGTTTTGTTGAAAGCGAAATGACACAGAAAGCGAAATGGAAACCATTTATTATTAAAACAGACATTGCTGCAAAAAAAATTGTAAATGCACTTAATAAAAAGAAGAAGGTGTTTATTTTCCCATGGCAAATGCGTATTGTGGTTGCATTTAAAGGTCTGCTTGGTATAGTTATGACAAATGCTGCAAGAAAAATGTATCAAAAGCAGACGCAAAAAAATTAGTCAATCCATTGGACTACTGATTTGAACTGAAACTGACATAATTATTTAATCTAACTTGAAATGTTGATCACATAACTTAGCTAATGCCACATCTTTATCTGTTACATCGCCACTATCATGCGTTGTGAGCACTACATGCACCTTACACCAACTTAATGTCATATCTGGATGATGATTGGCTTCCTCAGCTAAGGAAGCCACCTTATTAAGAAAATTTACACCAGATAAATATGATTGGAACTCAAATGTTCTTGAAATAGCTTTATTCTCATATTGCCAATTCTCTAAATCTTTAAACATTAGAAAGGCCAAATCATTGGAATAACCAATACAGAAACAATCCATAAAATAACTCCTAAGGGAAGTCCTACCTTAATATAGTCAGAGTATCTATACCCTCCAGGACCATATACCATCAAATTTGTTTGATATCCTACTGGAGTAATAAAGGATGCTGAAGCAGCATAACATACAGCAAAAATAAATGGCTTTGGATCAAATCCAAAGCTTGCTGCTAATGTTAAAGTAATTGGTGTCATAATAATTGCAGTAGCTGCATTAGATGCAATTTCTGTTAATATCATTGTAATCAAATAAATAACAGCTAAAAGAAAATATGGAGTGAGATGTTCAGGAAATACATTAACTATACTTCCTATTCCATTACCTATAATAACATCTAGTCCTGTACGCTGAATAGCAACTCCCATTGGTAAGAAGGCTGCAATAACGATAATAACCTGCCAGTGAATAGAGGAATAAGCCTCATTAGGTGTGATAATCCTCGCTAATAACAGAGTAATTACTCCAAGTATTACCCCTACTACAATAGGTACTATGTTAAAGATAGCTAACCCTACAGCGCATAAAATTGTAGCTATACTGAGCCACCATAATGGATGGCTATCAAGATTAGCATCTGCCTTACCAAGCACAATAAATCCTTCTTTAGAAGCAAGTTGATTAATTCGATCTTTAGGTCCATATACTAATAAAGTATCAAATGGCTTTAAAATAAAATGTGCTAATTTTCGTCTAATGACTTCGCCTTCTCTGCGAATTGCTAATACAAAACTACCGAAAGTTCTTCTAAAATTTGCGTCCTGAAGAGTTTGGCCTATTAATTCTGAATTATCAGTAATCAAGCATTCTGCTAATATATGATCTTCTTGCTCTAACTCTTCTTGTGTAAGTTTTTCATCAGTTAAAAGTGCGAGATTTTCAATTTCTTTTAAACGTTGAAAATTATCGAAAGAACCTTTTACAAATAATACATCATCTTTTTGTAATAACAAGCCTCTAAGATTAGAAGTAATAATCTCACCGCCTCTTAATACATCTAAAACAATAACATCATAATTCTCATTAATTTTTCTATCTAATAATGTCTTACCGCATAAAGGAGAATTTTCATTCACTCGAAACTCTGTTAGATATCCATCTAGACTATAATTTTCAATACTGGAAGATCTTGCCACTCTTGAAGGAAGCAATTTATAGCCAATTGTAAAAATATATACTAAGCCTATTGCAAATTTTATAATTCCAAATTTTGCGAACTCGAGCATTCCTAATGATACTGCTCCTCCAGAAGTCTCTACTAATATAGAATTAACAATTAGATTTGTAGAAGTTCCTACTAGCGTTAGCGTTCCACCTAGAATAGCTGCATAGCTTAATGGAATCAATACCTTAGAAGGACTGATATCATATTTATCTGCTAGTCGGATAGTAACCGGCATGAAGATTGCTACAATTGCTGTATTATTTACAACGGCAGAGGCAATCCCAATAAAGAATAAATATGCAATCATTCCTAGAATTCTAGATTTATCAATTAACTTATTAACGCTAATAATAACATATTCTAAGATATGAGACTTCTGCAATGCATAACTCATTATAAAAAGACATGCAATTGTCATAACAGCAGGATTAGAAAATCCCGCAAGACTCTCAGCTGGACTAACAAGTCCGAGGACTAATAACAGCCCAAGAACTAAAAGAGCTGTCACATCTATTGGAAATAATTCTGTAATAAAAAGCACTAGTGCTGTCAGAATTATAACAACTAGGAATATAATTTCCATAAGTACCGTGGAAAGGACTCGAACCTTCACATCTTACGATACTGGTTCCTAAGACCAGCGCGTCTACCAATTCCGCCACCACGGCATATATTTTTAATAATATAAAAAGAATTAACTAAAAAAAGCGTTAATTATAGATTCATTGCAAAATCAAGTTCTGAAATTAAATCATCTACATGCTCAATACCAACAGAAAACCTTAATA
>NZWP01000011.1 GCA_002701645.1 Fidelibacterota bacterium | reverse complement strand
CTTTAATACATGGAATACACCATGTTGCCCAAAAACTAACAAATGATACTTCAGAAGTTAAGCTATGAAGATTAGTACTTTTATTATCAATTAATTGCACCTTACTATTTGGAAAATTAGTTTGAGAAAACAGGGTACTGATAAAGAGAAATAAAAAAAATGAACGATACATAATCATAATTTAGCTGCGTCAGATAACCGATTCAAACATCTATCTTTTCCAAGTAAAATCATCATATCAAAAATACCAGGCCCATAACTAAGACCAGTTAATGCGAATCGTACAGGCTTAATAAGCTTTCCTAACCCTAATTCATGTTGAGTCATTAAATTGTCAAAAATAGACTCGAGTGCATCTTTTCTCCAATTCTCTTCTATGTTTAAAGCTTCATGTAAATCTGCTACTATTTGGATAGAGCTATCATCTAATATTTTTTTACTCATCTCTTCATCATAGGAGATACTTTCCTTAAAGAACACATCTGAGATTTCAATTAAATCATTTAATGTTTTTGATCGATCTTTCACTAATGCAATCACATCATTTTTATATTTACTGTCTTGATTCATACCCCAATTACTATCTAAAGACTCTACTTCTTTCACAGCAGCACTTGTTTCCATTCGTGCCATTTGCTGACCAGAAACCCATAATAATTTCTTTTCATCAAAAGTGGCGGGTTTTTTCTGAACTTGATTAAAATTAAAAGCACTAATGAGCTCATTTATATTAAATATTTCTTGATCTGAATCTGGATTCCATCCTAACAAAGAAAGATAATTAATAATTGCTGTTGGAGTAAATCCTTTCTCTTTATACTCTTGCACATTTGTTGCTGCATGTCTTTTACTTAATCGCTTCTTATCTGCCCCTAAGATCATTGGTAGATGAGCAAATATAGGAATTGCTAATCCCAATGCTTTATAAACCAATATTTGTTTTGGAGTATTTGCTAAATGATCATCCCCTCTGATAATATGAGAAATATTCATATCTGAATCATCGATAGCTACCACAAAATTATAGGTTGGAGATCCGTCAGATCTTGCAATAATAAAATCATCTAATTCTTTATTATCAACCTTAATAGTGCCGTATACCAAATCTGAAAATTCTGTTATACCACCAGGTATTTTTAAGCGCACTGTAAAAGCTTTGCCTTCATCTATCAAGGTTTGCTGTTGATCTAAAGAATAATCTCGATATGTCTTTGGAACGCGAAATAGCTCTTTCTTTTTTTCTGATTCTTGACGCAATGTATCTAACTCTTCTTTGGATAAAAAGCATCGATAAGCTGTTCCCGATTCAATCATTTGATTGACTACTTCTTTATGTCGCGATTTATTCTTTGATTGCAGAACAACATTATTATCCCAATCAAATCCTAGCCAACTTAAAGCATCGGTAATTTGATCAATATATTCTGCTTTTGATCTTTCTACGTCAGTATCTTCAATTCTGAGAAGAAATGTTCCACCATTTTTCTTGGCATATAACCAATTAAATAGTGCTGTTCTTGCTCCCCCAATATGAAGATACCCAGTTGGGCTTGGAGCAAATCTGACGACAGGTTTATTCATTGCGGAGGCGAGAGGATTCGAACCTCTGAAGGGCTTTCACCCTTGCTGGTTTTCAAGACCAGTGCATTCAACCGCTCTGCCACGCCTCCTGATATTAAATTTAATTGTATGAATTGTATATATATAGTAATTTTTTGCACATCAATTTATTAGATAAAAATTTAAAAGCAAACAAAGGACTTTAATGAAAAAAGTATTATTAACACTATGCGTTATAATGATTCCATTAATGGCGCAATCAGCCGATGAAAAAGAAGTTCTTAAAAGTGTTGGAAAAAGCAGGCAAGTTGAACGCAAGGTTGATCTTAATCCACAAGTCACACAACGCAAACCAATGAGACGTGGCGATACCACTACTGCTCCTAGTATCATACTTAATCGCAGAGTTAGCACTTTAGAATGGAAAGGTGGACTAAAATTTGTTAATAAGAATCATAATGGGAATCTAAAAATAAAAGCAGGAAACCTTTATTTAGAAAAAGACAATAAAATTACTGGAAATGTTGTAATTAATATGACATCTATGATAAATATTGATCTTCCAGATAGTAAAAAAGAATATTTAATTGGTCATTTAAGAAGCGAAGACTTCTTCCATGTTGAACGCTTTCCTACAGCATCTTTAAAAATAAACAGTTCAAAGATTTTAGAAAAAAAATCTAATGGAAAATATAATATGGAAATCTCTGGCGATTTAACTGTTAAGTCTGTTACGAAACCTATTGTCTTTACAGCACTTGTCGATTTAGAATCTGATATTAAATCTGCAACCGGAACTATGGAGTTTAATCGAACAGATTTTGGTGTTCAATATCGCGCTGAAATGCACTTAGATAACGCTAAATCTTTTTGGAATAAAATGACAACTACAAAAGAAACAGTTAAAGACAAAGTTATTCAAGATAAGATTGAGATCAAGTTTAATATAATTTCTATGCCCGGTCTTCTTGAAAAATAATATCTAATCAAAATCAAAACATAATAACTTCTTAACACTTCCAAAGAAATTGTTAAATGATCCTAGTTTATATGCATAGTAAGACCATAGAGCATTAAACAAGACAAAGACAATAAAGAAAGGCCAATTCAGGGGGTGTCCCCCATTTAAAAGTGATACTAGAATACCTACCCATGCAGTTCCAGACCAAATGACTGCCCAGCGTAATTTTTTAACCATATTATTATAATCTAAACTTGAAGCTTGAAGCGAACTAAACCCTATACCGAATAATGCTGCAGCCACAATTCTTAATGCTACAGTATCTAGTGGATAATCAGGAAAAAATACGGCAATTTGCTCGGCACCGAAGAATATTGGTATAGCAACCGCATAATCTACATAAAAGTGGAATACGAGCCATTTTCTAAGCATTTTAGGCACTGTCATAGCTTATCCAGTAATCAAACCTTTTATAACGAGGTATGGAATAATGATATAGAGAATAACATCTCTAATTAAATAATACATGAACAGTGCAACTCCAACTTTCCATCCATATTGCTTAAAAAGCATTTTCATGGCAGTGATTAAACCAAATTTTCTTGTATTAAGTCGTAGTTCTGTTAAGGCTTTAAACATAACTAAGAGACATTATTAAGTATTGCTTTAGGTGTTCGAAACAATACTATCATCCATTTATAAATAGGAATAGATCCTAACTGAGCGTTTCTTTTGACTCTCTTCTTTCGTTCATTTTTAACTTCTATAGAATCATTACTCTTATTGATTTTTCGCATCTTTATAGCAGGTATTATAGTAGCACTAATCAACCATGGAGCAGGACTATCTGCCACCCAAGTTAATATAAATCCCACACCCGTAGACAACGCTTGACTTGTTAACGTTCTATAATCTTCTTTAGCTAAAATATGTTCTAATTGTTTGTTTTGTTCTACTATCTGTTCATCAAAAATTTCTTGTACAGCAGTGTCATGATCTTCAATTATTTTATCATAAACACCATCTTGTGCGATAATAAATGATAGAAAAAGTATTGGGATTATATATCTCATAAATACAACTTAGTAACGATTCGTTATAATTTCTTTACTATTTTTAATCTTCATTTTTTCAAAATTCATAAAATATTGCGGAGAGAACAGGATTCGAACCTGCGAAAGCTATTAACCTTACACGCTTTCCAAGCGTGCGCCTTAAACCACTCGGCCACCTCTCCAATAATTAATTATTCTTTGGAGGATTCATCAGCTTGTTCAGCTGAATCTTCTTCAGGTACCGACTCTGAAGATTCTTCTACTGGAACTTCTTCTTCAGTAGGTGCTTCTTCGGTTGGAACATCTTCTACTGGAACTTCTTCTTCAGTAGGTGCTTCTTCTTGAGTTTCTTCAGCTGGTGCTTCTTCTTGAGTTTCTTCAGCTGGTGCTTCTTCTTGAGTTTCTTCAGCTGGCGCTTCTTCAGTTACAACTTCTTCAGTCTCAGCACTCTCACCGAATGCTAATGTAATAGAAGCTTCTTCTTCCATACGTTTCAAAGCTTGATCAATATTTTCGTTGTCATCAAGACGAACCATATTAGCAATAAATTTTATATGCCCAGAGTCTTCAGATGTAACTGTCTTAATATGTTTGACAAATTTAAAGTTTTGTTTGTCTTTGCTTAACTTTGAAGTAAATGTTTGTTTTTTAGCCATAACTGGTGAAGAAGTTAACGTACTAAATCAAAAACTCAAATAATTAATTATTATTCTGTGATTTAGCTAAATCTCTCATATCTACTACCGGATCATGCTCGTCAACAATCTCTTCTCCTAGTAACGTTTCGATCGCATCTTCAAGAGTAATCAAACCTGTAAGGGAATTGTTGTTATTAACAACTAAGGCTAAATGATATCTATTCTTAATAAATAATCGTAGAACTTCATCTACTGAATCATTTTCATTTACCGATGGAACTTCTTTTGATATTTCAGACACTCTAGTACTAAACTGATCATCTGCTTTGCGACTTACAATGTCATATCGATTTACAATACCTACTATACCGTCCAAATTAGTATCAAAAATAGGGATTCTAGTAAAATCTAAGGTATCGTACTCATCAAGCACTTGTCCGACTGTCATATCTTTATTTAAAGCGAATATAACCGTTCTAGGAGTCATAACATCATTCACTTTAACATCTTTTAAACGTAAAGTATTTTCAATCAGGTCAGTCTCTTGCTCTTCAAAGACTCCCTCATCTTCTGCCATTTCCGCCATCGCAATAACCTCTTCTCTTGTCACAGATTTTTCATCTGATCCAAAATTTGATATAAATTCAGCTAATAGAACGAATGGATATGTAAAGAAAATTAGAAACTGAATAATTAGCGTTGCTTTCCCAATAAAATTTCTCCAATAAACACTTCCAATGGTTTTTGGAATAATCTCTGAAAATACTAAGATTAATAATGTCAATAAGCCGGATGCAATAGCAACAGAACTTTCTCCTGGAAATATTTTTAATGTCTGTGCACCAACACCAGCAGCGCCCATTGTATTTGCAAATGTATTTAATGTAAGAATAGCTGCAAGCGGTCGATTAATATTATCTGTATATTCTTCTAATCTTAATCCAGCTTTCTCATCTTCTTTCATAAGAATAGATGCATATGAATTAGGTGTTGAAAGGAGTATAGCCTCGAGCAAAGAACAAATAAATGACAAAAATAGTGCCAAACAGAAATAAGTGACTAATAATGTCATGCTTTATCGATAGAGCTTTTTTTTCCAAAATAGTAGAATACAAGGAAGTGAAGAATCGCTAAGAACTCAAATGTCAAAATATACCATGGCCATACTCTTGTAAATATTAATGGATTCTCAGCTAGTGGTGCTTCTGCTAAATACATATAATTTCCCCCTACTGACCAATTAACAATCATTATAAAAATAAGCAAAGGTTGGGTGTATAAAAAGTTAGTCCACCAAGAACCTATTTTTAGTCTCATATCCATCATTAACATTAACCATACTGGTACAACAAAAATTAACGAATGACTAACATAGTAATTGATGATAGTAAAAGTATTCAGTTCTGTTGTAAACTCTGGAGTTAAAACAGAGTGTATAAACCCTGCAAGTCCCCAGAAATATAAAAACTCAAAAATAAATTGTTTTCGATAAAATACTATAATACCAGAAAGATATGTTGTGATTCCACACATTTGAAGGGGTAAATGAGACGATAAAAGAAAAGTACCATTTACAATACGACCTAAGTCGAGCCCTATGGAAGATGCTAATTGATATATTCCCATCCCATAAAGAAGGTAAAGTTGTGTTTTTTTACTACCATTCTTTCCTATAAAAAACAATGATGAGACAAACAAAAGAACGAAGAGGACTCCTCTTAGCCAGAAAGTTCCAAAAATCTCAGGGGTAAAATGTTCTATTTGCATATTAGTAGCGTAATTTAGGTCGCAAAAATCTGTTTGTCATCCTTAAAAGCTTTAAACTCAAGTGCGTTCCCCGAAGGATCAAGAAAAAACATAGTGGCTTGCTCCCCTGGTTCGCCTTTGAAACGAATTTTTGGCTTAATAATAAATTTAATATTAAAATTACTTAGGTGGTTACGCAATTGATTCCATTGATCTATCGTCAAAATCACACCAAAATGACTTGCAGGTACATCATCTCCATCTACGCTATTTGTTGATGGATGATCATTGCGGTCAACTAGGTGAGCTACTACTTGATGACCAAACATGTCAAAGTCAATCCATTTATCAGAAGATCTTCCAACGTTGCATTGTAAAACATCTACATAGAAAGATTTCGTGATATCTAAATCGGTAACTGGAAAAGCTAAGTGAAATGGTCTCATTTAATTAATATTACCAATTATAATATCCCAATTCAAGAATTAATTAATGTTAAAGTAATGGTTTAATATATAGCTGTATCTTATCATATAGAAGAAAATAGAATAATATCATCTATTAATTTTTTATTAAACTTTTCTGATGTTACCACATCATTATGTCCACAACCTTTATACACTTTATATGAGCCATTTAAATGATCTTTTAAATACATAGATGCATGTTTTGGAACCAATTTATCTTTATCACAAATAATGACTAAAACATTATCTGGTCCACTAAAATGCACTCTTTTAAAATGATTGTTCCATATTTTCTTTGATTTAAAATATTCCATTAAAAAACTTTGTTCTTCCCTTACGGCATCTTTCCAGACTTTCCTTTGAACTGCTTTTGGAGTATTCTTTGTAAAAAACATTGATTGAGTTAACCAAGAAGGTAAATAACCTTTAAACATCATTTGCATTCCAAGCTTCTTAATCGTCTTATATAGAACATTAATTTGTTTTTGTTGAATAGCCTTTACAGAAATTTGTTTTGGAGCTACCCCAGAGGAAATAAGGATTAATTTATGTATATCATCGCCCAGAGATTGAGCTACATAAGTTGCAAATAAACCACCCAAACTATGCCCAACCATAACAATATTTCTATCAGGATATTTTTTAATAATATCTTTAACAGAATCTTTGGATGATTGAAATGCATTGTCAAGAGAAGAAAAGTCTAAATCAACCAAGGAATAATTAAGAGATTTCTCTTCTAGTATTGGAACAATACTGTTCCAAAATGGAGATCTGATACCAATCCCGTGAAAAAAAATAAAATGAGTCATATAGAAGCTTTCATAAAGTAGTGGTGCCCGGGGCCGGACTCGAACCGGCACAGAGTTTAATCTCCGAGGGATTTTAAGTCCCTTGTGTCTACCAATTTCACCACCCGGGCAACAAATAGTTTCAAGAGGCGTCGGTCGGATTCGAACCGACGAATAGCGGTTTTGCAAACCGATCCCTTAGACCGCTTGGGTACGACGCCAAACTTTTTTAAAAAGTTAAACGTGCCAATATAAATATTTAGAGAGTTAATTCAAAATCATTAACTAATATTCCTGGACAGATAGTTTCCCCTGGATTTCTACCATCATAAGTCTCAATTACAGGTCTAGATAACATATCTTCGCCAATACCTTCTAAATTATTACCAAAAAAATTATAAAAAGAATCATCAAATCGCATTGTTTTGATTGGGGCTATCATCTTTCCATCTTCAACCCAATAACAGGCATATCTGGTTAAACCAGTAATGCGACCTCCAAGATTATCGCTCCAATTAAGATAATGAATATTGGAAATAAATATACCAGTACCTAATCTCTCAAGTCTTTCGTTGAGCTTAATATTTCCTCCATGCATTAACGGAGCTCTTAAATACTCACCCATGCCCCATGAATTTGTATCTTCGGCATAATTTGAATTCAACCCATATTCAAGCGCAGTTTTTGAATTAATTAAAGTACTTTCTAATTCTCCATTCTTAATAATACTAACATTACTTGATACTTCAGCGCGAGAATTAAAAGGAGCTGTAGATTTTCTATCAAATGATTCATCGAGAGAGAATTTGTCTGATAACTTTACATTATCATTTCTCATTTTTAATAAAGAGCTTGATCCATTTCTTAGCGAAGATTCACTAACCCCATTCCAATTTAACATGTCAATAAAATCTGCAACAGCGTGAGGTTCAAACCAGACTCTATATTTTCCAGGTTTCAACTCTACCTTTGGTGTATCCATTAACTTAAGCTGATTAGATGCGTCATTAAATACTGTAATAAAGTCCTCTTTATTCCAATCTGAACCGGGATATAAGATTTTTACCATATTCTCTTTTGCATCAATGAGAGAGAAATCAAAAATAAATGAATCTTTTTCAAACCAATGACTTGTACCATAAGAGGTGGATGAAGCTCTAAAAATTTTACCCGAAGTCCATACTCCAGTTAAATTGTCGTTATGAATAATATCCATTAAGCTATTCAATATCTCTTCTCTATTAGGTAGCTCTCCCTTTCGGTACATTTCTAGAGAATCAAATTTTGTAGGAAATGCTGTAAAATCATTATTAGGTATCAACAATAATGGCTCTCGTAATGAATCAATTTCTGATATAAGATTTTTAACAGAATAATCTATATCAGAAGAAACAGTTGTTGTTGCTTGAAGCGATTTTTTTCCATGATATAACGATAATGTCATTTTATAGTCTTCAATAATTCCAGTTTGACGAATTTTTGAGTCATTAAATCTAAAGTATTGAGAATTTTCACCCTCCATATAGATTGTCAAACTTTCACCTTCTTTTAAGGTAGCATAAACCTGAGAACATATTTCATTGTATATCTCTTTTTTCATTTATACTCCTCCAAAAACTTGAGTTTGATCAAACTTACACAAAGGAGAAGCATGTCCAACTCTCTCGACTTGATTTGGCTCTCCTTTACCGCAATTAGGCGTACCAAAAACTTCAAATGTATCTAAATCACCCACCATAGATAAACTTCTCCAAAAAGGATTCGTAATACCTCTATAGTTTGGATTTTTAACCACTTTAGTTAATATACCATCCTCAATAAGACGTCCATATTCACAACCAAATTGGAATTTGTTTCTGTAATCATCAATTGACCATGAACGATTACTTTCCATATATATACCTCTTTCGACACTACTAATTATTTCTTCTCTAGTTGAATGTCCTGGCTCAAGATTTATATTAGCCATTCGATCTATCGGAATTCTATTCCATGATGATGCTCTTAAATTTGAAACACCATTAACACCTGACCGAATTTGACTTTCAATCCCTCCAAGTCCTCTGACTAAGATACCATCCTTTATTAAATGTTCTTTTTCTGCAGGCATTCCTCCGTCGTCAAAGCTATAAGTAGCTAATTGATTATCAACGGTTGGATCAAAGACAATATTCATTAATTCTGAACCATATTTCAAGGAACCAAAGTCGTCAAGATTAACAAAACTTGAACCTGCAAAGTTTCTTTCATCTCCTAAAATTCGATCAAGCTCAAGTGGATGTCCGACACTTTCATGAATTTGTAACATCATTTGATCTGGAGCTAACACTAAATCCATCATCTCTGTAGGACATTGCTCAGCATTTAATAACTCTAATGCTTGTAATGAAATCTGATTAGCTTCATCTTTTATGTTGTAATTCTTTAAAAATTCTGCGCCTACTTGAAAGCAGTTCCCTCTCATACCATGATTGCTTCTAGTTTGAGAGTCATATTTATTCTGTGCAGTTGAAGACAATTCAACCAAAACAATATCCATTTTTTGATGGATATCAGCTCCTGATGTACTAACAATATCTGTTGTTCTCTCTATAAGCTCAACCGTTGTAGCTGCATGAACAATTTTATCATGACTCATTAAAGTTTTAGAACCTAATAATGCTATATCTTTAATATCCGTAACAGACAAATCGCTTAAAGGAATGTCTAGCTTAGTATTATATTCCCCAGTAAAACCCTCTCTAACTGTAGACTGATCAAATTTAAATACGGAGTATTTTGAAGCCAGCTTTGCATTATTATATGCAATCTTTATGCATGCTAGTATATGAGACTCATCAAGAAATGGAGTTGCATAATATGAAAATTGTCCGTCAACAAGAACATCAATCATTACACCTTTTGTTACATTTCTTTGGACGTTATCTAAAGATAATTTCTTCGTTGAGAGAATATTTTGTATTTCTTCCACATATCTAATGCCAATCCAGTCAGCAGATACGTTCGTTTTTGATAAAATATTTTTAAAATTCATATACTCTCTGTCGTTTTTTCATACTTTTTATTCAAGTATGGAATTTTTGTCATTTTTTCTAAAATTTATCTGCAAAAATAACATACAAATAAACTTGGCACTCTTTTTGCAGCTATAACAATATAAATATTAAATACAAAGGAGAATGAAATGAGTTTAATAAAATGGAAACCATTTAACAATGAAATAGATGGATTTGATAATATTGTTGATCAATTCTTTAATGATTTATCAATTGATCCAAGATTTTCATCAATGAATGTTAATACAACTTCTCATTATAATGAGAATGATAAAGAATACTATCTTACAATGGATATTCCTGGAATGTCTAAAGATGATCTTGATATAGCTTTTGACAATAATCGTTTAAAAGTTTCAGGTCAAAGAAAGTCTGATAAGTACAATTCCTATGAATATGGAAAAATGGAAAGAATATTTACTGTTCCAAACAATATTGAAACAGATAAAATTTCTGCAAAAATTGAAGATGGAGTTTTAAATATTCTTCTTCCAAAGACCAAATCATCCATTGGAAGAAAAATTACTGTAAAGTAATTTACTTTCTTTTAAAAAAAGAAGGGGCTTTTCGCCCCTTTTTTTTTAATATTAAACTATGATTTATAACAATATCCTTGAAACTGTCGGCTCTACCCCTATTGTAAAACTTAATTCTATTGGTTCGCATTTAGAATGCAATCTCTATGCAAAACTTGAAATGTTTAATCCGGGGGGTTCCCTTAAAGATCGTACTGCTTTTTGTATGATTGATTGTGCTGAAAAATCTGGAAGAATTAAACCCGGAGATACGTTAATTGAAGCAACATCAGGTAATACAGGTATTGGACTTGCACTAGCTGCTGCAATTAAAGGATATAAACTTATTGTATGCATGCCAAAAAAGATGAGCATAGAAAAAGAATTAACGATTAAAGCATTAGGAGCAGAAATCGTACGTACTAAAACTGAAGCTTGTCATGATGATGATGATAGCAATTTTGGTGTAGCAAGAAAATTGAATAAAGAAATACCAAATAGCCACATTCTTAATCAATGGGAAAATCCTTGTAATCCAAAGGTACATTACAATCACACTTCTGAAGAAATATTAGATGACTTTGGAACTGATTTACATATGGCAGTCATGGGTGTAGGAACTGGTGGAACTATCACTGGTGTTGGAAGACGTCTCAAAGAAGCAATTCCAGATATTAAAATTGTTGGTGCCGATCCTTATGGTTCTATCCTAGGTGGCGAAGATGAATACAAAGGATCCCCATATCATGTTGAAGGGATTGGTTATGACTTTTTTCCAAAGACGTTTGATCAAACTATTGTTGATCAATTTGTCAAAGTAAATGATAAAGAAGCATTTAGTACTGCAAAATCGCTTATAAGAGAAGAAGGTCTACTAATTGGGGGTTCATGCGGTTCTGCAACGTTTGCAGCCTTAAAAGCAGCAAAATCGCTTAAAAAAGGGCAAAATTGTTTAATAATACTACCTGATAGTATTCGAAATTATATGAGAAAATTTCTTTCAGACGATTGGATGAAAGAAAATGACCTTATTTAGATAACATTCTCTTTGTTCTTTTACTTCTCTGAAATGTAATAGCAAATCGATGTGCTTCGTCTCGTAATTGTTTTAAAAGATTTAAAGCTGGGGAACTCTTTGGAATTCTTAATGATTCTGTATCTCCGGGAATAAAAAGCTCCTCTAGTCTTTTTGCTAAGGCTACAATCGGAAGATCTAACTTTAATTTATCTAATGATAGCTTTGCAGATGAAAGCTGACCCTTTCCTCCATCAATAAGAATTAAATCGGGTAATGGATTTCCTTCGTCAAGCTGTCTTGTATATCGACGCAATACTACTTCTCGCATCGATTCAAAATCATCAATTTGATTGACATTAATATTATATTTCCTATATCCACTTTTATATGGTTTTCCATCTTTAAATACTACCATTGATGCCACCGTATCTGTTCCGCCTAAATGGGAAATATCAAAGGCTTCAATGAGTCGAGGTGGTTTTGATAGACTTAAAATATCTTGAAGCTCGCTAAGTAATTTTGGAATATAATCTTTTCGTTTCTCTAAGTTTAACATCCATTCATTCAACAGAAGTTTTGCATTTCTACCCGCCAATCTTAATTCTTTTCGCTTTACCCCTCTCTTCGGAACTTTAAACGCTACTTTGCGATTATTTTTTTCCGATAACCATTCTTTTAATTCCTCTAGCTCTGTAGGAAATTCTGATAAGTAAATATTATTGGGGATATATGCTGCGTTCATATAGAAATTGATAATAATAGAACGGAATATCTCAGCCATAGAATCGTTGGTATCTACAGAAATCTTTTCCCTGCTTAATATTCTTCCTTCTCTAATACGTAAAATAACTACTACATGGTGATTGTCCTTACTTTCAACGCCAATGACATCCCTGTTAGTAAAATCAGCTTCTAATTTTCTTTGACCTCTTTTGAATGATGTAATTGCTTTAATTTGATCTCTTACTCTCGCAGAATCTTCATACATGAGCTTTGATGAAAAATATTCTATCTGTTTTGCCAATTTTCTTTCTAATGTTTTAGTTTCGCCCTTTAAAAATAAAATCATATCATCAATCATATTATGATAGTCTGATTCTGAAATAGTTTGAATCCCTAAACCTTTCTTAATGATAGTTCCATCCTCTAGCTTGATATAACAATTACGTATTGGGAAAGCTCTATATAACACATCCAACAATCTTCGCATTGATTTTACATCGGTATATGGTCCAAAATAACGGGATTTATCATTCTTAATTTTTCGCGTAATATCAATCTGGGGAAATTGCTCATTTGTAATTTTTAAATAAGGAAAAGATTTGTCATCTTTTAAGCGAACATTATACTTCGGTTTAAACTTCTTAATCAGTGTTGCTTCGGTAATAAATGCATCCGCCTCATCTTCGCAGATAATCCATTCCAGATCGATAATTTTATTAATTAAGGATTGGTCTTTAGGTGAGCGATAGGACTTTTTTTGAAAGTATGATTTAACCCTTTTTTTAAGATCTTTTGCTTTACCAATATAGATGATCTTATCTGTCTTATCTTTGAATTGATAAATACCAGGTAATGCAGGTAAACCAGCAATTTTAGACTGTAAGTCTATGTTAAGATCTCCAGAATGTCTTTGTAAATAAAACTAGTACAGCAAAAATTTCTAATCTTCCTAATAGCATACAAAACATCATGATATATTTTCCTACTATTGGCATCGATAAATAATTATCCATAGCTCCATAAGCCCCCAAAGATGGACCAATATTACCCATTCCTGACGCAGCAGCACCTAATGCAGACTGAAGATCGTCCCCAAGAAGAACAAAGCAGAAAGAAGCGATAAAAAAGAATGCTACATAAAATAAAAAGAATGCTATAGTTTTTCGTATAACTTCATCTGGAATCACCTTTTTACCTATACGAATAGGTATAATTGCTTTTGAATGCAATGAGCGCTTTAGTTCCATGCTGGCGTATTTTATAATAGCAACAATTCTAATTAGTTTTATACCGCCACTAGTAGATCCTCCCATTGCACCAACAAACATTAATCCAAATAGTAGAAACTGCTTAATAAAAGGTTGCCAAGCGCTATAGTCAGTAGCAGTATATCCTGTCGAAGTCAGTATAGAAACTACCTGAAAAGTGGTGTCTAAAGTATTTGATCCTTCATCATACGAATAACTAGCCAATAAAATAGATACTGATGCCAGTGCAACCAGTCCTATATAGTATAAAAACTCTCTATCTCTTACATATGATCGCAGTCCAACTTTAAGTGATCTAAAATGTAAGGCAAAGTTTGTTCCTCCGATAATCATGAACAATAAAATAACTGACTTTACATAGTCTGATTGACTATTAATACTATCGTTAAATGTAGAAAATCCACCGGTTGGCATTGTAGTCAATGCATGACAAATAGCATCAAAAAAAGGCATTGAATAAGATAATAATGTAAATTCTAGGAATGTAAATCCGATATAAAATCCGAGCAATAATCTTGCTGTATCTTTTATTCTAGGCGTAATCTTTTCTGACGAAGGTCCTGGATATTCTACATTAAAAAGCTTCTCTCCAGAAACACCTAATAAAGGCAGCAGTGCAATAGTAAATACAACAATACCTAATCCTCCAATCCATTGAAGGAATGCTCTCCAAAATAGAATGCTCTTTGGTAAGCTTTCAACGTCGTTGAGAATAGTAGCTCCTGTAGTTGTCACGCCAGATACTGCCTCAAACAATGCATTTGTATAGCTATCAAAAAATCCTGAATAATAGAAAGGGAGTGAGCCAAAAATAGATGTCATGATCCAACTTAATACAATCACTAAAAATACATCTTTATTAGAGAATGATGTCGCCTTTCTACAAAAGTACCATATAGGCAAAGCAATAACAAAACTAACTCCTGCTATTTGCAATAAATATATTCTTCCAAATTCTAGAAAATCAATCAATCCAGGGAAGAGTAAAAAAATTGACAAGAACATTGACAATATTGATAACAATCTGAATGTAGGCCTTAAGCTCATTATTCTGATTGAAATATCTTATTCACTTCATTGACCTTTGAGTGAATACAGAAAATTAATACCGTGTCATTTGGTAACACTTGATGATCTCCAGCCGGTATTGTTAAGTGCCCATTATGATTAATGAGAGCTACAATACTGCCATGAGGCAAATTTAAATTAGACAATGGAAGGCGTACTGCCTTAGAATTGTGTTCTGCTTCGATTTCTATTGCTTCCATATCTAAAGTACTAAATAATTGAATCACATTATCTTTATGATCAATTCTAATTGCTTTAACTATTGAATTAACACTTACTGTATTCTTACTTACAATTGAACCCATTCCAAGATCTGACATATTCTTTACATAATCTGGATTAGTAACATGTATAATAGATTGTTTGACTTTTAATTGTTTTGCAAGAATACCTGCTAATAAATTAAGTTGCTGATCTTCTGTTACGGCAATAAATGAATCTACTTCATTTATATTCTCACCTTTTAAAAATTCAACATCTGTTGCGTCAGAATGAATCACAATAGAATCATTCAATTCATTTGCTACAGCAATCGCTTTATCCTTAGAATTATCAATCAATCTAACAGACATTTCACCTTCTAATTGTCGTGCAATTAAACGTCCAATTTTACTTGCACCGGCTATCATCACTCGTTTAGATTGAGAAGAAGGAATACCTAAAGCTTTTAAAAGCATATCTAAGTTTTTTGATTTTGTAAAAAAGAATACATAATCATCTGGTTCGAATTTGAATGATGATGCAGGAATAGTCATTTTTTCATCTCTTACTACAGCAACAACTAAACATTTAAAATCTGTATTTTCTTTATGAAACTCTTCTATTGTTTTACCAACAAGCTGAGAGCGATGATTAATCTTTTTTGAAAATAAGACTGCTTTTCCATTTTCAAATTCATAGAATTTATCTGCATAAGGATGCTTAACTAATCGAATAATTTCTTGAGCTACAGCAGCTTCTGGATGAATAACCATATCAATTCCGAATTTTTCAGGAATAACAGTATGTCCATTCTTACTATAATCAAAATCTCGAAGGCGTGCTATAATCTTCTTAGCACCTAAATTATGTGCTTGCATAGAAGCAATAAGGTTGGTTTCGTCGGAATTGGTAAGAGTAAAAACATAATCTGCATCAGCAACATTGGCTCGTTCCAATACTTTTTCATCGGAACCGTTACCTTTTATAACGATAACATCTAAATGTTCATTTGCTCGTTGACATTTCTTATGATTTGTATCTACTACAGCAATATCATAATCAAGTTCACTAAGAGACTTAGCAACGTGAAAACCAACTTCGCCCGCACCAATAATTACAATTCTCATTACTTGATTTACAATCTATAAAGAATTCGTAGAAAAACAACCCAAATTCGGTTATTTCTTACGTATTATTCTTGCTCCAATCTTTGCTAATTTCTCTTCAATTTTATCATACCCTCTATCAATATGATATATTCTAGAAATACTACTTTTACCAACGGCAGATAAAGCAGCAATTATTAATCCTGCACTTGCCCTG
>NZWP01000010.1 GCA_002701645.1 Fidelibacterota bacterium | reverse complement strand
TTGCAAAGTGTGAATACAGTCCTTCAACCTCAATGGTATCAATTTGATGTGCTTGTTGTAAGAATTCTTCTGCTTGTTCTAATGGAATACCCAATCGTGTCATTCCAGTATCTACTTTAAGGTGTACTCGTATCTTATGATTCCCCTGATGAGCCTTTAAAGCTTCCAAATCATCAAAGGAAGATACATTTAAGATCAGATTATGGGTTTCAGCTTCTGAAAGTGTATTAGGATTTAATCTAGAATAAACAAGAATATCAGCAGTAATGCTAGCATCACGTAATTCAATACCCTCTTCAATTGTAAAAACGGCAAAATGCTTTATTCCTTCTTTTGCTAATGTTTTTGCAACTTGGACTGCACCATGGCCATATCCATTTGCCTTCACAGTAGCCATAATCGGAATATCTCCCACCTCGTTCTTTAGTAAACGACAATTGTTTGCCAATCGTTCTAAATCAATATATATTTTTGGTCCGATATAATTCATTAGTGCGCCTCAAACCAAGATGGGCCAAAACCGAAATCAATTTCTACTGGAACGTCTAGCTGTATTGCATTTTTCATGTTTTTCACTACCATTTCTGATATATAATCTAATTCATCTTTATGAACCTCTAAAAGTAATTCATCATGAACCTGTAAAATCAATTTTGATTTTAGATTTTTGTCTTTTAAATCTTTATATATTTTAATCATTGCAAGCTTGATCATTTCAGCTGCTGTCCCTTGAATAGGCATATTAATAGCCATTCGTTCTGCAGCATCTCTTCGAATCTTATTTTGACTATCTGAGTCCCATACAGCTCTCTTTCTTCCTAGTAGAGTCTGTACAGATTTTTCAGATTTAATAAGCACTTTAGATTTTGCGATATAGGCTTCAATACCTTTATACTTGTTAAAATAAGCGTCTTTTATTTTTTTAGCTTCCCCAAATGGAACATCCAATTCTTTGCTTAAACGAAATGGACCTGCGCCATACATAATTCCAAAGTTTACTATTTTAGCTGTACGTCTCATCTCTGGTAATACATTTTCATCTTTTTCGACATCAAATATATTTTTTGCCGTAAATGTGTGAATATCTTCTCCATTATTTAGGGCCTCAATTAGAGCTTCATCTTGACTCAAATGCGCCATGACTCGTAACTCAACCTGAGAGTAATCTGCAGAAAAAATTTGATAATCTGATGACTGTGCTCTAATAGCTTTTCTTACATCTTTTCCATCTTCTGTTCTAATAGGAATATTCTGAAAATTTGGACTACTTGAAGAAAGTCTTCCTGTGGCTGTCATAGTCTGATTAAATGAAGAGTGAACTCGATTAGATACTGGATTAATATTGGTTGGTATTGGATCAAGATAGGTATTTTTTAATTTAAATAACTTTCTATACTCTAAAACCAATTTTGGGAGCTCATGCTTATTTTTTAATTCCGACAAAACAGCCTCTGCCGTAGATCGCTTCTTAATCATTGGTAATCCTAATTTATCAAATAGAATCTCAGCAAGTTGTTGGGAAGAATTCACATTAAAATCTTGATCTGCTAATTTTGTAATCTCATTACGAAGGACATCAATTTTTATACCAATTTCATTAGAACGTATTGCAAGATAATCTTTATCAACAAAGATTCCATTAAATTGCATGTCAATTAAAACAGGTAACAAATCAATTTCAATCGCTTTAAAATAATTATATAATTTTTGATTTTTTAATTCTTTCAAAAAAATTTCAGTTAATTCAATAACAACATCAGCATCTTCTGCTGCATAAAAAGATACATCTTCTAAGGTAACTTGGTCCATTGTTATCTGATTCTTACCTAATCCAATTAAGTCTTGTATAGGGACCATCTTATAATTCAGATGTGCTAAAGATAAATTATCTAACTTATAAGATCTGACATTAGGACTAATCAAATGTGCAGCAATCATTGTATCAAAAGCAATTCCATTTAAATTAATTCCATATCGTTTCATGATTAATGCATCATATTTAATATTTTGCCCTGTTTTTGGAATATCTGGATTTTCTAATACTGGCTTTAGAATATCAATTGCAGCTTGAAGATCATCCTCTCCAAATAAATTATCTATCTTATCTTTAAAGCGTATTGGAACGTATACACCAGTATTTTTTTTGATAGAAAAACTAAATCCTACAATCTCAGCAATCATAGGGTTTATAGATGTGGTTTCTAAATCAACAGATAGCCATTCATTTTCTTTAATTGAACTAACAAATGATGTTAATTGATCTACGCTTGTAAGATTTTCATATTTCTTTTCTCGTTTTACTGTTTGAGTGTCAACAGATTCCTTTGAACCAATCTTTTTCAGTAAACCCGAAAATTCTAATTCTTTAAAAATGTCTTCTAATTTGACTGAGTCCATCTCTTTTTTTTCAAAATCATTAATGGTAGCCTCAATATTGACATCAGTTAGAATCGTTACTAATTGCTTGCTTAATAAAGCATTTTCTTTGCTATTTAATAGCTTTTCTCTCATTTTTTCATTGCTAATATTGTCAATTTCTTCATATATATTTTCAATAGATCCAAAGTCTTGTATCAACTTCATTGCTGTTTTTGGACCCACTCCTTGAACGCCTGGAACATTATCTGAACTATCTCCCATCAAACCTAGTAAATCAATGATGTGCTCTGGACCAACTCCCCATTTTTCTAATACTTTTTTCTTATTAAACACTTCTTTTGCACGCTTCCTCGCTTGAGGAGCATATAAGAATGTTTTGTCGTTAATTAATTGCATAAAATCTTTATCTCCACTTACAATATTGCATTGAAGATTTTCTTTATCACACATCTTGGCAACGGTTCCTATAATATCATCCGCTTCTACTCCTCCCACTCTTAATATTGGAATATTCATTGCGTCTAAAAGTTCCCATAAATATGGAAGTTGTGTTTGAATTTCATCAGGCATTGCAGATCGATTTGCTTTATAATCCGTATAAAGCTCATGTCTAAAATTTTTACCTTTCGAATCGAAAGCAGCAACCAGATAATCTGGGTTTTCATCTTCAATTAGCTGAAATACTTGATTAGCAAACCCAAATACAGCGCTAGTAGGTGTACCAGCTGTATTCGTTAATGGATTTCTAATTAAGGCATAGTGTGAGCGATATAAAGTAGCATACCCATCAATGATAAATAGTCTTTTTGTGTTGTTTTTTGAAGAACTCATAACTTAGCAATGTATGCACTGCTAAGTTATGAAAATAGGAGCTTATAAACTATAGGTTAATGATATACCGACCTCTCTTGGCGGTCCGTATGCTTTATATAATTTTGTTGCATATGTTGGTGGCTCTAACCCAAAGATAAACCCTCTTACTGCATAAGATTCATCCAAAATATTTTTTGCATATACTTTTAAATCGAACCTATCGAAGGACTGTGAATAATATGCATGTAATAAGTGATAAGGATCAGACTCATATCCATCATTTGATGCATCATATATGAATCCATCTTTTCCAGACACTTCTACCATTAATTTCTTTGCAAGATTAAAGTTATAATTAAATCCAAAACTATAATTCCAATTTGGTGCATGTGCTTTTTCGCCATGCTCATACTCTTCATGGTCATCTTCATGAGCTTCTTCTTCATGATCTCCGAATGTTACTTCTGAACTCAATAATCCTAATGAAGTTGTTAAAGATATTGAATCATTTATTTTAAATTCTCCCGAAGATTCTAATCCATACTCTGCTCCAGACTCTGCATTTGTTTTAAAGAATGCAAAAGCATTGGGATTAGTTGTATCTAACTGTTCATTTGTTTCAAAAATATGATCATCATGTGTTAAAAAAAATAAAGATCCGCTAAATTTAATATTATCATTGAACCATCTAATTCCAGCAGTAATATCTGTATAAGATTCTTTTTCATAAGTTCTTTCATCGCTATCTAAGTATGGATTTTGATTAATTCCTCCCGGATGATATCCTGCAGCATAATATGCAAACCAATGCAGATTTGATATAGGATGCTGTTCAAAAGAAACCTTGTAAGATATATTTGGATTAGGTTCATCTTTAAAACTATGAATAGGGTCATTTATATCAGCATACTGCACTGATCTATCTTCACTCCTAAGAGCTAAAGAGAACGATGAGTTGTCATTAAGATCGTAGGAGGCTTCTCCATAAATTGAAAATGTATCAATATCAAATCCAGATGAAAGAGTTGTAGCAGATCCTCCATATAGAGAACCTACAGCATTAGTATCTTCTTGATAACTTGAAGAAAATAAACCTAATACAAAGCCATAATTATCATTAAATCTTTCATTTGAATTAAGTCGCATATCAAAAGATTGTGTATCAATATCTCTAGTAAATGAATCAAAGAAGTCATAACTATATCCTTGTACTGATGCATCCCAATTATATGGATCAGATCCCCAAAATGTATTATTTCCCCAATCAGAGTCATAACTATGCAACGTTGTATTATCTGACATTCCAACATTTACACTTAAATCAAATTCATTCAAATCATATGCGTAATCTGCGATCAGTATTTTTGATTCTTGAGAGTCTTTTCCAGGGTTATCAGTATACGTTTTGTTATTTTCATTATTATCTGGTGACCATTCGTCATAGCCGTTATTAAAATCAGAATAAATCAGTGTATATTTTTGAGTTAAACGATCTGTTTGATTCAAAGCTTTCAATCGCATAGATAATTCATTTTTATTTGAAGTAAAATCATCACTTAGCATGCTAGAAGCATATTGATTTTCTTTATAGCCATCGGATAAATGTTTATGTCCAACTAATCGAATTCTCCAATCTTTAGGTAATGCAAAATTATAAACAATCCCATTAGTAATAGAATTATGACTACCATATTGTGTGAATACATATCCTTCTTGCTTATCAGTAGGATCATTAGTTTTAAAATTGATTAAGCCAGATGAGGCGTTTGCACCAAACATACTGGTTTGAACCCCCATCAATACTTCTATTTGTTGCATATCAAACAATGGAGTAATTACTCCCAGTTCTGATAAATCCATCCCGTCTAATACTAGGCCAACATACGTACTTGGTGGACCTTGATCGGCATAACGACTAGTAGAACCTTCTCCTCTAATTTGGAAATAGCGAGGCCGTGAACTTCCACCTGCATAATTCAAATTAGGTACATTCTGAATAATATCTGCAAAGTGTTGCCCTTCTCTAATCTTAAGCTCATTGCTAAAGATGCGTGCTGATGAAGCTAAGTCGCCTTCATTTACTTTTCGAAATGTTGAGTAAACCTCTATTTCTTCAAGCGCAATAGATTTTCTCTGAAGCTGAAAACGTAGTGTCTGCATTGTACCATCTACTGATATTGAAAGTGTTGTATATCCAATAACAGATACTTCTACTTTCTTGACTCCTTCTGGTAAATTGTCAGCAAAAAAATTACCTAGATTGTCTGTACTAGTCCCACTCATTGACATTCCATCTTCGATATAAAAACTCACATTAGCATCTATTAATGGTAAGCCAGTCTTTTGATCTACAACTACTCCTGCCAATGTCAAAGACTGACTAAAGAGTTGAGTTAGTAATAGTAATATTGATAAAGTATATTTCATTTTTTGTGTCCTTACGCTAGTATTATCTAGATCAAGTTCTAGGGTTTGTTCTCAGCAATTGCACCCCTGTTAAATAATCTGTAAGTTGAAATTATGAAACAAGAGATAACTGTAAAAGCATTTTTTTTAAGTATTATCTTATCAATAGTTCTCTCTTCTGCAATGGCTTATTTAGGGCTATATGCAGGTATGACAATTTCTGCTTCTATTCCCGCTGCAATTATGTCAATGGGAATTTTAAAATTATTTCGTGAATCTAATATTCTAGAAAATAATATTGTACAAACTGCTGCATCTGCTGGAGAATCATTAGCGGCTGGAGTTATTTTTACTATTCCTGCTCTTGTATTGATAGGCTATTGGGATACTATTAATTACTGGGAAGTAACCAAGATTGCTATGGTAGGTGGAATATTAGGAGCATTATTTACTGTACCATTAAGACGCGCATTAATCTTGAAAGCAAATTTAAAGTTTCCTGAAGGGGTTGCAACTGCCGCTGTATTAAAAACAGGACATGAATCTGATGCCAAGAAATCGAGTGAAAGTTTAAAAATAATTGGGCTATCAGCTCTTGTAGGAGGAGTAGTTAAGCTTGGAGAATTAGCATTTGGGATATGGTCTAGTGCTGTAGGCGGAGCCGTAGCTATTAGAGGCGCTATTTTTGGAATGGGCGGTAGCTTATCTCCTTCACTTATTAGTGTAGGATATATTGTAGGTAGAAATATTGGTATCCTTGCTTTCTCTGGTGGATTAATCTCATGGGCGGTAGCAATTCCTATTTATTCTTATTTATATGGACATGAAGGCGATTCTTTATTTGAGGGTGCAAATATTATTTGGAATGCAAAAATACGTTATCTAGGTGTTGGAGCAATGGTAGTTGGTGGAATCTGGTCTGTTATTCAACTAGCAAAACCGCTCATTGAAAGTATCCAGCTTAGTCTAAAAACCTTAGGAGAGAATGCTAGTGATGTTCCATTAGAAGAGAGAGACCTGCCTATTAACTATGTATTTATGGCTATCGTACTAATGCTTATACCTATATCCTTTACATATTTTGATATTATTCCATCTTGGACTTCTGCAATTATACTATCTATTATTATGTGTATCTTTGGATTCCTATTCTCTGCTGTTGCTGCTTATATGGCAGGAGTAGTAGGATCTTCAAATAATCCTATATCAGGTGTGACTATCGCCACAATACTATTCAGTTCATTATTAATTATTACTTTCTTTGATGTAGATTCATCCAAAGGAGCTGCTGCTGCTATTCTTATTGGTGCAGTAGTATGTTGTGCAGCTGCAATTGGTGGAGATAATCTACAAGATCTTAAAACCGGTAATATTGTTGGTGCTACTCCATGGAAGCAACAACTTATGCAGCTAGTAGGTGTTATTAGCTCTGCATTAACACTTGGAATCGTTTTAACGCTCTTACATGAAGCGTATGGTATCGGAAGCTCAGACTTACCTGCACCTCAGGCAGTACTCATGACTAGCGTAGCAAATGGCGTATTCTCTGGCAATCTAGAATGGGGAATGATTTATGCTGGAGCAGTATTAGGCATTTTAATCATTATGCTCGATCAATATCAATTACGCAGAGGAGCAGAGTTCAGAGTTCCTATATTAGCAGTTGCGATTGGAATTTATCTTCCTATTGAATTAACTCTTCCTATTTTTATTGGTGGAATGCTTAATCATTTTGCTGGAAAAACTGCTTCTGAATCAGGAAAAAATAATGGCTTATTACTAGCTTCAGGTTTAATTACAGGAGAAGCATTAATGGCTATATTTATTGCTATACCTTTATTCTTTGATAAAAATTACTGGCCTGAGTATGCGCTACCTTCTCCTTATAATGATTTGGTAGGATTAGCTCTTATAATGACTATTATTGTTGGATTATATAGAGTAGCAAAGAAATAAACTGCTAATATCCAGATATAATAAAATCAATATCCTTCTTTTTAAGTTTGTTTGCTTGTTTTTCTACTAAAGTATATGATTTAAAATTATTACTTCTAACGTAATAAATCATTTTTCCTCTATTCATTACTTGACTTACTTGAATGTCTGCCAAACCATCTTCTATTAAAGATTGTTTCAAAATATCTGCACTCTCTTTTTTACTATAAGCGCCGAACTGTAAGAACCATACTTTATTTTTCTTAGCAATAGTTTTTGTTTTTTTTGAAAATGCTGCGCTATTTAATTTTTTCTGATAGACTTTCAAAGAATCCATTTGTCCTGCAGCAGTTAAGGATTTAAAAAACAAATCTTTTGAGTCGTCGCTTATTAAATGTTTTGGTGCTTCCATGTTAAACTCTTTAAATAGGCTAGAAGCGGAGATATATGAACCTATAGCATAATTAATCTCAGCTTTTTTCAATATTGATAACCAATAATAATCAGATTTATTATTTGACTGAATAATCTTATCATAAATTTTAGATGCCTTGTCTGCATCGATAGTATTAAGAGCTTCCTGATAAAGAACTGCTGAATCTGTAGTTTGACTAAATAATATATTTATAGCACAAATTAATATAGCAGTTTTTTTAATTAATGTTCGCATTTTCAATTATATCATTACAAAAGCTCGATAAAGCTTTTCTTGTCTCAAAACTATCTGAATCTATTTTCATTCTATTTAATCGTATCACATATGATTTATTAGAACTTTTTGAATGATAATCAAATCTCGGCATAAACTTTTCTACTAATTCTACGGCTTCCTCTTTCTCATTTTTTTCAAGATAAATATCAATCAATCGATTGAAGGCATAGCTATTAAACCCATCATCTAAAATTTTCTTATATAAACTTTCCACATCATCAAATCTTTTTTTATCAAATAAAAGGTTTTCAATTCTCTTAAAGGCGGTAACGCTAGCGCTTGGATTTGCCTTAGAAAACATAGTAAGATATTTCATAGCTAATTCTGTATTATCGATATGATGCGAAGACAACTCTAAATAAGATTCACCATAGACGTGATCCGACTTAATACTCTTTTTCAAGTAATACAGATAATTTTTTTCATTATCTTTATCTTTGTAATCCATAGCAACAAAATAATTTAGCTTTGATTCATCTCTTTTTTTAATCTCAGGATAATATTTTATTAGCTTTTTTTCATAATCAAGTGCATTATTCCATGATTTATTATCAGTAGCTATATTTTTTAGCATTCCTAAGGACCACCTATTTTTAGAGTCTAGATTTAACATGTTTTTAAATTCATCTTCTGCTCTAACTGTATTTCCAATCTCTAAATAATCTAAACCCAAGGCTTGGTGAATCTGAACTTTTAACTCTTTTGATAATTTTGGTCTAACAATAATGGTTTGATGAATTTTAGTAGCCTTATCAATATCTCTATCTCTTAAAAGATTTCCTAATAATAAATACGCTTCTGTATTATTTGAATCTTTAGCAATCATATCTTTTAAGATCTTAAATGCTTTTTCATGATTGTTATCAATAATGGCTTTTAATGCCTGATTATATACTTCAATATCGCTTGGTTTTTGTGACGGTCTTTTATTTACGAAATAAACAATAATGAGTAGAATGAGTACAAGAAGAAAATAGGTAATATTCAAGGACGCTTACTCCTTTTCAGTAAAGCTAAACTCTTCGCCAACAGCTACATTCCTTAAACTATCAAGTTCTTCTGAAATGTCTTTATTTGTCTTAACAAGATTTGATATTTCTGATCGATAAGAAAAAACAGATTTTAATGATATAATATACCCTACAATGACACCAATCATTATAAATAGTATAAAAGCTAAATAACCAGGAATAGAATGTCCGTTATCTCTAAAAAAATATATCATAATGGGCTCACTATTTTTATCAAATAGCAAAAAAGTTCCAGCTAAGATACTTAATACAAATAATACTCTTAATACTCTAAACATTATGCTCCTGTTAGCTCTTTTCCACGTAAAATGACTCCAGTAGCCTCTGTAATTTCTACCGGAATGATATCTTTAATTTTACTATGATTTTTTTCTACAATCACCCATTCATTTGAATCAGTTCTTCCCGCCCAATGGTTTGTCGATTTTTTACTCTCTTTCTCTATTAAAACTTGTTCAAAATTTCCAATCTTTTTCATATTTAGCTCAAGAGTATGCTTCCTTTGTAGATTAATCATCTCATCTAATCTATCTTTCTTAACTTGTTCTGAAATTTGATCTGAAAATTGTTCTGCTCTTGTATAAGGTCTTGGAGAGTATTTGAAGGTGAATGCTATATTAAATTTAATTTTTTCCATTAAATCTAATGTTTCTCTAAACTGTTCATCAGTCTCTCCCGGAAATCCTACAATAATATCTGTAGATAAACCACAATTAGGCATAATCTCTCTTATTTTTTCAGCCATATAATAAAAATGCTCTCTTGTATATGTTCTATTCATGCGTTTTAACAGTTCATTTGATCCTGACTGCATTGGAAAATGAACATAATTACAAATATTACTTCTAGAGGCCATAACTTCTAATAATTCTACATTAATATCTTGTGGATGAGGTGATGTATATCTAATTCTTTTAACACCAGGAATATCAGATACCGCTAATAGTAAATCAGCAAATGATTTTTTTTCGTGTTTATAGGAATTTACATTTTGTCCCAATAATGTAATCTCAACATGACCTTGATCTACTGCTTTTTTTACTTCAGCAACAACACTATCAACACTTCTGCTTCTTTCTCTACCTCTAGTAAAAGGTACAATACAAAAAGAGCAAAACTTATCACAACCTCTCATAATAGAAACCCATGCATTGAATGTATTTCCCCTGCTTGGGAACATATCTTCATATACTTCATATCTTGATAACTTAGTATCAACAATACTCTTTTTTTCTATTAGATGTCTATTCATTAGCTTAGGAATATTTCTATAAGAATCAGGGCCTAAAATAATATCAACATATGGTTTATTCTTCAATAAATCATCTTTCAAGTTTTGAGCCATACAACCAAGAACTCCAATGATTAAATGCGGCTTTTCTTGCTTTATCTTACGGAGATTTCCTAAACGTGAGTGCACTTTAACTTCAGCATTCTCTCTTATAGCACAAGTATTAAGAAAGATAGCATCTGCATCATACAAATCTTGTGTTTTTTCTAAACCTAAATCTATTAATATACCTTCAACAAGTTCAGAATCAGCTGTATTCATTTGACAGCCATAAGTTTCAAGGACAAATTTTTTGATAGGAAGAGGTTGCATTTATTTTATATATCCTGTGAAAAAATATTTTGCAGGATCTTCTATTTTTTTATTCTTATGCACTTCATAATGCAAGTGAAATCCAGCTGCTCTTCCACTGTTTCCAGACTTTCCAACCAAATCTCCTCTTTGAATTTTTTGACCCTTCTTTACATTTATCTTATATAAATGCGCATAGATTGTTTCATAGCCATAGCCATGATCAATCTTAACATATCTTCCCCAACCAGAATCATACTGAGCCTTTTTAACAACGCCATCTCCCGTTGCCACAACATCAGTATTTAAATTAACAGCAAAATCTAATCCACGATGCATTCTTCTCTTTCCATCTATTGGGTCTGTTCTATAACCATATCCCGATCCCAAGTAGGCCTCTACAGGACTAATAGATGGAATATGTGAATACATTTTTTCATTAGATTTAATTTTATTGAAAATAGTGCTATAACTATCTTTTTCAAGATTGACAGCATATGACAAAGAATCAATCTTATCCTTAAGCTGAAACAAAATACTAGTAGCATTTTTATCTTCAATAGAAGTCTCTTCTACAGAACCTCCCGTACCTTGAATCTTAATATCTTCGCTAATAGGTGGAATTGCAGCATAAGTTCTAAGCTCTTTATCTCTTTCTGCTATTAATAATAATTCTTGTTCAAGGTGGGCTATCTTAGTTAAAAGTTCTTGAGATACATCTGCATATTTTTCATCTGTTTCTTTCAATTTATCTTGATAGTACTGATTAGAAAATCCTACAGATAGAGAATAATTAGCACCAATAAAAATGATTAGAATTAATGCAAAACTAGCAAAAACATTTAATACTGAGAAATTAATCTGATGCAATCTATCAGAAGATAAATATTGAAATGAAAAGAATTTTTTCTTTATCATAGCCTACTTACTCTCTTTATCTTCTTCTTTACTTTCATGATAGATAGACTCTTTTTTATCTGCAATTCTCTTTTTTACTTTTACAATATTTTCAATTAAACCAAGATAGCGCTTATCTCCAACGAAGTTAAGTACATTTTTTTCCTGCGTTTTAACAAATACATACAATCCTAACTTAACATATAAACCAGATAGTTTTCTTTCTAGTTGTATAATATCTAGACGTAATTTACTGTTATGTGTAAACTCTTCTGCTTTCTCTGAAGCAACTACACTCCATTCAGAAACATTGATTTTTAAATCTTCCCAAAATTTATTCATAGGGTAGAATTTATAGATGAAAACAAATATAGCAAAGAGTTTAAGAGGCTCCCAAACTAAAAATTAGTTGGGAGCCATCTCGTTTATTGGTAGCCAACCAAATTATTTTTGTTTTCTTATATAAGCAGGGACATTTAAGTCAGAACTTTGATCGAAATCATCAAATACTAAAGTAGGTCCGTCTTCTGTATTGTCGCTATTTTCTTGATGGTCATCCATTTGAAAACTTGCTCCCGGATTGTTTTTTTGGTATGATGTTGTATTCGGAGTATCCATAAGATCTTCACTTTGTCTATCATAACTACTTTGCATTCTTTCTTTTAACATTTCTTTTTGTTCAATAGGTTGACGATTAAATCCAGTTGCTATAACAGTTACTTGAAGTTGATCTTCCATATTTTCATCAACACGAGCTCCAAAAATTACATCTACGTTTTTACCAGCCTCTTCATGAATCAGTTTCATAGCAGCATTCACTTCCATTAAAGTCATTTGTTTATTTCCGGTTATATTAACTAAGACTGATTGAGCTCCACTTATAGAGTGAGAATCTAATAAAGGGCTACAAATAGCTTGTTGAGCAGCCAGAACAGCTCTTTCTTCTCCTCGCGCAGTTCCTGCTCCTATGACTGCATCTCCCATACCGCTCATAGTTGACTTAACATCAGCAAAATCAATATTTACATTTCCTTTTTTATTGATTAAGTCTGATATACTTCTAGCTGCTTGTAGCAAAATAGCATCAGATGCTTTAAATCCATCTTCAAATGTTGTAGCATTATCAACTACTGATATTAATTTTTCATTTGGTACGACTATTAAAGTATCACAGAAATTTCGCATCAACTTTACACCATCAAGAGCTGACTTCATTTTCTTTGATCCTTCAAATTCAAATGGCAAAGTAACAATACAAACTGTCAATATACCTAAATCCTTACAAACTTTAGCTACCACTGGAGCTGCGCCAGTACCTGTACCGCCACCCATTCCAGCTGTAACAAACACCAAGTCAGATCCAGCCACTAATGATTTTAATGCATCTGTATCATGCATAATTGCTTTACGTCCAATCTCTGGCTTTGCTCCCGCTCCCAATCCTTTGGTTAAATCTTTCCCAATCTGAAGCTTAGTTTCTGCTGGATTACTTCCTAAATCTTGAGCATCCGTATTGATAGCAATAAATTCTACTCCATCCATACCAGAAGTAATCATTCTATTTATTGCATTACCTCCAGCACCTCCAACTCCCAAGACCTTGATTCTTGCTCTCTGGCTTGCTAACTCGTCAAATTCAAATAACATATTAATCTCCTTTTTATATTCTTTTACTCAAAAAACCCTTTCCATATACTGGAAATGCTCTTTGTAATTGATTTAAAATTTTTAACTCCAACAGTTGGACTGCTATCTTCGACATTAAATATTGGCCATGACAAAAGACCAATGAGAGTAGAAAGTTCTCTTCTGTCTTCTAGATTTTCTTTAAAGACAGTATTGCTTATTGATAAATATTCACACTTTGTTCTCTCAAAATGTTTTTTAAATAACAAATCTAAATTTCTGATATTAGATCCACCGCCCGTAATCTTAATACCTGATCTGATATCAGACATATCTATGCGTAATAATTTTAGTTCAGATTTTATTTGATCTATAATATCTTCATATCTTAATTCGGCAATCTTAGATATTTCTTTCTTGTTGATACTCTTCGTTAAATCATCATTTTCTATAGATAGTTCGAAATTAGATTCAGAATCTGCAAAATCCGATAACGCGGAAACATGTTCATGTTTAATTATTTCTGCTTGTTTTATAGATGTTTGAAGATATGCAGCTATATCTTTTGTAACAGACTTGGAGCCTAGTGGAATAACTTTAGAATGAGTCAGATAATTATCCTTATATAGTAACATGTTTGTCTTATCTGCACCTACATCTATGAATATCACTCCTAAATTTTGATCATCCTTACTAAGGCTAGCTGATGCCGCTGCTAAACCATCAAATACCGGATTAACATCAATGCTTAAATCATTTCTAAAGCAATGGTCTATCTGTAATAAATTAAAATTTTTGATATGAATTACATGCGACTTTGCATCAATAGATTTCCCAATCATACCTAAGGGATTACGTATAAGAGATGAACCATCTATAAAAAATCCTCTTTTAAGATTATGTAGTACATATCTATCTGAAGAAACTTGAATATCAGCACATTGAGTTAATAACTTTTGTTTTGTGGTCTCATCAACTTCAAATTCAGAATTATCATTTGATCTAATTCGAGTTGATGAATTAATAGACTTGATATTTTTTCCAGATACTGAAACCCATGCATCGTCATCGATACTGATTTTAGCATCTTTTTCCATTTTCTCAATTAAATATTCTAAACTGCGAAGCAATGATTCTTTATCTACAATATCTCCATTATCTATACTATCTGTTCTTATAGATCGAATAGATAAAATTTCTATTTGATTTTCATTTATTATTCTTCCGACAGCTCCTTTAATACTAAAAGATCCTAAGTCAAAAGCTACTTGTATTCTATTCTTCATTATATTTCATTCACCACTATCTGCCTTTTATACCTTAAATCTATATATCTATAACTCTCTAATTTTTTTGTCTCTGGCAAAACATTTGCAAAAGCGTTTAAATAATCTATTTTTGCAAAAATATTATCACTCCCCAACAAAATTTTTGTTCTTCCATTCTTTAAAATAATCTCATACTCACTATCTTCATTAAAAACAAATTCTGATATATTGTCATATAATGAATTAAAGTTATCTTTTGAATATTTAATGACATCAATAGATTTTAGAACATTAGATGATTTAGTTTTTTTACCTTTTTCATACAGTTCTTGATTATTCTTAAAATTTGATAATATAGGTAGCGAGATTTCGCAATATTCGACAGGTAAACATACTCCCTCTGAGTCAAGAATAATTAAATCATTAGAACTAATCATAGCTAATGGCTCTCTTTCATAGATTTCTATCTTAATTGTCTTAGGAAATACTCTTGACACCTTGCAATCCTTTATATGGTCCAATGATTTTATATCATTCTTATAATCTTTTAAGTTCGAAAAGAAAATATTCTGATTTCTTATACTTGTCTTATACTCTATCAACATAGTATCATCAAAATAGTTTACACCTTCAATTTTTACGTCTTCTACAATAAAAATTGCATTGAATTGGGCCCATTTAACAGATCCAAAAAGGGAAATTGCTATAAGTAATAGACATAATAATGGCTGACTAATAGAATCAAAAATCTTTATAAAATTATTCTTCATAATTCATCAATCTCCTCAGCATTAAAGCCTAATAGTTTCACTTCTAGATTTAGTTCAATATCAAATTTTTCTTTTACAGTATTCTTTGCTTTCTTGATAAGAGATAGCATATCATCAGCTTTTGCATTTCCATTATTCACAAAAAAATTGGCATGCTTATTGGAAATCTTAGCACCTCCTATTGAAAATCCTTTTAATCCTGACTGGTCTATTAACATTCCAGCAGAATGTTTAGTAGAAGGATTTTTAAATACACTACCTGCAGAACGATAGTTCAATGGTTGCGTATTCTTTCTTCCTAATTTTGCTAAATCAAAATTATCCTGAATGATTTCTTTTGGTGATTTTTTAAGCTTAAATGTTGCTGACAATAAAATAATATCTTTACTGAAAGAAGATGATCTATAAGAAAAATCAATGTCTGCCTTAGAAAGTACTTGAATTTCATTTCTCTCATTTAATAACTCTACAGTTTCTAAATTTTCTGAAATCTCTCCACCCCAAGCACCCGCATTCATCATCAATGCACCGCCAAGTGTTCCTGGCACTCCAATAAGATTTTCTAAGCCTTTTAAATCATGTTTCATAGATTCTTTTACCATTTTACCCAACATAATTCCACACTCTACGTAAATCTTATCTACATCAATATTAATTGTTCTTAAACAGTGTTTAATCGATATAACAACACCTTTAATACCATGATCGCTTATCAATAAATTTGATCCTGAACCTATAATAGTTACTGTCTGTTTATGTTCTTTACTCAATCTAACAATATCGATTAAATCCTGCTTGTTTGATGGCAAAACAAATAATTCAGCTGGACCTCCAATTCCATATGTGGTATGCTTCTGCATTATTTCATTAACAGAAACAGTTGCATTGGTCGCACCTATAATCTTCTGTTTTAAAGATTCAATCATTGCATATTCTCAGTTAATTTATCTGCATATCTCCAAATATTACCTGCCCCAATAGTCAAAATAATGTCGCCTTCATTATACTTGCTTTGTATATCTTGAAGTAAAGAGTCTGTAGTAATATCAAATACATTTTTATGCTTTAATTCTTTAAGATGTTCACTAATTTTTTCAGAGCTAATGGAAGAATCTAATTTTTCTCTTGAAGCAAAAATCTCAGTAATAAAAATCAAATCAGCATCGAAGAGAGACTCTGCAAAATCTTTATAAAATGCCTTAGTTCTAGAAAAAAGATGTGGTTGAAAAACAACAAGCAATCTTCTATTCCAATTACTCTTAACTGCGTTAATCACACTTAATACTTCTACCGGATGATGAGCATAATCATCAATAATAGTTAAGTTTGTGTTATGCACTTTAACATCAAATCTTCTTTTTACGCCTGAGAACATTTTTAAGCTTTGGCTAATATTTTCTATTGATAAGCCCATCGTTTTACATACTGATATGGCTGCTAAAGCATTTAAAATATTGTATGTACCTGGAACAATCATTGAAAATGTATAGTTTTTATCTCTATGAACTACATCAAATGCAATTTTTCCATCATTATGAATAATGTTTATGGCTTTAAAATCAACATCATCAGACTCTATGCCATAAGTAACTATCGGCTTGTCAATGAATGGTATAATAGATGCAGCATTATCAGAATCTTTACAAATACTAACCATTCCATAAAAAGGCACTGAATTAGCAAATTGAAGAAAAGCATTTTTTAAATCGTCTAAATCTTTATAACAATCAACATGTTCCAAATCAATATTATTAATTACCGCTATAGTTGGAGAAAGTTCTAAGAAACTTCTATTAAACTCATCAGCCTCTACTACGAAAGTATCACCAGCGCCTAGAACAGAATTAGTATTTATAGATTTAACTACACCTCCCACAATAATGGTAGGATCTAAATTAGAATCCTTTAATATTGAACCAATCATAGAGGTTGTAGTAGTTTTACCATGGGTTCCAGAAATCCCCACTGTAGAGCTTTTTAATTTCGCAAGCTGCGATATCATTTGTGCCCTAGAATAACATTGAATATTTCTATTATTTGCTTCAACCAATTCAACATTATTTTTAGGAATAGCATCGGAATAGACTACAATTTCAGCTGTTGATATATTTTTCTTATCATGACCAATTGATATAGTGATATCCAATTTTTTAAGCCTATTAATATTTGGTGATTCAGATAAATCTGAACCAGTAATCTTGAAATCTTGATTGTGCAGAAGCTCGGCAATTCCGCTCATTCCAATGCCGCCTATGCCAATAAAATGTATTCTTTTTATACTAGATAGCATGTAAGTGCTCCATAATACTATTACTTATAATCTTTATTGAATCAGGATTATTTATTTTTTCAATATTTTGTTTCATTGAACTATATACTCTGTCATTTTTACAGATTTCATTAATTTTTTTTGATAGCAAAGAAATAGTTAAATCTTTCTCTTCAATTAAGAGTGCTGCAAACTTTTCCTCTAGATATTTTGCATTAAAAACTTGATGATTTTCTGCTGCAAACCTGAAAGGAATAAGAATTGAAGGCTTCTTAAATTCTAATATTTCAGAAACTGTCATAGCGCCAGATCTGGAAACTATCAAATCACATATATCATATAAATATGGCATATTATCAACGAAGGAAAGTACTTTGATTGATTCAGTATTATAATGCTTATACTTATCGTAATGCTTTAGACCTGCAATCCAAATAATATTAATATTATTTAACATCTTATTATCAATACATTCTGAAATAATATTATTAAGGAATACTGAACCTTGGCTTCCTCCTAATATCAATACAGTTCTTTTAGTCTGATCTAAAGATAAAGACATATCTTTTTGGCTATGATTATAAATTGGATTACCCGTAAAAAGAATGTCGCTATTTTTTAAATATTTCTTCGCATTATCAAAACCGAGAAATACTTTTCTTGCTTTAGACCCAAATATTCTAGTTACTAATCCTGGAAATGAATTTTGTTCATGTAAAAAATATGGTACGTTAAATATTTTTGCTATCTGGAGAGGTATAAATGAAGCATACCCTCCCGTTGCAATCACTAAGCTAGGTTTATTCTTCATAAAGAAGAAACTGACTTTAACTAAGCCAAAAAATAATTCAAAGAATAATAAGCAATTTCTTGCTATTGCATATAATGAAAAAGATCTATTGAATCCCTTAATTGGTATGAGCAAACTTTTCATATTTTCAGAAATAATTTTCTTTGATTCAATTCCATATTTTGATCCGATATAATATAAATTATTATTTTCCATTTTCTTTTCAAGCTCATTCTTAATAGCCATTAATGGATAGTAATGTCCTCCTGTTCCGCCTCCACAAAAGATGATATTACGCTTATCCATCAACTCGTAGTCTCCATTTTTTAACTTTAAATTTTCGTTGTGCTTTACTGATATTCAATAAAATTGCTACCATTAGTAGGTTGATAATCAACGAAGATCCTCCATAACTAATAAATGGAAGTGGAACACCTGTAACTGGTATAACACCAATTACTACACCAATATTTATTAATGCATAAAATGTAATACTCAAACCGAAACCTATAGAAAGAATAATACCAAAAATATCGTTTGATTTTTTAGAAATCTGAATAGCTCTAAATAAAATAACTATGTACGCTATCATTACCATAACGCCTACTATAAAACCTAGCTCTTCTCCAATAATAGCAAATATAAAATCAGTATGTGTCTCTGGTAAATATGAGTGCTTCTGTATGCTTTCTCCAATACCCATACCTGTGACACCTCCTTGTCTTAACCCAATCAAAGCCTGACTAGATTGATATCCAACATTTCCTGCTGAATTAGGATCAAGGAATGATAATATTCTACTCAATGCATAATTCTTATTATTTAAAATAAAAATTCCAATTGCTCCTACTGACAGAACACCTATAGTTCCTATTTGAGGTAATGATACTCCACCAATAAATAATAAAGCAAATACAATAGTTAACAAGATTATGGCTGTTGAGTTATCTGGTTGCATAATAATCATTAAACAAATAGGTAAAACCCAACATAATGGGATTAAAATCCCTTTAACAAATTGATGCATATATTTATAATTTCTATCTATATAATCAGCTAAAAACAAAATCACTGAGAATCTTGCTAAATCAGATGTTTGGAAAGAAATCGGACCAATAGATAGCCATCTACAAGAATCTCCATCACAGCCTTGAACTCGCGTGTATACCAATAATAGAAATGATCCAACCATTAATACTGGAGCTAAATATTGTAGTTTTCTATAATTGAAATGAGATGCAATAAGAAAGATTATTATTCCTGGAATAAATTTAAGTAATTGATTTTGTAAAAAATACATACGTGAAGCTCCATCAGTGATTTCAAGAGATTTGATCCAGCTAGCACTAAATAAAATTGATAAACCAAAAATGGTTAATAATATTACTGTCCACAATAACCATTTATCCTGCTTTCTTTCTTTAATGTTCATGAATAGTGCCTTTCTACTATACTTTTAAAACAATCGCCTCTTTCTTCAAAATTTTTGAATTGATCATAACTAGCACATCCCGGAGACATTAACACAGAATCTCCTCTTTCTGCTAAGCTCATTGCAGAATTAATCGCTTGTTCAAACTCTTCGATCTTTAGCACTTCTAATGATTCAGAAAGTGAATGGTGTATATCATCTGAAGCAACACCATATGCAATTATAGATTTTATAGAATCAGCATGCTCTAGAATTGCTGAAAAATCAGATTCCTTAGGAAGTCCTCCCATTATTAGTATAATATTTTTATCTATAGAATCTATTGCTACTTGAACAGATGCAATATTTGTAGCCTTTGAATCATTAATAAACTTGATACCATCTACCTCTTTGAATATCTCAAATCTATGGTGTAATCCTTTAAATTTTTTCAAAGACTCAAAAATATCTTTGTCATTTAATTTTAAATGTGAAGCAATAGTAGCAACACCTATAAAGTTAGATACATTATGAATGCCCAATAATTCACATTCATCTATATGAAGAGTCTCATTGCTATGAGATGATTTTATTTTTTTATTTTCTAAATAAAATGTGCTAAAATTTTGATTTAAAGAATAGGCTGTAAATACTCTATCCATTTTTGCTATTTCATCGGATAAAATATTATCATCATGATTGTAGATTATTAAATCGTCGTCATTCATATTTTTAAAAAGACCCATCTTTGAGTTAGTATAATCGAGAAAATCTTCATATCTATCTAAGTGATCGTGTGAAATATTTAAAATCATTGCTATATCAGGTTTAAACGTATCAATATCATCAATCTGGAAGCTAGATAACTCTAATATGCAAAAATCAGTGTTTAATTTTTTAGATATATTTTCTTCATAAATCATTTCTGAGAATGGGGTTCCTATATTTCCACTTTTTACAACATTAAATTTTTTCTTTAACACCTCATATAAGCATGTAACAGTAGTAGTCTTTCCATTAGTACCTGTTATAGCAATAATTTTTAAATCTGATAGCCTATAGGCAAATTCAATTTCACTGATCATTTCTATATTACTTTCTAATATATCTTGAATTATTTTGATATCATTTGGTATGCCAGGTGATTTTATAATTAAATCTGAATTAAGAATTCTATCAGAATGAAACCCTAGCTCAATATCAACACCTATATCTGTTAATTCTTTAGCATATATCTGATTAATATCTGATTTACTATCTGATACAAAAACATTGGCACCAATAGAGGAAGCTAACTTTGCAGCCCAATAGCCACTAACTCCCAATCCAAGAATACCAATATTTTTCTTTTCTATATTCACGATTTTATTTCCGCTTTTAATTCTACTCTTGTTCCTTTTTCTATTTTTGCTCCAGGTTCTACAGATTGAGAAATTATTACTCCTATGCCAGATACTATTTTGGGGTTAAGTCCTTTTTTAGCTAAAGTCATAAATGCGCTATTGACATTTTTACCAATTACATTGGGCATCTCTACCATTTGAATATTTTGTGATTTTTTAATATTTTTTTGAATTAAAATTGGATTAGAATTTTTAGCTTTTACTTTCTTATTAGACTTATTGTTTGTTATTTCTGAATCAATATTAATGATGCGCTTCATCACAGACTTAAACACCGGAGCTGCTGACATTGAACCCCAATGATAGTTACTAGAAACTGATGCTCCATCAATTATAATTAATGCTAATAATTGAGGATTCTCCTTTGGAAAAAAGCCTACAAAACTAGCTAAAAATTCTGATTCTGAATATTCACCGTTTATAACTTTTTTAGATGTTCCTGTCTTCCCGGATACATCCCATCCGTCTAATTGAGCTCCCTTTCCACTACCATTTTCAACTGCATAGGATAACATATCTTTTAATATTTCTGCATCTGACTGCGATAAAATTCTTTTTCTAAGTCTCTGTTGATTTTTCAAAATTGTATCATCACTTTTTTTAACTTCGTCAACCATATATGGTTTCAATAAAAATCCACCATTTGCAATTGCTGCATATGCCATAGCGATTTGTATCGGAGTAACAGAGACCTCATAACCTATAGGAACGCTATGCATAGATGATAAACTCCATCTTTTAGTTTCATAGACTACTCCACTTTCCTCGCCAGTTGGATTAAGACCAGTTTTAGATCCAAAACCAAATTCTTTTGCTTGATTATAAATCTTATTTTTTCCTAAGGATTCAGCAATTTTTATTGTACCTATATTACTTGAATAAGCTAAAATTTCTTTAACAGTAAGAACGGAATTTGGCACAGAATCTTCAATCATTTTTATATCATGAAAATTATATGGGCCTTCAACATTATATTCATCTATAGGATTTATATCACTCTTAAGGGCTGCTGCAATAGTAACCACTTTAAAAGTTGAGCCAGGCTCTAATGTATCTAAGAGCAATCTATTTTTTTGATATTCTACCTCAAAATCTTGTGGATTATTAGGGTTAAAATCAGGAACGCTGACCATGGATACTATTTCTCCTGTTTGAGGATTTAATATTATTCCCATTGCAGAAGATGCTTCAGTCTTCTCTATTTGATCAATTAATTCCTCTCTTAAAATTGCTTGATATTCCTTATTAAGAGTTAAATAAATATCCGATCCATCTTCGGGAGCTTCATATGGTAAAGTAGGATCAGAAATACGTTTACCCAATCCATTACTCTTAAAAACTCTGGAACCAATTTTAGGCTCTAAATATCTGTTATATTGAGATTCTAATCCAGCAATTCCTATATCATCTACATTAGTAAATCCAACAATTTGACCAAACAAATTTTCTTCAGGATAATATCTTTTATAATCCTGATTGATGATTAATGCATCTCCATATTTTGACTTTAATTTTTGACAATTTCTTATAGTCTTTTTTTCTAACTGTACATAAGATTTTCCAACATTAAACTTAGAAATATAAATACCTAAATCAGTGCCTGTACAATCTGATAAATCTCTTAAAAAAATATCTTTATTGGTGATTTTTTTTGGACGTGCTCCAATATTATAAAAAGTTAAATTTTGAGTAATATTATTACCATTTATATCAAAAATATTTCCTCTTTTACCTTTAATCATTTCTACTTTCATACCCTGAGGATTTTCAACTCTATCTATAATTTGAATTGTAAATAACTCGTATATAAAAACAACCCAAAAAAACATGATAAGAGTGCTTACAAATCGTATTCTATTTTTAAATTTTAGGTAATTTTTAGTCATTAGTTATTTTCACAATAAGTGTCTCTGGTTTACTTGCTATTAATCCAATTTTTTTTGCTTTTTTTGAAATAATATCTGCTCGTTTCATTTTCTCTACAGAATTAATCTTTAATGTCAAATCCTCATTTAGCTGAGCTAACGTTTTTCGATTAAAATCAATATTCGCTTGGGTTTTATCTATTTCTATGAAAGCAGCTAAATACAAAGAGATTGTTCCGACAGTCATTATAAACATTATAGTCCATTTTATATTTTCTCTTTTTTCGTTTTGTTTTTTTGTTAATCTTTTTTTTCTAGATTTTTTTCTTTTAGGCTTAGCTAGCTTTGTAAGCTTGAAAATACTTGTAAATAGGTTAGCCAATTTTTTCTCCTACTCTCATCTTTGCACTTCTAGATCTTTTATTATCTGATATTTCTTCATCGGTCGGTATAAAGGGCTTTTTTGATAAAACTTTTAACTCTTTATTTAGCTTTAATTCCTTGAATTTGTGCTTTACCATTCGATCTTCCATAGAATGATAACTAATAATAACAATTCTACCTTCAGGCTTAAGAAAATTCATAAAATCATTTAAAAATGAACCTAGATGATCTAGCTCATTATTTGTTTTTATTCTAAGTGCTTGAAATATTCTTGAATACGTTTTGATACGATATTTATAAGCTGTCTTTCGACTAATGATACTAACAAGAATCTCAGTATTTATTTCTTCGTTTGATTCTTTTATAGCTCTAGCAATTCTAAAAGAATTTCTTTCCTCTCCAAATTCATTAAAAATATTAGTGAGTTCTCGTATAGATGAATTTTCGATAATTTCTTGTGCTGTTAATCCATCATCTGTATCATCAAATCTCATATCCAAAGAAGAATCATATCGATGGGAAAATCCTCTTTGATTATCCTCCAATTGAAAAGAAGAAAGACCTAAATCTAAAAGCATTCCATCGACTTGCTTAATATCTAGTTTTCTACAAGCATCTTCCAGATTGGTATAACTAGAATGAATTAACTTAAAGTTATCAAATACATTGAGTCTTTTTTTTGCAATTTTGATTGAATTTGAATCTCTATCAAAACCTATAAGAAATCCTTTTTTAATATGTTTAAGAATTTTAACTGAATGACCACCAAGACCTACTGTCCCATCGATATAAAATCCATTTTCTTTGATATTTAGATTATTAATTGATTCCGTCAGCATAACTGGATAATGGCCATAGCTTTCTGACGAAATTGAGGTCATCAGATATTGACTCTCTTGGAAAGCTCTTCATAGGACTCTTCATCAATGCTTTGTTCAGAATCTGATATTTCTAATGTAGCATTATCCCATATTTCAATTTTATTTAAAACACCTATGATGGTTATATCTTTTAGAATATTTGCATATTCAATTAAACTTTTTGTTAGTATTAATCTTCCCTGATCATCTGAAGACACTATCTTAGCATGTCTTAAATGATTTCTTAAAAAAGTACGATTTGTTCTAGATAAAGAAGATAATTGACTTAATTCTTTTTCAATCTTTTCCCATTCGCCCAAAGGGTATACCCAAATACAGCGATCAATGCCTCTTGTTATCACAAATCTATTTTTATCTGACTTATGAAGTTGTTTACGAAATATTGATGGAATATTGATTCGATTTTTTGAATCAATAACGAAATCATATTGTCCTGTAAATGTATATTGGCTACGCATAATAAACGGGAATTAAGGGAATTCAACCCACAATTCACCACTTATCTTAATATATATGCGACATCTATGTCAATAAGTTTGTTATAAATTGAATAAAAAAATGATAAAAAAGAAATGGGCTATAAACGGATACGTTAAAACTATCTATTTTTTGGTATATATTTTGTAATGGAAACTGACAAAGGATCTGCTATAAGATCTACTTTTACTGGAAAGTCATTGATTATATTTTTAGAAAAATCGCTAAAAGTATTTTCTGAAAAAAAGATCAATTCAAAATTAATCGTATTTGCAATTAAAAAAGTTTTATCATCTCCATTCCAAATCTCAGAGAAAGAATTTGATTGACTAGTCTTTGTATCATCAAATACGAAATATTCTTTTCCAGATACTCCATCTGAATATTCAATGTAATTTTCATTATTTGATTTAAATCGAATAGTTATTGGAAAGGAAAAAGTTTCCTCACTTAAAATTTCCTGAGTTCTTACAGCGTATAGATTTTCTAAATCAGATTTAGATATTCTGAGTTCTTTTTCTTTGTCAGCATTAGAGACTGTCGAAGAATTATTAAGTGTAAAACTTAATAAAATTAGAATAAAAAATATAACTACTCCAATCAAGATATTTGGATTAAAGACATTATTCGTATTGATAATATCAACAAACTTCAAATTTTTATCCTTATCTTCCACTTTTTCTTTTTTAGATTTTAATTTATTTGAAAGATTTTTTTGATTAAGAAAATCATTTAATTCTTCAATACCTTCATCGATATCTACACCAATCTCTTTAAGATATGCTTTAAAAAATAATCTTACATATACACTAGAAATTTCAGAAAATTTACCTGATTCAATAGCCTTAAGACTTACAATGTCTATTTTAGTCCTACGCTGGATATCTTCAAGTGAAATTTTATTTTCTAATCTAAATTTTTTATATCTGGAGTAGAAAATCATAAATTATCTAATATTGTTTTTATTTTACTCATTTTGAATTTCTTCAAGGGAAAACCTACGATATTATTATAACATCCGTCAATATGTTTAATTAAAATATTTTCGGCATCTTCAATATTGTAAGCACCAGCTTTATCTAAAACATCAAAAGATTTAATATAATTTTTTATGATAGATTTAGATAGTTTTTTAAATGTAACATCCGTTTTATCAAATATAGTAATGGCTTTTCCGTTATAAAAAAGGCTTAACCCACTTATCACAGAATGAGTTTTATTGGATAATTTATCAATAATTTTAAATGCTTCATTATTTGAAGATGGTTTACCTATGATTTCACCATTAAAATCAATAATAGTATCGCCTGATAGTACATGGCTATCTTTATAGCATCTCCATACATGAGATGCTTTACTTTCTGATATCCTCAAGACATAATCAATTGAGTTTAAATTATTGTTGTTTGATTCATCTATATTTGGTGATATACATTTGAAATTATAACCTAAATCTTCTAGAATTTTCTTTCGTCTTGGAGAACTTGATGCTAATATTATACCCATTGTTTTAGTTATTTTTTTTGTAGTTAAATTTAAATAATTTAGGGAGGATAAATAATGGACCAAACTAAAATAGTTAAAAAAACATATTCAAAATATGTGGAATCTCTTCCTGTTGCTAAAAAATTTTTTAATCGACCATTAACCTATACAGAAAAAATACTTTTTTCGCATTTAAGCAAACCATTAGAATCTATTCCAGAAAGAACAAAAACATTTTGTTGTATAAAACCCGATCGAGTAGCCATGCAAGATGCAACAGCACAAATGGCATTACTTCAGTTTATTAATGCTGGAATGGAAACAACGGCTGTTCCTAGCACTGTCCATTGTGACCACTTAATTACTGCTATTAGTGGAGCAAAAGATGATTTAGATAATGCACTTATTACGAATAAAGAAGTTTATAATTTTTTAATATCCGTTTGTGAAAAATATGGTATTGGTTTTTGGAAACCAGGTGCAGGAATTATTCATCAAACTATATTAGAAAACTATGCATTTCCTGGATCTTTAATGATCGGAACTGATTCACATACTCCAAATGCTGGAGGATTAGGAATGATTGCAATTGGTGTAGGTGGAGCCGATGCTGTAGATGTTATGACAGATTCACCATGGGAAGTGAATTGGCCTGGTATCATCGGAGTTAAGCTAGTTGGAGAGTTAAAAGGTTGGGCTTCCCCTAAAGATATAATACTTAAACTAGCTGGAATTTTAACAGTTAAAGGCGGTACTGGAAAAATCATTGAATATTTTGGAGAAGGAACAAAAACCATAAGCTGTACAGGTAAAGCAACTATAACTAATATGGGTGCTGAAGTTGGAGCAACTACCTCTCTATTTCCTTATGACAAAAAAATGTTTGAATACTTAGTCGCCACTTCAAGATCTGATATTGCAACATTAGCAGAAGAGTTAAAAGATGATTTAAAAGCAGATAATGAAGTAGCGGAAAATCCAGAAAAATATTACGATGAAGTAATTGAAATCAATTTATCTGAACTTGAACCTCATATTGTTGGACCATACAGCCCCGATCTTTCTAGAAAAGTTTCAGAGATGCCACTAGCTATTACAAACAATAACTATGATGACGATATAAAAGTTGGACTAATTGGAAGTTGTACTAATTCATCTTATGAAGATATTGAGAAAGCTGCTCACGTTGCAAAACAAGCATTAGATCAAGGATTAAGAGCTAAATCAGAATTTTATATTACTCCAGGATCGAATCAAATAAAAGCTACTATGGAACGCGATGGATATACAGAAATTTTTCAAAAACTAGGCGGAAAAGTACTTGCTAATGCTTGCGGACCCTGTATTGGACAATGGAAAAGATCTGGAGTTAAAGATGGAGAAAAAAATACAATAATCACATCATTTAATAGAAATTTTGCAAAAAGAAACGATGGTAATGCAGCTACTGAATCTTTTGTAGCAAGCCCAGAAATCGTAACAGCACTAGCTATTTCAGGTAGGCTTAGTTTTAATCCTTTAAAGGATTCTATCTTAATGGAAAATGGGGAGAAATTTATGTTTGATGCTCCTATCGGTTCAGAATTACCGTCTGATGGCTTTGCAGATATAGAAAGTAGTGATTTTCTAACAGGAGGCTTGAATCCATCTGCGGAAATTATTATAGATGAAAACAGTAAGCGCCTACAAAAATTAGAGCCATTCCAAAAGTGGAATAATAAAGATATGAAAAATCTACGTGTTTTGTTAAAAGCTGAGGGGCAATGTACTACCGATCATGTATCTCCAGCTGGACCCTGGCTAAAATATAGAGGACATCTTGAAAATATATCTCAAAATATGTATTCCGGTGCACTAAATGCATATACACAATCCACCGGAGAAGCAATAAATACCGACACCAAAGAACGAGGTGATATTTATGAAGTCGCAAAATATTATAGCTCAAATTCTATTGATTGGATAGTAATTGCTGATGAAAACTATGGAGAAGGATCTAGTAGAGAACATGCGGCTATGGAACCAAGATTTATGGGTTGTAAAATTGTTTTAGCAAAAAGCTTTGCAAGAATTGCTCAAACAAATTTAAAAAAACAAGGAATCTTACCTTTAATATTTGAAGACAAATCAGATTATGACAAAATTGAAGCTTTTGATACTATATCAACTCTTAATTTAGATAAATTTGGTCCAGAAAATAATATTAATCTAAGTCTAAATAAACCTGACGGCTCTACATATATCATTAAAACAATCCATACTTTTTCAGAAAATCAAATCTCATGGTTTAAAGCTGGATCTGCTCTAAACTTAATCTCAGATCAGGTAAATTGAATAATATAGAAACAATTAATAAAGATTGGGATTTTGTAATTGGAATAGAAGTCCATGTACAATTAGAAACAAAATCTAAAATGTTTAGTACGTGCGAATATACTTATGATAAAAATCCAAATACCCTTACCTGCCCTACCTCTCTTGGACTACCAGGTGCCTTGCCTTCAATAAATGAAAAGGCGATAGATTTTGCTATTCAATTTGGTAGTGCAGTAAACGCTAAAATACATTCTTCTTTTTCTTTCGCTAGAAAGCACTATTTCTATCCTGACCTACCAAAAGGATATCAAATATCTCAATTTGACAAACCTATTGTTACAGGTGGAAGTGTACCTATTTGGTGGAACAATAAAAAATATGATATTGAACTAACAAGAGCACATTTAGAGGAAGATGCAGGTAAATCAACTCACAATTTCTCAGCCAATAACAGTCAGGTAGATTTTAATAGAAGCGGTGCTCCATTAATAGAGATTGTAACTGAGCCTGTATTAACACACCCAATACAAGCAAAAATATTTATTCAAAGAATAAAGCAAATTGTTAATTATATAACGATTTCTAATGCTGAAATGGAACAAGGAAAATTAAGATGTGATGCCAACATATCTATCAAGAAAAAAGGTGTTAAAAAATTTGGTACTAAAACAGAGATTAAAAATATTAATTCTTTTAGAAATGTACAAAAAGCAATTGAATCTGAGATTAAAAGACAACATCAGCTATTAGAAAATGGTCATCAAGTAGAACAAGCAAGCCTTACTTGGAATAATGAAAAAAATACTGCAGAGATTATGCGAGTTAAAGAAAATGCTGATGACTATAGATATTTTCCAGATCCCGACTTACCTCCAGTTACAATTAAACATTCAAAAATAGAGTCCATAAAAGAAATTTTACCAACTTTGCCCTTTGAATTTGAAAATAAATGGATAAATAAATATAATTTCAAACCAGAAGAGGCAATTACTCTTGCTAGCACAAGACATATTGCTTCTTATTTTGAAGAAATGATTAAACATAATGTTAATCCTAAAAATGCAAGTAAATGGATTACCGGTGAATTGTTTCGATTATTCAATGAAATAAACATACCCTTTGACCGCAATAGAATTCTAGCAAAAGATTTAGCAAAGATTATTTCTTTAAGTGATTCAGAAGAAATAACTACAAATTCTGCAAAAGAAATCTTAAGAAAACTATTTGACTCCGACAAATCAATAGAAGCAATTATGGATGAAGAAGATTACCTAAATAATACAAATAATAATATAGAAGATATCGTTAATAAAGTATTAAAAGAAAATCCAAATGAAGTTGCAAGATTCCAAAATGGCGAAGGCAAATTATTAAGCTATTTTATGGGAAAAGTAATGAAGGAATCAAAAGGAAAGATAGGTCATAAAATTATTATTCAAGAATTGAATAATAAACTTAAAAACTCTTAAAATTTTCTTCCTTTAGCAGTTAATTCTCTAATCACAGAATCAATACCTTTTTTATCAATAGTTTTAATGCCTTTTGCTGATACTTTAAGAGTAATAGATTTATTTAAACTAGCTACCCAGAAAGTTTTTTTCTGTAGATTTACATCGAATCTTCTTCTAGTTTTATTGTTTGCATGACTTACATTGTTTCCATGCATTACTTTTTTACCTGTTACTTCACAAACTCTTGACATTTTTTAACCTTTTATCTTTGAAGTTTAATTAAACTCGGGCAAATTTAAACCAATAATTGAACCTAACAAACAAAAAGAATATGTTTGATTTAAATAAAAAAATAGAGATTGGATCTCTAACATTAGACTTCCCTTTCTTTCTAGCTCCTATGGCAGGAGTTACTGATTATGCATATAGAGTCATTGCAAAAGAATTTGGTGCAGGTATTGTCTATTCTGAATTTGTATCAGCACATGGAATTATAAGGAAAAATGAAAAAACTCTAAAAATGATTGAATTTTCAGAATTTGAAAGACCTATTGGAATTCAAATATTTGGAGATACCCCTGAAGTCATGGAAAAAGCTGCTCGACTAGTATATGAGCAATTTAAGCCTGATCTCATTGATATTAACTACGGATGTCCTGTTCCAAAAGTAACCAAAAAAGGTGCTGGATCTGCAGCATTAAAAGATTTATGCCTAATGGAAGATATCACTGCTGCAGTTGTTGAATCTGTCAAAGAAATTCCGGTAACTGTAAAAATGAGAGCAGGATGGAATTCTGAAAATATTGTCAGTACCGATGCAGGTATAAAATTAGAAAAAATTGGTATTAAAGCTATCACATTACATCCAAGAACGACTGTTCAACTCTATAAAGGAAAGGCTGATTGGTCCCTTATTAAAGAATTAAAAGAAAATGTAAAAATTCCAGTAATAGGAAATGGTGATATACAAACTATAGAAGATATTGAAAAAATGTTCTCATTAACAAAATGTGATGGCATTATGATTGGTAGAGCCGCACTTGGGAATCCTTGGTTTTTTACTCAAATTAAAAAATATATGAAAAATGAAGATTTCAATGACATAAGTTTGAATGAAAGATTAGATGTTTGTGACAAGCATTTAGACTTACTTGTTGAAACACATGGAGAAGTTGTAGGTACAAATAATATGAGAAAACACTTCAGTTGGTACTTCAAAGGCTTTCCAGATGCGTCGGCATTGCGAAAAAAATTAGTTTTAGTAAAGAATTATTCTGAAATGAAGGATATTTTATCTAATATTAGGCACTAAAAAAGAAAGGAAAAATTATGGACAAAAATTTTAAAGCAGTTAATGCACCAATACTAGATTTTGAACCAGGTTCAAAACATCGAGAAGAATTATTAAAAGAGATTGAAAGACAATCAAGTAGAGAAAAAGAAATTCCAGTAATTATTCATGGAAAAGAATACTATACAGGTAATACGCAAACGTGTACAAAACCTCATGACCATCAACATCTTCTAGGAACATATCATAAAGCTGGAGAAAAAGAGATTAAAATGGCGATAGAATCTTCTCTTGAAGCATGGAAATCTTGGTCAAACACTTCTCTTGAATATAGAGCTTCAATCTTTAAAAAAGTTGCTGATTTAATTGATGGTCCATATAGATATAAAATTAATGCTGCAGCAATGCTTGATATTGGAAAAAGTGTTTTCCAAGCCGAAGTTGATGCGTCGTGCGAACTTATAGATTTTTTAAATTTTAATATTGAGTTTGCTTATAAAATGCAAGAAACATTTACACCTATTTCTCCAGAAGGCATGCATAATGCCTTGGAGTTTAGACCTCTAGAAGGATTTGTTTTCGCTATTGCTCCATTTAATTTCTTTAGTATTGGAGGAAATTTAGCTATTGCTCCTGCTGTTGTTGGTAACACAGTACTGTGGAAGCCAGCAAGTAGTGTTATTTATTCATCTTATGTAATTATGGAACTCTATAAAGAAGCTGGGCTTCCTGATGGAGTTATTAATTTTCTTCCAGGATCTGGATCAGAAATTGGAAACAAAGTTTTAAATCATAAAGACTTGGCTGGTATTCATTTTACCGGATCTACAGAAACATTTAGGTCAATATGGAAAACGGTATCTAATAATATAGAAAATTATAA